>CALGOH010000277.1 GCA_937957985.1 uncultured Verrucomicrobiae bacterium
ATGACAACGTGGCCGGGGATCCCGGCCACGCCGGAGCGCGGTCGGCCATGAGGGGCCTGCTCAAGGAGCGCCAGGCGGAGGCGAAGGCGGTGAAGGGTGTCCATGAAGCCGCCGCACCGGATCCGGATGGCACCCGGCCCAATGTCCTCCTCATCGCGATCGACGATCTCAACGACTGGGTCGGCTGCCTCGAAGGTCATCCGGACACCCGCACCCCGAACATCGACCGGCTGGCGGACCGGGGCGTGCTCTTCACCAACGCCCACTGTCAGGCGCCGATCTGCAACCCGTCGCGGACGAGCATCATGTATGGCCTGCGCCCCTCCACATCGGGAGTCTATGACAACCAGCCCTTTCCCTGGAAGGTTCCTGCGCTGGGAGGAAGAGTCACGCTGCCACGACACTTCGCGGCCAGTGGCTACCACACGCTGACCACGGGAAAGATCTACCATGCTTCGGGGTTGCCTCCGGGAGACTTCGACGAGGTCGGCCCGCGACCGGGGCAACGCCTCGCGATCGACAGGCGGATCATCCCCGAGAGCCCCGATGGGGCGCGAGGCTTGTGGGATTTCGGGCCCCAGGACTGCGACGAGCGGCATTTTCAGGATCATGCCGACGCCAGTTGGGCGATCGAGCGGCTCAAGGAGAAACGGTCGAAGCCCTTCTTCATGGCGGTCGGTTTCTATCGTCCGCACGTGCCTCTCTACGCGCCGGGCCGGATCTTCGACGGGTTGCCCGAGAATGAAGTCGACCTGCCCGCCGTCCGGGACGGCGATCGCGACGACGTGCCGTCGATCGCCGCGGAGGTGATCGCATCACCCCACAGCCCCGACCACGAGTGGTTCGTGGAGAGCGGCAACTGGAGGAAGGCGGTGCGGGCCTATCTCGCCTGCGTCCGCTTCACCGATGAGCAGGTGGGACGATTGCTTGAAGCGCTCGATGCGAGTCCGCACGCCGACAACACGATCGTGGTGCTGTACTCCGACCATGGATTCTTTCTCGGAGAGAAGAGGCACTGGGCGAAGCGCGCGCTCTGGGAGCGGGCCACGCGGGTGCCGCTGATCGTTTCCGCCCCGGGCATCCCGGCGGGTGGGGTGTGTCATCGGCCGGCCGAACTGCTCGGCCTTTACCCGACGCTCGCCGAGTTGTGCGGACTTCCGGATCCCGAGGGAGTCGATGGCGTCAGCATGGTTCCGCTCCTGGACGACCCGCAGGCCGAGTGGGAACGGCCGGCATTGACCACCCAGGGCCGGAACAACCACTCCATCCGCACCGAACGATATCGTTACACCCGGTATCGGGACGGGAGCGAGGAACTTTACGACCACGAGACGGATCCGAACGAATGGACGAATCTGGCTGGAGACCCTGCGTATCGGGAACTCAAGCTCAAGCTCTCCGGATGGCTCCCCGGGGCGAACGCGGCTCCTGCCGGCGGCAGCAAGCCCCGCCGGGAGCCGAAAAGTCCGGGCCGCTGAGCCCCGAGCCGGACAAATCTGTCCGGGATCCATGAAATTTTCCGCCGCTTGCGTGGGTAGTGCCCCACCGAGGGGCGAATTCGTGCTCTCGAATCTCAGCCAACCCCAACCACCGAAACCATGAAGAAACGTCATTGCATCATTGGAATCGCCTTTCTCGCGCTCGCGGGACTGGCCACCGCCGCCGATTCGGCGTTGCCGGACCCGGACGGCAAGCCCGCCGACATGTCCAAGCCCGTCCAGGTCTTCATCGTGATGGGCCAGTCCAACACCCTGGAGATGGGCAAGGTCGGCCCCGCCGACAAGGAGGGCTCCCTCGAGCATGCGGTGAAGGAGAAGAATCTCTATCCGTTCCTCGTCGATGACGCCGGCAACTGGACCACCCGCCAGGACGTCCGCAACGTTTCCGTGATGCAGAAGCGCGGGAACATGGGCGTTTACCGCAACGACTGGCTCACCATCAGCGGTGGCAAGATCGGCATCGAGATCGGCATCGGCCAGCAGCTCGGCCACGCCGTCGAGGCCCCGGTGATGGTGCTCAAGAGCTCGATCGGCAACCGCGGCCTCGGCTGGGACCTGCTGCCGCCCGGGAGTGAATCGTGGGAGTATGAGGATGGGAAGACCGCGGTGTATGGCTGCTGCAAGGCATAGCCCACCGGCTGGGATAAGGTCACCACGCCCGAGCCGATCGGCTGGTACGCCGGAAAGCAGTACGATGACGATGTCGGCAACGCCAAGAAGGTGCTCGCCGAGCTCGACAAGTACTATCCCGGCGCCAAGGGCTACGAGGTTGCCGGATTCCTCTGGTGGCAGGGCGACAAGGACATGCGCGATCCCGCCTACTACAACACCTACGAGAAGCACCTCGTTCAGTTGATCAAGGCCCTGCGCAAGGACTTCGACGCGCCCAAGGCCCCGTTCGTCACGGCCTCGCTCGGCCAGACCGAGGAGGGCGACACCGAATCCGGCCACGGCGTGATCATGCAGGCGATGAAGAACGTCGCCAGCGGCAAGTATTCGTCCGAGTTGGGCGAGAACATCGGCTTCGTCTACACCCATCCGCTGCTTGGCGGCCCCGGCAGTTCCAGCGGCCACTACAGCGGCAACGCCGAGACCTACATGAACGTCGGGCTCGCGATGGGAGAGAAGATGGCCGAGCTGCTGAAGAAGTAACGCGCCCCGCCGCACCCGTTTCAAACGGCCGGCCCGCGACGACGGGGCGGCCGTTTTCGCGGCCGGTCATCCCGGTTCGCGGTGACGTGCTTTGCGGAAAGCGCGCTCCTTTCCGAAACGTAGGCCTCGGTGGGATGAGACACCGATGGATGTTGCTCGGGTTGTTGCCTCTGCTGACCGGGGCGCGGGCGGATGAGACGGGCCTGTGGTACGACGCTCCGGCGAAGAAGTGGACCGAGGCGCTTCCCCTGGGAAACGGCCGCCTCGGGGCCATGGTCTTCGGTGGCATTGAAAGGGAGCGGATCCAGCTCAACGAGGAAAGCCTGTGGGCCGGCCGGCCGGCCGAGGCATTTCCGGCGGACTTTCCGAAGCATCTGGCCGAGGTCCGGCGCCTGGTGATGGCGGGCAAGCCTGCCGAGGCGGAAGCGTATGGGATCAGCCATCTGACGGCGCGACCGACGTCGTTCCGCTCGTATCAACCGCTCGGGGACCTTGTCCTCGACTTCGGGGAGGTCGGCGAGGCCTCCGGCTACCGGAGGGAGCTCGATCTTCGCGATGCCGTCGCGCGGACGGTCTATAGGGCCGGCGGGGCGACGATCACCAGGGAGGTCATGATTTCCGCGCCGGCCGACGTGCTCGTGGCCAGGGTCTCGACCGATCGGCCCGGCTCGCTTTCTTTCGGCGTCCGGCTCCATCGGGCGAAGGACTCGGTGGTCTCGGTCCGTGGAAACGACCGTATCGATCTCGACGGGCAGGTCGTCGATGTCTCGAAGAAGGACGGCGGCCCGGAACCGAATGCGGGTGGCTCGGGACCCGCCGGTGAGCACATGCGCTTCGCGGGACGGCTTCAGGTGCGGGTTTCCGGAGGGGAGGTCTCGACCGGAAAGGATGGCTCGCTGGAGGTGAAGGATGCGACCAGCGCGTTGATCTTTCTCACCGCGGCGACCGACCATGACCGGGACCAGCTCGACTTCGACCGCTCGATCAACCCGGGCTCGGTGGCGGGGAAGATCCTCTCGGGGGCCGTCGGAAGGTCGTGGGAGGAACTGCGGGACGAGCACGTCCGCGACCACCGCGGGTTTTTCGACCGCCTGTCACTGGACCTTGGCGATGGGCCGGACGACCTCCCGATCGACCAAAGACTCGCGGCGGTGAAGAAGGGCGGCGAGGATCCGGCCCTGGTGGCCCTGGCCGCGCAGTATGGCCGCTACCTGCTGCTTGGGAGCTCACGGGCGCCGGGACGCCTGCCGGCCAATCTTCAGGGCATCTGGAACGACCAGATGTGGGCGCCCTGGGAGGCCGATTTCCACCTCAACATCAATCTTCAGATGAACTACTGGCCGGCTCCGGTCGCGGGCCTGCCCGAGACCCTGGAGCCGCTGCTGGGCTGGTTCACGCCCCTGACGGCCCGCGGGCGGATGTCGGCGAAGCGTCTCTACGGTTCGGACGGCTGGGTTTGTTTTCACGCGACGAACCCTTTCGGGCGCGTCACGCCGAGCGCTTCCAGCGAGTCGTCGCAGTTCCTGAACGGCGTGCTGGATCCGCTGTGCGGCGCCTGGCTGTCCGCCCAGTTGTTCGACGCCTGGCGCTTCGACGGTGACCCGCAGCGTCTCGAACCTCTGTATCCGATCCTCGCCGGAGCCAGCGAGTTTGTGCTCGATGTCCTGACCGAGTGTCCGGACGGCATGCTGCGGATCGTGCCCTCGACCTCGCCCGAGAACACCTACATCGATCCCGAGAGCGGAAAGGCGGTGAGAACCACCATCGGATCGACCTATCACATGTCGATCGTGCGCGAGCTTTTCGATGCCACCGTGCAGGCGTCGGAGATTCTGGGAGTGAAGGACGGACTGGCGGAACGCGTCGCCGCGGCCGGGGCGAGGCTGCCGGCGATCGGGATCGGGCCCGACGGACGCCTGCTGGAGTGGAGCGCTCCCTATCAGGAGCAGCAGCCGGGACATCGCCACGTTTCCCATCTGATCGGGCTTCATCCCTTTGCCCAGATCACCCGGGACACTCCCGAGCTGTTCGCGGCGGCGAGGAAGACCATCGACACCCGCCTCGAGAAGGGTGGGGCGGGAACGGGATGGAGCCGGGCGTGGACGATCAACTTCTTCGCCCGGCTCGGAGACGGGGACGAGGCGGCGCATCATTGCAACGAACTGCTGCGCCGCAGCACTCATCCGAATCTTTTCGACAATCACCCGCCCTTCCAGATCGACGGCAACTTCGGCCTCACCGCCGGGGTGTGCGAAATGCTGCTGCAGAGCCATGGCTCGGACGACCGTGGCCGGGTGATCCTCGAGCTGCTCCCCGCGCTGCCGGGGTCGTGGCCCGACGGTTCGGTGAAAGGGTTGCGCGCGAGGGGTGGCGTGGAGGTCGGGATGAACTGGAAGGACGGTCGGTTGGAAACGGCGACGCTGCGTTGTCCCCGTGATGCTTCCGTGGTGGTGAGAAGCGGGGCGGGAACGAGGGCCATCGCACTGGTGGCAGGGGAGACCTTCCGGATCGACGGGATGCCGGGGGGCTGATTGCTGGAACCGTGCGGTAGCTGTCGCGCCGGGCAGAGCACCTTATCCGGGGAACAGGGTTTTCAGCAGCTCGGGATCGATTTCCGTGTTCGGTTGAAATCGGCCGGATTCCATATACTTGAGCAGACTGTGCTTGAACTGCCGCACGGCCGGTTGATCGAGATGACTGTCGAGATCGATGGGGCAGATGAGCACGGAGCCCTTCCCGACCTTGGTTTCAAAGAGCAGGCCCAGCTTGTGGTTGCGGTCGAAGTTGTCGATGACCTGGACGATGGGGCGGTAATCGCTTGGCGTGCCGTCGAGGATGACCGGCCGTGAGTTCTTCACGAGGTGCCACCACTGCCAGTTGCTGTGGAACTCGGTGGGGAAGTGGTCGAACGCGGGATGGTCGGGATCACATAGGTGACCGAGCGTGCCGGGGGGTTCCTCTTGTCCCCGCTTGCGCGCCCCCTTGGCGAACATCGGTGACCAGAACTCGGTCTGGAATCCACCGCCGACGCTCTGTGGAAGTTGGTCGAGCTCGGGCAGCAGAAGCACCTTGCCGCCCTTGGCAAGGTGCGCCCGGGTCGCAGCGTCGTGGAGGCTGCGGCTGATCATGACTCCCTCGCTCGGCTGGGTTCCGACCTCCGGCGGATAGACCCAGATGGGGTAGGTATTGCGGTACGGGGTTCCCTCGATGCTGAGCGTCAGGTTGAGCCGCTCGGGTCCCGTGACCTGCGCCAGCGGCCATACGAAGAGGTCGATCTCGGTCAGGCCGCCGGTGAGAACGACGCGCGGATCGAATCGGTGGTGTGAAAGCGTCTTCCCCCGGCTGTCGATAATCTCCCATTTCACCACCGCCTCCGCCATATCCTCGGGACCGAAGTGGGCAATCTCGACCCCTCCGGTGAGAATCTCATCGCTGGTCCAAACGTGCTTCTTGATCCGGAGCAGCGGAACGGTTTCGGAGCAGAACTCCCGCCATTTCTCAGGCTCGATGATTCCCTTGGACTCCATGAAGACGTTGAGCATGCCGACCAGCGCGGTGCTCTGGCCGGGGAAGTCCATGATGTCCAGGAGCTGGAAACCACCGAAGCCCGGCGTGCGGAGCGCGAGTTCGATGTCCTCCCGGTAGCAGATGGCCGAGAGGGCCCCCGAGGCGCGGACGAAGTCCTCGGCCTGGTCGAGCATGCAGGCCTCCTTGATCCGCTCGCGGAAGATCTCGTAGTTCCGGGCTTTCAGCACGCCGGTGAACTTCTCGATGTCGCGGTAGTCGGGGGAGACCTGGTACTGTCCGGTTTCGTGACCAATCAGGGGGACGGGAACGCCTTGGATCGACTCGCTGAAGTCGTCGAGCGTGCCGGGGGGGTGGGTGTCCACCGGGCCGTGCCGGTAGTCGTGGATGTAGAACGATCCACGAATCGGGCGCCCATCGTCCTCCACCTTGCCGATCACCCAGAAGTCGTCGCCCTCGGCCAGGCTCGGCTTCCAGTGCATGTTGTTGGCCCCTTGCGCATAGAGTTTGCGGGGATCGAGCTCCTTGAAGTGGGCCACGAGTTCGAACATGCCTTGGTTGCGGCCCAGTTCGTTGCCCAGCGTGAACATGACGAAGGAAGGGTGGTTGCCGAAGTGCCGGAGGATCAGCTCTCCCTCCCGCTTGGCGTAGTCGTAGAGGTTCGTCTCGGTGTCGGTGGATTCGACGTCGAGGCGGTCGATATTGCGCTCGGCGGCGTTCAGGTCCTCCGGGGCGTTGAATCCACTGCGCTTGTTGGGGAGCTCGGGCTGGAGATAGAAGCCCATCTCGTCCGCCGCCTCGAAGGCTGCCTTCGGTGGACACCAGGAATGGAATCGAACGTGGTTGAGGCCCCATTCGCGGAGGATGCCGTAGATGCGCCGCCATTCGTCCTTGTCCATCGGGGCGTAGCCGGTCAGCGGGTAATTGGCGCAGTCCAGGCGGCCGCGGAGGAAAATGGCGGTGCCGTTGACCTTGAGCTGGTTGCGGTCGGCTTGGAAATCACGCATGCCGAATCGAACCGACTGTGCATCCCGGAAGTCGGAGCCGCCGGCCGTCGTCGAGAGCTCGAGGTCGAGCTGCAGCAGGGCCGGCTGGAATTCATCCCAAAGCGGTACCTCGGCACCCGGCTGGTAGGTGAACTCCACCACCTTTTCCCTCTCCTTGATTTCGAGATCGAGGGTCATCGGCGCGAACCCGGCGGGGTCGCCGCTCAGCACACCCTCGCTCCGGCAGGTGAGCTTGAGTTCACCATTGGCGGGTTGCTCGGTCGAGTTGCCGATGACGACCCGGACTTTGGCCTCCTTCTTCGTCGCATTGGGGTAGACCTGAACATCCTCAATCCAGACGGGATCGTCGGCGCGTAGCTCGATGTTCCCAACCACGCCGTTCCAGTTCGTCTGGGTGCGCTCGTCGATCTGGTGGGAGGGACCTACCGGTGGCAATCTCGAGTTGTCGATGAGCAGGGTGAGGGTGTTCTTGCCCCGGCGGATGGCAGGCGTGAGATCGTGAACGTGAGGTGCGCTGAGCGTGTCGTCCCAGCCACAATAGCGACCGTTGAGCCAGACCTGGCAGTGCTTGGTTCGTTCGAGAAAGAGTGTGATCTGCCTACCCTGCCAGTCGTCGGGAAGGGTGAAGTCGCGCTGATACCAGGCAGCCCCTTTCCAGTACCACGGTCGTGCGAGGCGGTCGATGGGAGCCTCGTCCTGCTCGATTCCCTTCTTCGCCTCGTCAGTGGTGCCGGGAAGCGGGATGGTGTCCTCCAGGGTCGTCTCCTGCCACTTGGCGGCGAGGCCGACGTTTTCGGGATCGACCTGGAAGCGCCACTCGCCTGCCAACGAAATCGTGTCGGCGGCGTGGGCGGCGGCGAGGAGGAGAAAAATGGGTAGGAGGTGTTTCATGGAGATGTCGGATCGCAGTGGCGGTGGTCGAGTGGAAAGGAAAAAGGAGAAAGTTGGGCCCCTGATGGCCCGGTGAGATGGCGGCGTTGGTTCGCGGAGTCCCTCAGCTATTGGGGGGCGGGGTGTTGGGAGGCGGGATGTTGCACGGAGTCCCGGAGGGACGCAGGCACGTAGCCCCGGGGTTGACCCCGGGGGATTCGATGCACCCGAGTTCCCCGAGCCCCGGAGGGGCGCAGGCGGGGATCGGGTCACCACAGATACTTTTCTTCGAAAGGGATTTCATGAACCTCCAAGAGCTTCCGGAACTCGTCTTTGAAGCTGAGTTTCCTATGGTGTTCCGCCTGGTTTCGGATGTATTCCGCAACTTTCGGGATGTCGGACTTGCTTGCTGACGGCGAAGGCCCCGTAGCCTGCTTGCCACGCGAATTTCGAGGCGGCGGGAAAGTTCTCGTGAATCCAGCCCGAGGATTTCGACTTCAATACCCGCATGAAGTCGGACAGGGCGTGTTTTGGCGGGATCCGCGCCAAAAGATGAATGTGATCGGGCATGCCACCGACTTGCAGAAGCATGGAGTCCAGAGATCTCACGATGCCGCCCATGAATTCATGGAGTCTGGGGGTGATTTCTTCCTGGACCATCGGGAAGCGATACTTGGTTGAGAAAATCAGGTGGTAGTGAAGAGCGGTGTAGGTGCCGGGCATGGTAAAATGATGGTCATCGGGGGTGGCGGAACTTGCCTGCGCCCTGTCGGGGCTGGAGATCTCCGAAAACGATTCCACGGGGTGAACCCCGTGGCTACGGGCCTACGCCCCTGTCGGGGCTGGGAGTCCGCGGTGCTCTCAATGGGTCATGAGTTTCCTACGCAGGGTCACGGCGTAAATTTGCGCCCGATCAAAGCCGGTGACGCGGGCCAGGGCATCGAGGGCGGCCTCGGGATCGCCAAACCCGTGGTGGGCCAGGGCGGACAGCAGGTCGGCCTCGGCGTCGCGGCGGGCTTTCAGATCCTCGTCAAAGACGAGCAGGTTCGGCAGGCTGGTGGCGAAATAGTCGATGGTCGCAGGCTTCGCCTTTCGCTCTTCGGCGTGTCGGAGCATGCCATCGAAGACGACCCGGGCTTCCGCCTCCCGGCCGAGCTCGCGCAGGGCGAGCCCGCGGTACCACGAAAGCGGTGAGTGCTCGGCAACGGCCATCTCGGTGAAGTCTCCGGACTCGGAGGCGCAGGCCTCGTAGGCGGCGGTGGCCTCGTCGTCCCGGCCCAGCGAGTTCAAACTACGGCCAAGCCAGTAGTTGACGTCCGCCCTCGCCTGCAGTGGATGGTAGGCCTCGCCGAGGGAGTCGGGTGTCTCCATGGCGAGGGAGAACTGCCGGTGTGCCTCCTCGGGATCGTCTTGATCAAGGGCGTGCTGGCCGAGGAGGAGCCGGGAGAGGGTGTATTGACGCAGCACCGCTCCTTCGCCGCCTTCCCATGGGTGGAATCGGCGGGAGAGGACGAGATCGAGAGCATCCCGGGCCCGGCCGTTGAGGTTGAGGAGGGTGGCGAGTTCGACGGTGGCATCGTCGCGCTGAAGCACGAGGTCGCGGTGCGCTTCCAGGAATGCCAGACGTTCGTCGAGCGGCCGGTTGCGCTTGCGGGCCAACTGGTCGGACTCGCTGACGAGCCGGGGATCGTGGGGATCGAGCCCGCGCGCGGTGGCGTAGCAGGAGGCGGCGCGATCGCCGTCGTGACGGAGGTTCCAGACGGCGATTCCGAGATTGCGGTGAACCTGAGGGATCGTTGTGTCGTCCGCAACCGCGCGTTCCCACGCGGAGATGGCGTCGGCGTGGCGGCGCTTGTCGAACAGCAGGTTGCCGAGTCCGTAGGCGGCGAGCGGGTCGGCGCCGGGCTGTGCCAGCGCCCATTCGAGGACGATCATTTCCTCGATGCGGGAGGGGAAAAAGTGGTCGGCGGACTGGGATCGGGCGGCGTCGAGGTCGCCGGGCGTTTCGGACAGCCAGGCGCGGACGTAGCGGGTCATGGCACTGCGTTCGAGCGGGTTGGGGACGGCGACCGGTTCGACCGGGGATGAGTGATGGGCGTCGAGGAGTGCGAGGGCTTCCGCCTTGAGCCCGGCCTCGGCGAAGTCGAAGGCGAGGTCGAGGATCGTCTGGGCGTCGTTGCGGCAGGCGGTCGGAATGGCGCCATCGAGCACGTGGGCGGACCAGTGGTCGAGGGGGTCGGTGGCGAGTTGCTCCCGGAGAAGGTGGATCGCCGCGTCGTCCCGGCCGAGCTTTCGCAGCACGAGCGCCTTGAGCGTTCCGGCCTTCTGATGGTCACGGTTGGTGGCCAGCGAGGCGTCGAGGTGATCGATCGCAGCCGTCCAGTCCTCACGGCGGCAGTCGAGGGTCGCGAGTTGGTAGTAGGCGCTGCTGCGCCACTCGTAGTTCCAGGTCGCCTTGTAGAAGGACGGGTAGGCGGAGTCGTCTTCGCCCAGGCAACGCAGGGCGAGCCCGAGGTGGTAGTGGGCCTCGCCGGTGACGGGGTTTGGATGGCGCGAGGTCAGCCGTGCGACGGCGGATTGGAAATGGTCCCGGGCCTTCACGAACTCGCCGCGAAGCAGGGCGCGCCTGCCGAGGGAGGTGTGGCAGCGGCTGTCGCCGGGGTCCCGTTTCAGGGCCTCCTCCCAATAGGGCTCGGGGGGACGTGTCGGGTGCCGATACTGCTCGAGGTGCTCGCCGATGAGGAAGAGTTCGTCGTTTGAGCCGACGGCGGGCGCGGCCGGCGGTTCGGTGGCGAGGGATCGGTCGCGGACAAGGGTTGATTCATCGACGGGACGGTACTCCAGGACGAGTTCGCCGGCGGTGTCGCGGAGTTCGGCGACAAGTGCGGCGGCGCTTTCGCCGGGGAAGGCAGTGTCGGTGTCTTCGAAGGACTCGCCGGGCTTGAGAGCGACCGGCATACGGGCGAGGACGCCCGTGTTCATCGAGATGAGCAGTTCACCTTCGAAGGGCTCCGAGACGCAGAGGCCGATGGCGATCCGGCGGTCGTCACGGATGGAGAGAGCCAGGGCGGCGCGTTCGCTTGCCTGCTGGACCGGGCCGATCTGCCGGATCGGCCACCACGACTGCGAGAAGGTCCTGGTTTCGTAGGGGAGCAGGTACGAGAAGTCCGGCTGGTTGTCGGTGTAGACGCCGGCCATCAGCTCGACATAGGGTCCGTTCTCGTCGGTCAGCTCGCGGTCCCAGGCGTAGCCGAAGCGGTCGTTGCCCCAGGTCCACTGCTTCTTGCCCGGGGCGATGTGACGGTTGGCGACGTGGACGAAGCCGCCGTTCTTCGAGAAGTCATAGCCGCCGAAGAAGTCGAAGGCGGTCTGGCAGACCATGTAGGAGGTCGGCACCGGGATGTTCCTGTACCACGACAGGTCGTTGGCGCCGGGGCGGTTCTGGTAGTCGATGCCGTAGTAGGGATTGTTCGCGCTGGGAAAGGACGACATCGCACGCACCGCGTGATCGGCGACGTAGTGGACGTCGGGCGGGAAGAAGGACTGGTACTGATCGTGGACGCGGGCCGCGACATTGGCCCACCACAGGAAGGTGTGGACGAAGGGCGTCCGGTTGTAGAGCCGCGCACGAAGTTCGACACGCGACGATCCGGGTCGCAGACGGATGCCGTGCATGCCCTTCAGGCGGTTGAGCGGGTCGTGTTCGGACATCCAGACGGTGCGGGCACCGTCGGGCTCCTCCTCGATGTGGACGTCTGCCGGCATGAAGGTCCCGGGCCGGTGGTGCTGGGGCCAGTTGAACTCGACTCCGCCCGAGATCCACGGCCCGGCGAGACCGACCAGCGCCGGCTTGATCACATCCTGGCGGTAGAAGAAGTCGTAGTCGTCGTTGGTCTTGTCCTGACCGAGAAAGATGCGTCCGCCGATCTCGGGAAGCATCACGAGGCGGACGTATTCGTTCTCAAGCAGCGCCGACCGATAGGTCACGTCGACGGGTTCATCATGGACCTTGTCGATGAAGGGGACGGGATAGACCTTGCCGCTGCTGCCCTGATAGACGCGTTTCTCGAAGAAGACGGGATTCTTCTCGGGAGCGCCCACCGGGTAGGTGGGAATGACGCGGGGCTCGAGGCGGGCGATGACGGGCACAGCGGTCAGGGTTCGGGGATCAGGAGTCAGCTATCGGAAAATGACGAAGAGAGCGGCGACGCCGGCGATGACGGCGAAGGCGGCGATCTTGACGACCGGCTCCGTTCTCAGGGCGATCTCCTCGCGGACCGGGAGCTTGCGCGGTTCGGGGAGCGGGTTGAGCAGGGTGATGAGGATCATTGCCGCGAAGACGATGCCGAAGGCGCACAGGACCTGGGTGAGGTAGTGCATCTCGAACAGGGGTCGGCCGAGGATGTTCGAAAAGAGGCCCTGTTTCGTGGCCAACTGGAAGAACGAGTAGGCGACGGGGCCGAGGATGAGGGCGGTCAGGCCGGCGGTGGCCGGCGCGCGGGGAATGACGAAGGCCCCGAGGAAGGCGGCGACCACGCCGGGCCAGATGAAGCCCTGGAACTGCTGGATGAAGGTGAAGACGCCGTCGGTGAGGAGAGGGGCGGTGATGCACCCGATCACGACGAAGACCACGGTGAGGATCCGGCCCAGGGTGATGATCGACCTCTCCGACGCCTTCGGTTTGATGAGCCGCTGATAGATGTCGATGGAAGCGATGGTCGAGGAGGAGTTGAGCAGCGAGGCGAGAGTCGAAACGATCGCGCCGGCGATGGCGGCGAAGACGAATCCCCGCAGGCCGGGGCCGACGAGTTCCCTGATCAGGATGGGATAGGCGCCGTCGGCCTTTTCGGCGATCTGCTCGGGGAAGAGATTCGCGGCCATGATGCCCGGCATCACGATCGCGAAGGGCACGAGCAGCCAGAGGGCCCCGGCGAAGATCATGCCGAGTTGGCCGTCCTTGAGGGTCTTCGCCGCCAGGTTGCGCTGGACGATGAACTGGTTGAGCCCGCAGTAGTAGATCATCACGATCCACATGCTGCTGAAGACGGTGTGCCACGGCAGTGCTTCGTATCCCGGATGACCTTCGAAGAGCAGGAGCTTCAGCTTGTCCGGGTTGCTCGCGGAGAACTCCTGCCAGCCCCCCGAGGCGTTGAGGCCGAGGAAGAAGATGATCATTCCGCCGATCAGGAGCGCGAGGCCCTGGATGAGGTCGGCGTAGGCGATGGCCTTGAGCCCGCCGGTGGCGGCGTAAAGCGTGCCGATCGCGCCGATGATCCACACACCCTGTTCCATCGGGATGCCGACGAGGATCTTGAGGGCGGTCGCCCCGGTGTAGAGGACCGCGGTGAGGAGCACGCCGACGTAAATGACGACCGTGATGACCGCCATCACGCTGCGGGTCAGGGCATCGTAGCGGTATTCGAGGAATTCGGGCATCGTGTAGATGCCGGCCCGTAGAAACCGCGGCAGCAGCGTGATGGCGATGAGGGCGATGAAGACCGAGCCCATGAGCTGCCACGCGGCGACGGCAAGCCCCTGTTCGGCGGCTCCGGCCCCGGCCATGCCGACCATCTGCTCCGAGGAAATGTTGGCCGCCACGATCGAGATGCCGATGATCGGCCAGGTGAGGGAACGGCCGCCGAGGAAGTAGCCCGACTCGTCCTCGACGACCCCGGGGCGGCGTCGGCTCTTCCACATGGAGAATCCCACCACGAGCACGAAGAAAAGGATGAAGGTGGTGAGGGTGAGGGGCTCCATGGGCGGGGTTTGCGGGTGGGCTTCGCGATCGGTCTCGCAATCCGCCGGATTGTCTGCGGATCAGCGGTGACATTTCAATCATTCTTACCCGGCCACCGTACGCACGGAGGCTCCCTCATTGAGGCAGGCCCATCGGACGGGATTCTCCATCCCAGCGCCGGTCCGGTCAGATCGTCTGGCTGATCATGCCGGGCGGCCTGTCGATTCCGTGCGGGAGGGCCGATGATTGGCGGCCTCAGTCGTTCACCCCCGGAATGGTCACGGGGAAGAGCTCATTGGAGTCCGTCTCCTTCTTGAGGATCGCCATCGCCCTGGCGACGATGTCCGGGTTCTCGTCGGCGATGTTGGTGGTTTCACCGGGATCATCGGCAAGGTTGTAGACCTCCCAGGGTCCCGGTTTGCGGGAGTTGAGGCGCTGCCGGACGATCTTCATGTCGCCGAAGTTGACGGCGACCTGGCCGCCGTATTCCGGGTAAATCCAGACCATCGGCTTGCGGTTCGCGGATGTGCTCTTCCCGCGGATTGCGGGCCAGAGGTCGTCGCCGTCGTGTGCGGTGGTGTTCTCGAGTTCGAACGCGGAACAAAGCGTCGGGAACCAGTCGGCGAAATACGATGGGGTGTCATTGGTGACTCCCGCGGGCACGGTGCCCGGCAGCCGGACGATCATCGGCACCCGCAGGCCGCCTTCATAGACGCTGCCCTTGAAGCCGCGGAGTCCGGCGGTGGAGTTGAAGAAGTCGGCGTCGACCCCGCCGATGCCGAACTGCTTCTCGTCCGGCTTGCCGCCGCGGTGCGTGGTGCCGTTGTCCGAGGTGAAGATGATCAGGGTCTCGTCGAGAATGCCGGCGGTCCGGAGTTCATCGACCACCGCGCCGACATGCCGGTCGAGGTCGGAGATCATCGCCGCATAGCCGGCTCGGGGACGCGGGTGGGGAAGGTAGGCGCATTGTCCGCGGTAGGGTCGGTCGTCCCATTCCCCGGGATACTCATCGACTGACTCGACGGGCGGGTGCATCGCGACGTGGGGTTCGGTGAAGGGAAGATAGAGGAAGAATCGGCGGTCCTTGTTGCGGCGGATGAAGGCGAGGGCCTCGTCGCGGATCGGGATGGAGGCATAGGTTTCGCCGATCCAGTCCTCCATTCGCACCTTGCCCTCCGGTTGCTTGCGGTGGCCGGGGATCGGGTGTGGATTGATCTCAACCTGCCGGTCGTTCCGCCACAGGAAGCGGGGATAGAACGAATGGGCGACGGCCTGGCAGTTGTAGCCGAAGAACAGGTCGAAGCCCTGTGAGTTGGGGTCGCCCGAGGAGCCGACCGGACCGAGGCCCCACTTGCCCATCGCGCCGGTGGCGAAGCCGGCGTCGCGGAAGACCTCGGCGAGGGTTACCGTTGCCGCGGAGATGGGATGCTGGCCTTCCTTGAAGCGGGGGAACGAAAGGTGCGCCTGCCGGTTGCCCCGGATCTCGGCGTGGCCGAGGTGCTTGCCGGTGAGCAGGACGCAGCGTGCGGGCGCGCAGACCGGAGCACCGGAATAGTGGTGCGTGAAACGGGTGCCCTCGGCGGCGAGCTGGTCGATGTGGGGAGTGCGGATCTTCTGCTGACCGTAGCAGCCGAGTTCCCCCCAGCCGAGGTCGTCGGCGAGGATGAGGACGACGTTTCGCGGAGCGGCGGCGGCCGGAGGGGTGAGGCAGGTGATGCCGAGCAGGAACGCGGCCGTGAGCCGGATGGATCGGATTGTCATGGATGGGATTACGCTGGGTTTGAAACTGATCCTGCGCCGACAGGAGCGGAAGAACGCGGTAGCTAACTTCTTGTGACGGGGCGACGTACTTGCAAAAAGAAGACCGTCCAACAGAACCGGCGCCCGGCGCTTCAACCCATGCTGATCAACTGCCCCCACTGCCAGACCGGGCTCGACATCGCACCCGAGCATTTCGGCCAGACCGTCCAGTGTCCCGCCTGCAAGGGCAAACTGACCGTCGCCCCGCCGGATGAAGACTCCGCAAAGTCGGACTCGGCATCGCGCCCCGAGCGCAAGGGATGGCACGAGAAGGACCACGCCAATCCGAACTTCGGTGCGAGCCTCGGGATCGCGGTGGCGGTCACGGCGATGTTCCTCGGGCTGATGGCGCTTTTCCGCGACACGCGGGTCGGGTCGATCTTCCTCGACCGCGGCTGGGTGAACTACGCCGAGACCTTCCTCTTCTGTTGGGGGCTGACGATCCTCGCGATGAAATGGCGGATGAACCAGCGCCAGGAGCGGGCGGCACTGCTTGACCTCTTTCCCCAGCGTCTCGGACGGGAGATCAACCGCCAGACCGTTTCCGGGTTCATCGACAACATCTACAAGACGCCGCTGAGCCTGCGGGACAGCCTGATCGTGAACCGGATCCGCAAGGCGCTCGAACTCTTCGAGGCAAGGCCGAACAACACCGAAGTGGCGACCTTCCTCAACACCCAGTCGGAACTGGACGCCAACCGCTCGACCGGTTCCTACGCGCTGCTGAAGGTGTTCCTCTGGGCGATCACGATCGTGGGATTCATCGGCACGGTCATCGGGCTTTCCACGGCCGTCGGATCGCTCTCGATGGGCGACAACACCGATCCGGAAGCGCTCAAGGAGGCGATCAACAACCTCACCGGCGGACTGGGTCTGGCGTTCGACACGACGCTGCTCGGCCTGATCCTGAGCATCCTGATGAGCTTTCCGATGGCGGCGGTGCAGAAGAAGGAGGACGAAACGCTCACGATCATCGATGCCTTCTGCAACGAGAAGGTCCTGCCGAAGCTCAACGACAGCAAGCACGCCGGAACCGACAAGCTCCTGGAGAAGGCGGAGAGCATTCCGCAGCTCGTCGCGTCGCTGGCCCACGCCCACGAGACCTTTCTGGAGAACCTCAACGAAAGCACCCGGCAGCTCTCGGAAAGCGGCAAGGCGCTGCGCGAGGGGCTCGACGAGCATCGCTCCACGGTGGAGAAGGGTTTCGAGGAGGCGGTGAGGAAGCTCTCCGACACCAGCAGCGAGATCTTCATCCGCTCCGATCGCGAGCTGAACCGGACCTTCGAGAACCTCGCCAACGGCATCGACCTGATGAACCGGGCCCTGAGGGACCTCGGGGAGAAGCAGTTGCCGAACCCCGACAGGAAGCGGAAGGGCTTGTTCAAGCGATAGGAGAGTCATGGGCAGACGAAGGATCGCCGACGACGGAGGGGTTTCGCTGTTTCCCTTCATGAGCATCCTCGCGTGCCTGATCGGCATCCTGACACTGATGATCAGCGTGATGAGCCGTCTCAAGGAGATGGATCAGGAGGGCAGGACCGAGGAGGAAATGGCGCGGGCGGTGGTCCGTCGCGACCTGACCGCCGAGGCGAAGAAGCTCGAGCGGGAGATCGCGAAACTCGACGAGCGGATGAAGACCGAGCGGGCCAGCGCCGCCGAGCTTGAGAAACTGGAGGACCGGCAGATCGTGTTGCGCGACGAGCTCGAGGAGTTGTCGAAGGCCAAGGGGAAATCGGATGTGGAACTCCAGAAGGTCGCCGAACTGCTCAAGCGGGAACTGGCGGCGCTGCGCAAGGAGCAGCCGGCCCTGGTGAAACGGGTGGAGGAACTCCAGCGCAAGATCAAGGAACGGAAGGAGGCACCGGAACCACCGAAATCGGTGCAGGTGCGTCCGGGAGGCACGAGCTTGTACAAGGCCTCGACGATCTATTTCGTCGAATGCCACTCGACGGGCCTCAACCTTCTCGACAAGGGGCGGAAGCCGGTGCGGGTGACGACCGGCGCGATCGCCAACAGCGCCGAGTATCGCGATTTCCTGACGCGGGTGAAGAAGTCCCGCGATCCGATGGTCCTCTACCTGATCCGCAAGGAAGGGTTCCCGGCCTACCGGTGGGCGGCCCACGAAGCACGCGAGCGTTTCGAGCTGCGGACCGGCAAGCTGCCGCTCCCGAACAACGGTCCGATCGACCTCTCGCTCTTCGACTGAAGTCATGGCCCGCCGACGACGCAACCGATCGGAAGGGGGAGTCAGCCTCGACTCGCTGATGGACGCGATGACCAACGTGGTCGCCGTATTGATCCTCGTGCTGATCCTCGTGCAGGCGGATGTCTCCCAGACGGTCCAGCGCTTCATTGATGATCTCAAGCCCGCCACTCCGGAGGAGGTCGAGCAGGCACGGCAGCGGGTTGCGGTGCTGGAGGACAAGCGGGAGAACCGCCTGAGGATCCTCGAAGAGGCGGCGCCCGATCCCAGGCGGATCGAGGAGGAGAAGCGGCGCCTCGCGCTGCTGGAGAAGGAGCTGGGCGACAACAGGAAGCTGCTCGCGGAGCGTGACGAGGTGCTCAAGTTGGAGCGGCGGTTGCGGCAGGAGCGTGACACCGAGAAGACGGAGACCGACAAGCTGCAGGAGCAGATCGCCAAGCTGGAGGCGATGCTTGACGCGACCCCGGTCAAGCAGACGAAGCCGGACATCGTGACGATCCCCGCCAGCCGCCCGATCCCGGAGGATGCGAAGATCTACTACGCCTATGCCTTCGGTGGACGGGTCCACCTCATCGATCCGTTCACCCCCCTGGATCTGTTCGATCGCGAGTTCCGGAGGGAAAAGAACGACTGGGAGGTGCAGCGGATCAAGCGTCCCGGAGCCGATGTCTACCGCTACGGAGCCGGCAGGATCATGAATCATTTCAAGGGCTTCGACTGGGGAAACCGCCGGGGACAGAAGGTGGAGCTGATCTCGCAGCCCCACTGGGGTCATCTCAGGATCCGGATCACCCCGAACGCGGCCAGCGGAGGCACCACGACCGACGAACTCCGGCAGCCGGGATCACCGTTCCACCAGGCGGTGAAGTCCCTGGCGAGGGTCAGGGACGCGGTGCTGATGTTCCGGGTTCATCCGGACTCCTTCGACACCTATCTCGCGGCCCGCCCGCTGGCCGATGCGGTGAACCTTCCCGCCGGATGGGAGGTCTGGTTCGGTCGGCACCATGAATACGCCATCCCGGATCTGAACATCAAGCCGACGGCGCCACCGCCCGAGCAACCTGCCAAGCCCGGCGGTCCGGACCCCCCGAAGCTCGACCCAACCCTGGACTGATTGCCTACCATGAGATTCGTACTTCTTATCCTGTTGATTGCCCCGATTGTCCACGCTCACATGACGACCGATCTTGCGGTCGGGCACCGCGCCGGGCCGATCGGAATCGATGATCCGAATCCCCGCCTTTCGTGGCGTCTCGAGGGTGATGAGCCGGGCCTGCGCCAGACGGCGTCTCAGGTGCTGGTTGCGACGAAACGGGAGCTTCTGAGTCCGGGGAAGGCGGATCTTTGGGACAGTGGCAGGTCCATGAGCCCCCTCGCGCAGGTCTATTATCACGGCAAGCCGCTGCCGTCATCAAGCAGCCTCTACTGGAAGGTTCGCACGTGGTCC
Organism: uncultured Verrucomicrobiae bacterium; assembly: GCA_937957985.1. GTDB lineage: Bacteria > Verrucomicrobiota > Verrucomicrobiia > Verrucomicrobiales > Akkermansiaceae > Haloferula. The sequence goes on from CALGOH010000277.1 coordinate 19,241, forward strand.
GCGGATGGAGTTTCGGAGTGGAGCGACGTCCAGCACTTCGTCACCGGGGTGATGGACGGCGAACCGGAGGCGCCCTACATCGCGTTCGACGACAACACCCCGTTCCACAAGGAGCGCAACAAGCTCCACCTGCCGCCGGCCCGCTACTACCGGACGGAGTTCGAGCCCGGGAGGAAAGTGGTGAGCGCCATCGCCCACGCCACCGCGCTCGGGATCCATGAGCTGCACGTGAACGGGGAAAAGACCGGCGACGCGTGGTTCGTGCCCGGGTGGACCAACTACCGCAAGCGTGCCTACTACAACACCTACGACGTG
>CALGOH010000278.1 GCA_937957985.1 uncultured Verrucomicrobiae bacterium
GTAGTTCTGGTCGTAGCCGTAGCGCAGGCCGTCGCCATATTCGGGCAGGCGATCGGGCTGGCGCTTCTTGTCCTCGCGCATCATGACCAGCCTGGCCTTGCTCCATGGCTCCTTCGGGCGCCGCAGGTATCCCCAGAATCGCGTCTTCTCGACAAAATAGCGGCGGCCGATGTAGTGGTCGCCGCCGGGTTCGGCGGCGATGGCGGCCTTGCGTTCCTCGACGGTGGGCCCTCCCATGTTGCCCGACCCGAGGGAGCCGGCGCATTGGCACAGCACCAGGCAGGCCAGCAGGGCCGGGACTCGCAGCGGGAAAGCACTCATGGGTTGGGCGCAGGCTAGGGGACTTCCGCCAGCCGGGACAAGCGTCAACCCCCGTGCCGTTCACGGAAAAGCCTCTTGCATCGTTCCGGCCACGGAGCTAAGCACCCGCCCCGGCCGGCCGCCCGCGCCGCCGGTTCCTGCATGAAGCTCGCCTCCCTGCTGACTCCCGACCAGGTCCTCCTCGACATGCGTGCCGATGAGCACATCCCGGCGATCGAAGAACTGGTCGACCACCTCGTGGAGGTGGGAAAGCTTCCGGCCGAACTGCGCGACGAGGTGGTGGGCTCCCTGCGTGAGCGGGAGGAACAGGTCAGCACCGGCATCGGCTACGGCGTGGCGATTCCCCACGCCTTTTCGGAAAAGCTCGAGGAGGTGGTCACCGTGTTCGGGCGGTCGAAGGAGGGGGTCGATTTCGAGGCGCTCGACAACTGCCCGGTGCACTTCGTGATCCTGTTCGTGGTTCCGAAGAAGGACTACCATCTCCACCTTCAGACTCTCGCGGCGATCGCGAAGATGTTCACCAACTGCGAGATCCGCCGACAGCTCGGGGAAGCGCGGAGCCGCTCGGATATTCTGAACATTTTGGCTGGCAAGGCGGCGAACAACGTCGCCTGACTTCGCCCATGACGCTGCAGCAGGAAATCGAGTCCGCCCTGGCGGCCGCCTTCGAGAAGGTCACGGGCGAGAGGGTCCCGGCGCCGGTGGTGGCATCCGCCGATCTGCGTTTCGGCGACTACCAGAGCAATGCCGCCATGGCTCTGGCGAAACAACAGCGGACCAATCCCCGGGCGCTGGCCGAACAGGTGATTGAAGTTCTCGACCTCGGTGAACTGGGTCAGGCGGAGATTGCCGGACCTGGCTTCATCAATTTCCGCATCGATCCCCGGGCCTTCGCCCGCAAGGCGGGGGAATTGCTGGGCGACGAACGCCTGGGCGTTCCCCGGACCGGAGCCGGCCGGCGGGTGGTGGTCGATTTCTCCGCGCCGAACGTGGCGAAGCCGATGCATGTCGGCCACATCCGCTCGACCATCCTGGGCGACTCGCTGTCGCGCATCGCCGCCTTCCTTGGCTACGAGGTGATCCGCGACAACCACATCGGCGACTGGGGCACCCAGTTCGGCATGATCCTCCGCGGCTGGAAGACGAACCTCGACCAGGCGGCGCTGGAGAGCGATCCGGTGGGCGAGCTGTTGCGGGTCTACCGCGAGGTCAACGCGAAGGCCAGGGAGGACAAGACGGTGATGTCGGAATGCCGCGCCGAGCTGGTCAAACTCCAGGCCGGCGACGAGGAGAATCTCGCGATCTGGCGGCGCTGCGTCGAGTTGTCGAAAGAGGGCCTGCAGCGGATCTACGACCGGCTCGACGTGTCCTTCGACCACTGGCTTGGCGAGAGCTTCTACAACGACCGTCTCGCCGGCCTGGTGGAGGAGTTCCTGGAGAAGGGCCTCGCCCGGGTGGACCAGGGAGCCGTGTGCGTGTTCTCCGGGGGCGGGCTCCCGGATGACCAGGATCCGTTCCGGATCCACCGCGAGGACGGTTGGTCGGACAACCCGGCGATCATCCGCAAGGCGGACGGTGGCTTCCTCTACGCCACCACCGATCTCGCCACCGTCGAGTACCGCATCGACGAGTGGAAGGCGGACGAGATCTGGTATGTCGTCGGCGCACCGCAGCAGCTCCACTTCCGCCAGATTTTCGACGCCTGCCGCCGCTGGGGGAAGGATGCCGGATTCCATCACATCGCCTTCGGTTCGATCCTCGGCGAGGATCGCAAGCTGATGAAGACGCGCTCGGGCGACAACGTGCAACTCGTCGACGTGCTCGACGAGGCGGTCGAGCGGGCCGCGAAAGCCATCGCCGAGAAGAACCCGGAACTCGGAGACGACGAGGCCCGCGAGGTCGCGGAGATCGTCGGCATCGGCGCGGTGAAGTTTGCGGAGCTGTCGCAGCACCGGATGACCGACTACGTTTTTTCCTGGGACAGGATGCTCGCCCTCCAGGGCGACACGGCACCCTACCTGCAATACAGCTACGTCCGCATCCGCTCGATTTTCCGCAAGCTCGACGGCGACTTCGATTCCGCCGCGATCGACCTCCTGCTGGAGGCTCCCGAGGAGATCCATCTGGCACGCCTCGCACTGCGTTTCGGGGAGCTGCTGCCGACGGTGCTCGACGACCACCGACCGAACCTGCTGGCCAACCACCTGCTGGAGCTGGCGCGGGCCTTCCATTCGTTCTTCGAGGCCTGCCCGGTGCTCAAGGCGGGCGATTCGGCCACCCGCGACAGCCGTCTGGCGCTGTGCGAGCTGGCATCACGCGTGCTGAGCCATGGCCTCGGGCTGCTGGGAATCCGCTGTCCGGAGCGCATGTGACATGGACTCCCCGCGCCTGCCTTTCTACGTCATCGGCCACCGCAACCCGGACACCGATGCGATCTGCTCGGCCATCGGCCATGCCGAGCTGCTGCGCCGCACCGGCGATCCCGATGCCGTCGCCGCCCGCTGCGGGGCGATCCCGCCGCGGACCGCGTGGGTGCTGGAGAAGGCCGGGGTCGAGGAACCGCTGCTCGTCACCGACGTGCGGGCCACGGCGGCGATGATCTGCCAGCGCGAGGTCGTCCTGGCGAATCCGTCGGACACCTTCTTCGAAGCCTACCGGTCGATGCTCGATCACGACGTCCGCTGCGTTCCGGTCACCGACGGGAAAGGGCGAGCCACGGGCATGCTGCGCTATCGTGATCTGTTGGAGCTGCTTCTTCCGGGCGATGGATCGGAGATGATGACGCGGACGGTTCACGTTTCGCTGGCGAAGATCACGGAAACCCTCGGCGCCGAGTCGGTCGGGGCGCCCCTGCCGGAGGGACGGAGCCAGGAGGATCTCATCATGCTGGTCGGGGCATCCTCCCAGGCCACGATCGACCGGAGGCTCAAGTCGGCGACCCGCGAAGGGAACATCGACCGCTACCTCGTCGTCTGTGGCGACCGTCCGGTGGTCCAGCACTACGCGATCGACCGCGGGGTGCGGGCCCTGCTCGTGACCGGAGGCAACGACATCGACGAACCGTTGCGGCAGATGGCGCGGGAGAAGGGGGTCGTGGTGCTCCGCTGCCGTCAGGACACGGCGAGTTCGACGACGTTGATCCGGTGCTCGCGAACCGTGGACCTCGTCATGGTTTCCGATTTCCAGACCGTGCCCGCCGATGAGCCGGTCTCACGGCTGCGCAAGTCCGTTGCCACGCTCGATCAGGATCTGTTTCCGGTGATCGACCCGGTTTCGGGAAGGATGATCGGCGTACTCTCGAAGTCCGACCTCGTTGATCCGCCGCGCACCCGGGTGGCGCTCGTCGATCACAACGAGTTCGCGCAGGCGGTGCAGGGCATCGACGAGGCGCGGGTGATCGAGGTGGTCGACCACCACCGCCTGGCCGGCGACCTGGTGTCGCGCGAGCCGATCCGCTTCCTCAACGAGCCGGTCGGCTCCACCTCCACGCTGGTCGCCCGGAAATTCGAGCACCGCGACCTGGAGCCGACCTCCGGAACGGCACTGTGCCTGTGTGCCGGGATCATTTCCGACACCTTGTGCCTGACCTCGCCGACGACGACCGAGCTCGATCGCGCCATGCTCGCGTGGCTGAGCGGTCTCGCCGGCATTGAGCCCGAGTCCTTCAAGAAGGAGTTCTTCGCGGTGGGCTCGCTGCTGGCCGGCGGAGAGGTCGACGAGGTGCTGAATGCGGATCGCAAGGAGTTCGACGACGAAGGGGTGAGGGTGACGATCGCCCAGATCGAGGAACTCGGGCTCCAGCCCCTCGAGGGTCGCCGGCAGGAACTCATGACCGGGCTCGCCGCGCTGGCGGCGGACGAGGGATTCGACCTCGCCGTGCTCGCGATCACCGACATCGCCCGGCACCACAGCGTGGTGCTGGCGGCCGGCGACGAGCGGCTGGTCGAAACCCTGCCTTTCGAGCGGATCTCGCGCGGTTGCTACGACGCTCCCGGGGTCGTCAGCCGCAAGAAGCAGATCTTCCCGGCCGTCTGCCAGGCGATCCGCAGGCTGCCTTGACTTGTCTCACGCCGCGACGATCGCGATGCCGTAGTCGCCGAGCAGGGCATCGCGGGTGACGAAGGTCATGCTTTCCATGCGGCACTGGGCCACCAGCGCCCGGTCGAAAGGATCGCCGTGGATGGCGGGCAGCTTGGTCGATTCGATGGCGTGGGCGGCCTTGAGTTCGATGATCTCGATCCCGTGCTCCGGCAACTGCTCGTGAAAGCCGAGCGGAAGCCGCAGTTTTCCCTTTGAAACCTTGAGCCCGATCTCCCAGATCGACGCGGCGCTCGCAAAGACGAGGTTCGACGGGTCGGCGATGGCGGCGCGGGCCGATGGCCGGAGGCGTTCGGGGTCATCCATCCACCAGATGAGGGCGTGTGAGTCGAGCAGCAGTCTCATGGTTCGGAGGTCCGGTAGTCCGGAGACTCCTCCGCCACCTTGCGCGGCGAGGATTCGGGAAAGAGAGGGGATTCGGTCATCGAGGACGCGAGTTCCTCGTCGGGCGCCCAGCAATCCGGCGCCTCCCACACCTGGCCCTTGAGAAAGCCACCGCTGCGTGGCGCGATCGGCGGCGCATAGGCGACCAGCTTGGCCATCGGCTTGCCGGCCTTGGCGATGATGATCTCTTCCCCGGCCGCCGCTTTCTCGACGAGCTTGGAAAGATGGGTCTTGGCCTCGTGAATGTTCATACGGATAGACTAAGTTGAACTAAGTCCAAACGCAAGCCCTGATTTGGATCAGCGCCGATCCTTGGCTCTTTGGTAGCGCGAGCGCCGTTCGCTGGCCTGCTTTTCCGGCGGCCGAGTGGGTGTCTCGGGCTCCGGCTCGGGTTCGGTGGGTTTCACCGCGACCGGCGCCTGCTTCGGCGCGCGAGGCTGACGCTCGAAGGAAGGAAGTCCCGGCAGCGGCATCCGCCAGCCGGTCCGGGTCATCAGCGCTTCGGCGACCACCAGCACCAGCAGAGCGAGTGCCAGCCACAGGCGCAGGCCGATCTCGTGGTCGTGGGGGGGGCGCAGCCAGGCCTCGGCCAGGTCGAGCAGCTCGCGTCCCCCGGTCTGGGCCGAGACGGCCCGGAGTTCCGCCAGCCGCTCCGGTTCGAACGCCCATTCGACGGAGCTGCCGACCGTGAGGGGCCCGAAAGGAATCGCGTGGGGCCCGACGCGCACCGCGCCGCGAACGATGGCGCCTTCGTCGAGGTCGCGGCTCACCGAGAAATGGCCGGGCTCGATGCGCCGCCATGGTACTTCGTAGGCGGCGTTGCCGGCACCGCTCTCCAGCAGGCGGATGCCCGGCGGTGTCGCCGCCAGCTTGTCGCTCCACATTTCCGGGTCGTAGAGCAGGTCGAGGGTCAGGCGGGTGCCGTCGAGTCGGTGGCGCAGGCCGATGCCGGGCGGCAGCTCGAGGCCCATCAGCCAGCGGGTGAGGGTCTGGACAAAGTCGCCGTAGCCATCCCAGGCCCGGGCCGGCTCCGAAAAATCCCCACCCAGCGGGAAGCTGACCGCCGCGGTGCGGCCGAGCCCGCGACGCGCGTGGGCAACGAGCGGGGCGACATACTCGTCGGTCGTCACCAGCGAGGTGGTCGCATCCTCGCGGGCGTAGGAAAGGTTGTAGCCGCCGGCCTGTGGCATCCAGTCCAGGAGCTTCGGCGAGATTTCGGCCCAGCGTCCGGTTGCCTGTGCGCCGACCGGTTCCTCGACGAAGGCCGAGCGGGCGATCGTCACCGTTTCCTGGGCGAAGATCTTCGGAATGTCGACCGCACGGTCGGAGAAGAAGATCCGCCCGTCGCCGCGCTTGGCGATGTCCTCCAGCAGCTTGGCGTCCATGTCGGCCTTGGTGCCGAGAGCGATGACCGAAACGGTCGCGCCTTCGGTCTTCATCTCCTTCAGCAGGCGCTTGTAGTCGCCGGGTTCCTCGGAGTCCGCGGCATCGGAGAAGAGAATCACGTGGCGGGTGCCGACATTGGCCTTCTTCAGCTCGTCCCAGGCCGCCTTGAGCCCTTCATAGACGAAGATGCCGCCGCCCTGGGACTGTACCTTCCGGGCGCGTCCCATGAGCTTGTTCTTGTCGTTCCGGATCTGGGTCAGCGGGATGATCGTGTGCGGCGCGCTGTCGACCGCGAAGACGGTCACGCGGTCCATGGGGCCGAGCAGGTCGATCGCGTTGGCCGCACCGTTGTTGGCGAGGTCCATCTTGGTCTTGCCGCCGGCCACGCCGACCGACATCGAGCCGGAGCGGTCGAGGACGATCGCCAGCGCCACCGCCAGCTTCCGGTGCTCGGTCTTGAGTTCCATCGAAACGGGCAGCAGCGGGTCGATCGACGACTGGAAGTAGCCGCCCGAGCCGAAGGAATGCTTGCCGCCGACCATCAGGAAACCGCCCGCCTGCTCGCGGACGAAGAAGTCGACGGCATCGAGGAAGTCCTGCGGCACCTCGTGGGCGGGGACGTTGTTGAAGATGACGGCCCGTGCCCCGGAAAGGCGTCCGGGCTGGAGCTTGAGCGAGTCGGTTTCGACATCGACGGTGAACTCCTGCGTTTGCAGTACTTTGACGAGGGGATCGTCGGTGTAGTTGGTGACCACGAGGACGCGGGGCCCGCCGGTGATCTCGATCCACCGCGAGGCGCGGTTGTTTCCCGGGTGGGCGTCGGTCTCGGGCACGACCTCGGCCTCGTATTCGAAGGAACCGCCGACCGGAATGCGGTCGGTGAACTCGGCACGGCCGACGCCGTTGACCAGCTCGACCTCGGTCTCGACGAGCAATTGTCCGGCGCGGCGGATGATGACCGGCACCTTGCCGTCGATCGACCCGCGCACCGTGACCGCCAGCAGGTAGGGTTCGCCGGTCTGGACCCTTTCCGGCAGGTCGATCCGGGAAATCCGGAAGTCGTCGAGCGTCTCGTCGCGGATGAGCCGGAAATCGAGCGGGATGCCCTGCACCTCCAGCCGGTCGGCGGCTTTCTCCAACGGCTCGGTCGAGAAGCCGTCGGTGAAGAGCAGGACCCGCGACGGCCGGTCCTCTTCGGCGAGCGCGGCGACGTGCGACAGTGCGAGTTCGGTGCGGGTCAGCTTGCGAGAGCCGGTGAAGGTCGTGCCGTCCTTGCCGTGCTCGACGATCTCCGCCGCGTAGTCGAGGAGGATCATGCGGTCGCGCCGGGAGGGCTTGGACTTGTCCAGCAGCCGTTCCCATTCCGGCAGGCCGAGATCGACCAGGTCCTCGGTCGAGTCCGAGCGGTCGAGCAGCACCCACAGGTCGAGCGAGTCGTCGCGCAGCGTCACCCGCGGATCGGCCAGCGTGAAGGCGGCAAGCACCACGAGAACCAGGCGCAGCGGCGAGAAGACGCGCAGCCGCTTCCAGAACCAGCCGACGAAAAAGACGGCGGGAATCAGGAGAAACCATTCTGGGGAGGTGAAGTGCATGGGATGTTGTCAGTGAGCGGTCGAGACGGTGCGCACCGTCCGCAGCCGATGACCGGCGGCGAGAGTGTCATTGATGAATTCGAGGAACCCGCCGGCCGGTCGGCAGGGTATGACGTCGAAGGGGATCAGGTCTTCTCCTGCACGGAGGAGGTTTTTTTCGTGAGCGTCGAAGACACCCAGGTTGTCGGTCCTTCGATAATAGGCGGCTTCGGTGATCTTTTGAAATCCCAGGTTTGCGAACCACGCGTCGATTTCATCGACCGTCGCCGGGACGATGTCGAAGCGGGGCTGGGAGATCACGATCGAGAGGTCTTCCGGATCCTGGACGATGATTCCCTCCAGACGGTTGAGATGCGGTATCAGCCGGTTCTGCAGATGGATCCGTTCGAGGTATTCGACCGGCGAGGCTTCCCACAGATGGAAGCGACGTGCGTCGTTGCCGGACGAGACGAGGGCGAGTTCGATTCCCGGGCTCAGGCCGAACACGCCGTTGCGGGTCAGCTTGAAGTAGCGATCCGACGCCTGGTCGTGGAAAATTTCGTGCTCCTGACCGCCGCGAACCGCTCTCGATGGAAGGTCGTCTTGATCTAGCAGGAGACCCAGACCCGCCGCCCATTCCTCCAGACGCGCTTTCTGGCTGGCGAGAGGGGTCGGTTCAGGTGATCCGACATCTGGCGATACGCCTCCTCGGATGAAATCGAGCGCCGCGAGGACAAGATCTCCTCCATCCGTCGCTCGCTGATCAGCGGCCGAACCGGTGTCTGGGTCTTTGTCGCTACCGTGCTCACGTGACATGATCTTAGGCCACTTCTTTGGATGGGGCAACCACGGGCGTCTCCTGCTCTTCCCGGGGTCCGTCCTTGGAAAAATACCAAGACACCAGCAGCGCGGCGAGGAGGAGAAGGACCCACAGACGCCACCAGTGGTCCTCCTCGGTGTGGCGCTCGACGGCCGCGGCGCTGGCACCGCCGAGCGTGACATCGGTGTCGCACTTGCGGAAATCCGCCTCCCGGGTGTCGGCGAAAAAGACCGCGGCCTCCAGCAGGTCCTGCTCGCCCTGGACGGCTCTCAGGAAGCCGGGAGTTGCGGGTGCGCGGAAACGTTGCACACGGGAGCCGGGGAGTGCGGTGGTGTCGACCCGCTTGCCGGAGAGGTCGAACTGCCGCAGCTCGACCGGTGCGTCGGGTCGTGAAGCGAGCTGGACGGGCTGCGAGGTTTCGAGCGTTTCCCGGACGAGCGCCACCTTGCGCTCGCGGATGCTCTCGACGAAGCGGTGGAGGCAGACAATGAAGGCGGGCTGGCGCAGGGCGTTGGACTTCCGTAGGTCGAAGTTGAAACAAAGCTGGCGGGCGGCGGGGCGGTCTTCGGTGGCGGACAGCTCGCGGAGGAAGATCAGCGGGCGGGTGTCCTGCCACAGCAGCACGTCATCGGTCGAGAGGCGCTCGAGTTGGATCGACTCGCGCACCAGCAGCGGCTGCCAGTTCAGCCCGGCGACCAGAGGGTGGGCCTCGGCGACGATTCCGCCTTTCAGGTAGGCGCCGGTGCGGGTGGCGTCGTTGACGAAGACCGCGGCGTTGCCCTCCGGGAGCGCGGGGTCGAGGGGGTCGTAGGAAACCAGCGCGAGGTCGGACGCCGAGGCGTCGTTGGTCGGTTCGACCGCGTCGAGCGAACGGATCATCCGCTCGGCCAGCTTCTCGAACTCGGGCGAGGTGGCGGAAAAGAGCCCGATGGTCTTGGGTGCCGGCGGCATGATCGGAACCCGGTCGTCGAGGGTGAAGCGGTCCGGCGACAGCTCGAGCACCGCGCTTTCCGCATCCTCCGGAAAAGCGGCCTGCAACGAGACGAGGGCGTCGGCCTTGATCTCGATGGACTTCGGTTCGGTGCGTTTGCCGTCGGGGAAAACGATCGACCACGAGCGGGTGGCGGCGGTCTCGGAATAGTTGCGCACCACCGCGCGCCAGACCAGCGCGCCTTCCTTGCGCTCGAAACGGATCCCGGTGATGCCGACATTATCGACCGGCTCGCCGACGGCGAGCAACTGGGCGTCGAAGGCCAACGCGTCCTGCGGGGTGTCGGTGGCGTAGACCACCGTGCCTTCGCGTCCGACCAGCGAGCGTGCGAGCCTGAGGGCGCTGCCAGGGTCGGTGAGGCCCGAGGTCGGCTGCCAGGTATCGAGCTTCGCAAGGGCCTCCTCGATCGATCCGCCGGTGTAGATCTTGGCGAGGTTGCCGGTGGATTCGAGCAGCGTCAGTTCCAGCGCCGCTGCGGGGCCCTGGAGGTCGGGGAGTTGCTTTGAAAGTTCGTCCTTCAGCGGGTCGCGGAAGACGCTCATCGACGCGGAGGAGTCGAGGACCACGGCGACGCGCTGGGTGCTGCGGGCCTTCTGGTACCGCGGCTCGGCGAGAATCCAGGTGAGCAGCAGCACGGCCAGCAACTGCATCCATAGTGGAACCGAGTTCATCAGGCGGTCGAAGCGGCGTCCGCTGATCGACTCGCGCCGGGTCTTCTCCAGCAGGAAGAGGGTGGAGATGGGCAGGTCCCTCGCGCGTCGTTGCAGGAAATGGATCGCCAGCACGGCGGGCAGGCCGAGCAGCGCCCAGAGTCCGGCGGGATTGGCGAGGGTGAGCATGGGTCAGTTGATGATTTCCAGCGCGCCCGAAGGCACGGCCTCGGCGAACAGCGAGGTCTGGAGGTCGGTTTCGCTGGGAATGCGGGCCAGGGCGCTCTGGTGGCGCTGGCAGGCGTTCTTCCACAGGGTGAAGTGCTGGCCGTAGGTCTCCTTGTAGCGGCGCAGGACGGAGGGCTCGACCCGGTGGGGATGCCGGCTTTTGCGCTCGGCGTCGATGAACTCGTAGTTGCCGCTCCATTCGGGGTCGGACTCCGATCTCGAGAATGGAACGAGCAGGATCGGTGATCCGTGGCGGGCCGCGAGAAGGCGCATGCATGGGTCGGGATCGCCGGCGAAGAGGAGGTCGGAGACGAGGACGCGGATCGCGTTCTGGCGGAAGGGAATGCGCGACAGGTCGGGCGCCGCCGCCGGGTCGTCGCTTTCCATCGAACCGATGTCCTCGATCCAGCGGTGGCTGCCGATCCCCTCGGGAAGCAGTGGGCGAACCGCGGGACCGCGGACCAGGTGCACCGAGGTCGCCGCGCCGGAGCGCCGGGCGGACTCGACGGCGAAATAGAACAGCTCGGCGCTGCGATTGGCTTTCGCCTCCTCGAAGAACATCGAGTCCGACGCGTCGAGCACGACATCGACGACCGGCCGCACCTCCTCGCGATACAATTTCATCGTGTAGTGGCCCGTGCGGGCGTAGGCCTGCCAGTTGATGTGTCGCGGATCGTCGCCGGGCACGTAGGTCCGGTGGTCCTGGAAGTCGAGCGACGAGCCGACGCCGGCGCCGAGAAACTCACCGGCCTGTCCCTTCCACACCTTCGAGCGCAGGGGCAGCCTGAGGCGGCCCGCCGCGGCGAGCGCCCGGGCGTGGGCCTTGCTGAGTTCGTCGGCGGTCATTTTGAGCCGGTCGCTTCGGATTCGACTTCGGAGATTTTCGGAAAGCGTACCAGCGCCATTGGCAACAGGACCACTAGGTAGAGGCCGCCCACAACGGTCGCCACCAGCGACAGGGTGTCGGCATCGAAATCACGGGGAAAGACGGCCATGCAGACGAACGACTGCGGCAGCCAGGCAAAGGCCCAGAGGAAGCCGCGGGATCCCGGGGCTAGCGAGGAGGCGATGAAGCCGACGACGAAGGCGATGACCGCACCCGCGACAAAAAGCAGGAGGTAGGTGGTGAAGCGGTTCTTGATCTTCTTGTCGAAAAGAACGGTCGCCACGGCCGGCATCAACAGACTTCCGAGCAGCGCGATCAGCACCACGACGAATTCTCGGTCGATCGGTCCGTCGATGGCGAGCCACACGGCTGTGACGCCGAGGGCGATGACCAGAAGCGAGAACAGAACTCCAGACGGCCATCCCGGATAAAGCAGGCGTCCGCCGAGACGCCCGGGAGTTCCCCGCCGCACGAAGGGCGAGCAGATCGGCGGCATCAGGTGGAACGGCTCCGTGAGCGAAAGCGCCAGGGAGGGAACGACGATCACGGCGACCAGCACGGCGAGGGCCTCCGCATGCACGGGCGCGAAGGCACCGACCGGAAGGAGGATGACGAGGATGGCCAGCGTGATCAACCGTTTCAGCGTCGCGTGGTTCTCGGCGGCCGGGGCGATCATGCCCGCGCCGATGCCGAGGGCGGTCCAGCCGACGTAAAGCGCGCAAAGCACGCTGATGGCGACGCCCCAGAAGGTCTCGGGCGTCTGCATCGCGGCGATCGACACCAGTTCCTCGAACTCGCGCCCGAAACAGAAATTGGGAATGGCGATCAACCCCACCCCTCCGGCGAGCAGCGGCACCAGCCCGCGAAGCAGCACCGAGGGCACGCAGGAGATGCCGACGATGATCGCGGTGAGCACCGCCGAGGCGAGGAAGATGAGGATCATCAGCGACAGCTCACCGAAGAGGTTCATGTCGCCGAACCAGTAGCGGAGGATGAGATAGGGGACGATCGCCGCAAAGATCAGCGCGGACTGGCTGACGATGGAGACCCATTTTCCGAGCACGATCTTCCACGCGCTGAGCCGGGTCAGCACCATCAGCTCGATGGTCTTTCCCTGGACCTCGCGCTGGAGCGTGCCGATGCCACGGATCGGCTGGATCACCAGCAGGGCCATCGAGAAGAACATGAAGATGATGCCCGAAATCGCGCCGCCTGCCCGCTGCGGTTGCGTCGAGGCGGCGACCGCCGAGAGGAGCACCAGCAGCAGGAGTCCCTGCAGGGTGAGGAAGACGATCACGAAGGTCTTCGCGCGCAGGCCCTGCCGCAGCTCCTTGACCAGCATCGGCGAGAGCTTGTCGCTGAAATCCGCCAACCGGTCGGCAACGAGCGGCTTCGCGGGAGGTTCGGCGGTGGCGGCGGTCTGGGTCACGTCGGTTCGGGGGATGGGAAAGCGGGTGGATCAGACCGCGCGTCGTACGGGCAGGCCATGGAGCGGGGTCGGGCAGGACGGCCCGAAGGGTCGCCAGAACAGAGCCAGGGGCAACGCCCCTGGATCGGGATGGAATGTGGGATGCGGCCCGAAGGGTCGCGAGAGGGACTCTTGCGACCTTTCAGGTCGCGAACCGATCCCCGCCAGCAACCCGGGGCGTTGCCCCGGGCTGTGATCTTCCGGCCCTTCGGGCCGGTGCCGTGCCGGGCTGATGGGTCGCGGCGGAAGCCGATCGATCTGTCGGAGGATCATGGCTCGGTTGGGGTCGAGACGGCCACCGGGGTGAAGGATGGCTGGGCCGTCTGCGGCATGGCGGGAGGCTGGGCTTCCTCGCCGCGGTCGAGGCGGCCGAGCATGTCGATGAAGGCGTCCTCGAGGTTGCGCTGCTCCTTGTGGAACTCGACGACCTTCAGTCCGTCGCGGACCATGCGGGCGAGCACCTCGGCGGCGCGCTCGGGTTCGGCGCCCTCGATCCGGATGCGCCCGCCGCGCTTGCGGCTTTCGAGGAACTCGGCGTGGGGGTTGACCATGCACCATTCGGCAAGGCGTTCGGGTTCGCCCACCACCTGCACGTCGAAGAGCATGCCGCCCGCGGCGTCGGTGCCGAGCTTGAGCGATTCGGCGTCGCCGTGGTGGACGATCCGGCCGTTGTTGATGAAGAGGAGCGAATCGCACATCTCGCCCAGCTCGGAGAGGATGTGGGAGGAGATGAAGATTGTCTTGCCTTCGTTCGCGAGCACCCGGATCAGGTGCTTCAGTTCGACCCGCGCCTTCGGGTCGAGGCCGGCCGCCGGTTCGTCCATGATCAGGACCTGCGGGTCGTGGAGCAGCGCGCGGCCGAGGCAAAGACGCTGGGTCATGCCCTTCGAGAGCTTGTTCGAGAATCGCTCGGCAAGCGGGATCAGGTCGGTGAATTCCATCACCTCCTGCACCCGCGTGCGGCGCTCGTCGCCGGAATAGCCGAAGGCCCGCGCGTAGAAGTCGAGATACTCTAGCACGGTCATGTGGTCGTAGTTTCCGAAGTGGTCGGGCATCCAGCCGATCAGCCGCCGGACCTCCTCGGGGTGGTGGACGACGTTGATGCCGCAGATCTCGGCGAGGCCCATCGTCGGGTAGTCGAGCGACGCGAGGATGCGCATGGTGGTCGTCTTCCCGGCGCCGTTGGCACCGACGAAGCCGCACACCGAACCGTGCGGGATCTCGAACGACACGCCGTTGACGGCCTTCAACTGGCCGAAGTAGCGGTAGAGGTTGTGGACGCGGATGGCGGGAGCGGACATGGAAGTTCCAAGTGAGAAGGGCCAAGTTCCAAGGGCTTCGCGCGGCGCTATGGCTTCGCTTCGCGCTTCAGGATGATCGAGGTGAAGATGCGGGTGAGTTCCTGGATCTCTTCGAGGAGGTGGGCAGTTTCGTCCGATTCATCACGGCTGAGAGCGTTTGTGTCGTCCAGAAGCCGGAGCCAGAGCGAGGATTCTCGAACCTCCTTTCTGCAGATGCGAATCCGGTGAGTGAAGTCCGAGTCACTAACCGCTTCCTGAGCCTCGATGTAGTTCGCAGCCACCGAACCGGATGAACGCAGCAACTGGTTCACATCCGTCCAACTCGTCGGATCCCATTCGCGCTGCTTCAGGAACATGCGCACGCGTCGAGCGAACTCATAAGTCCGCTCCTCCAGGTCATACGGTGGCTTTTCGCCGAAGGATATCTTCATCGGATTTGGAACTTTGAACTTTTCACTTGGAACTTCGGGCTGTCAGCAGCTTTGCGGCTGGAGATCGGAAAAAGCGTTTCAGCGCAGGACGGGGCCGGTGAGGATGGTGCGGGTTTCCTTCCAGTTGATGGCGTCGAAGGTCTCGATGGCCGGGGCCTCGGTGGCGATGGCGACGTAGTGGTCGGTGCGCTTCGAGACGCGGTTGAGTTGCTCGCGCTGGCGTCGGGCCAGGCGGCGGGACTCGTCGGACACGGCGCTCTTGTATTCGGCTTCGCTGATCTGGGTGCCGGTGGCGGCCTTGCCGGCCTCGAGGTCGCGAACCAGCCAGAAGCCGTTGCTACGGTCGGCGTAGTAGAGCCGCTCGACGGGGAAGTCGTAGGTCGAGACGAAGGTCGGGGCGCCGCCGGTGCCCTTCAGTTCGATGCGGCCGCGGGTCGGGACGACGGCCCGGATGAGCTGGCCCTGTTCGGAGCGGCTCTGGAACCAGTCGCCGGACACCTTCATCCCGCCCTCCGAGAAGTCCGCGGTGAAGCGCATGCCGGCGCCGCCGGCGCCCGGCGTCAGGCGTGCCCAGGCGCTGTCGGTGATCGGAACCGGCGTGATCGCCGCGTCCTCCTCGATCTCGAAGGCTCCTCCGAGCAGCACGCCGGTGCGGCTGATCTGTTCCTGGACGACGTAGGCCCGGTTCTCGCCGGATTCCGGACGCACCTCGACCAGCGCGATCCGCGCGCCCCGGCCGCCGGTGCCGTCGCGCAGGAGGATGAGGCCGATGAGGAGGATGCTCGTCGCGATCGAGATGATCGGCGTGGTGATGAACAGCTTGTGGCGCATGCCGGACTTGGCGAAGACGAAGAGGTTGACCGGGCCGACGAGCACGCCGAAGGCGATGAGCACGATGATGAAGATGGCGTAGTCGAACTTCTGCTTTCCGAACTCATCCTGCAGCGGCCAGGTGGAGGAGTAGTCGTCGGTGATGCTTTCGTTGATGCCCTCCACGCTGCTCCCCGTGTGGTAGTGGGTGACGGTTTTGGCCGCGTTGAAGCTCGGTTTTCCGCCGGAAAGATCGAACAGTTCGATCCGGCCGAGTCCGTAGCCGGTCTTGTCGCCGGAGCCTTCGGGCTCGATGCCCAGCGAGGCGAAGGTGGCACCGGTCTGTCGGTAGATGCTGACGAGCCCGCCGAGCCGAACCCATTGGAGAATGGCGGCCTTCGCGCCCGGGGGCACTGCGCTCCAGTCGCTGTCGGTCAGCATCATCACGTCGTAACCCGAGTAGGCGCGCCAGTCCTCCGGCAGCTTCGAAGCCGTGAAGCGGGCGGCGAAATTGTAGCTGCCGTAGCCGCCCGAGCGGGTGCTGTTGAGCTGCGCGTCGAGCGCCGAGGAGTTGGGCGTGAAGAGCGGCTCGCTCATCAGGATCGCCGGCCCGTCGGGATGGAAGTTGCACGAGAGGCTGCCGGAATTGCCGCCGAAGCTTCCCGACATCGACAAGCTGAGCGAGGCCCCCTCGTAGCCCGAGGTGGCGTAGCGTGTGGTGAGGGGGACGAGCAGGTCGCTCGACACCGCGGTGCCCGCCGGGCTGTCGAGCGAGAACTCGGATTCCATCGCGCTGTCCTCGGGCTCGTAACCGCTCTCGGAAACGCATCGGAAGCGCAGGCGTCCGTCGCTCTTGCGCTGGTTCACCACGGTCACCCGCACCGGCAGGTAGCCGGTGGGGGGAGCCATGCTGAAGAGCGACTCGACCTCGATCCTCGTCTTGTCCTTCGGATGGGTGGCCGGGGGCGTTTGGATGAAAAGATTCTCCTGCGCGGGCAGGATCGGCGCGAGCATCAGCCCGGCGCAGAGCAATCGGCGGAGCATGGTCGGATCAGGCGGTGGGATTGAGGGTCTTCGGCGTCGCGCCCGAATGGGCCGGCACCTCCTCGAGGATGGAGCGGACGACGTCGTTCTGCGTGAGGCCCTCGACCCGCGCGTTGTATTCGAGCACCACCCGGTGCCGCAGCACGGCGGGTGCGACGAAACGGACATCCTCGAAGGAGGCGTTGGTCCGTTCGTTCATCAGCGCCCGCGCCTTCGCCGCCGAGGCGAGCGAGAGCGCCGCGCGGGGGCTGGCTCCGTAGCGGATGCCGCGGGCGGCGGACGACTGGCCGGGGTGGGTGGCGTCGACCAGCCGTGCGATGTAGTTTCCCACCACCTCGGGAAGGAAGATCCTGCGGACGAGCGCGAGCGTGTCGTTGAGCGTCGATGCGTCCATGATCGGCTCGACCACCGGCTCGGTGCCGAGTTCGCGGTGGTTGACGATCCTTTCGAGGGTGGCGACGTCGTTGCGGGTGACCTCGAGCTTGAAGAGGAAGCGGTCGAGCTGCGCCTCGGGCAGCGGGTAGGTGCCCTCCAGTTCGATCGGGTTCTGGGTGGCGAGGACGAAGAAGGGCTGGGGCAGGTCGTGGGTCTCGCCCAGCACGGTCACGCGGCGTTCCTGCATCGCCTCGAGCAGTGCCGACTGGGTCTTGGGCGAGGCGCGGTTGATTTCGTCGGCCAGCACGATGTTGGTGAAGAGCGGACCGGGCTGGAAGACGAAGCTGCGGTTGCCGTTGACCTCCTGCAGGACCGGGTTGCCGGTGATGTCGCCCGGCAGCAGGTCGGGCGTGAACTGGACCCGCTTGGTGCCGAGTCGCAGCGTTTTGGACAGCCCCTTGACCAGCTCGGTTTTCCCCAGTCCCGGCAGGCCTTCGAGCAGGATGTGGCCGCGGGCGAGAATGCCGGTGAGGACGAGTTCGACCAGCTCCTCCTGGCCGAAGAGCACCTGGTTGAGCGCGGTGGTGAGGGAGCGGACGTGCTTGCCGGCTTCGGCGACTTCGGTTTCGGAGGCGAATTCCATGATCAGAGGTTGCGATACGGCTAAGGGACTAGCGGAAGGCCGTATGAAGAAGCGATGAAAAAGGCAGTCCTCATTTGCACCGGCGCGAGCAAATTAGGCGCAGGTCCGGCCCGTTGACCGCGAGATCGCCCTTGATGCGTGCCGCCGGGCTCCCTACGCCCTCGGCGCACGATGTCCGCCGCCGAACTCCAGCGCGAGGTTTCCCGCCGTCGATCCTTCGCCATCATCTCCCACCCGGATGCCGGGAAAACGACGCTCACCGAGAAGTTCCTGCTCTACGGTGGCGCGCTCCAGCTCGCCGGCAGCGTGACCGCCCGCAAGAACCAGCGCGCGACCACCTCGGACTGGATGGAGCTGGAAAAGCAGCGCGGGATTTCGGTCAGCTCGACGGTCCTCCAGTTCGAATACCGCGACTACGTCGTCAACATCCTCGACACCCCCGGCCACAAGGACTTCTCCGAGGACACCTACCGGGTGCTCACGGCCGTCGATGCCGCGGTGATGGTCGTCGATGCCGGCAAGGGCATCGAGAGCCAGACGCGCAAGCTGTTCGAGGTCTGCCGCCGCCGCGGCGTGCCGATCTTCACCTTCATGAACAAGCTCGACCGGCCGGCACGCCCCCCGCTCGAGCTGCTCGACGACCTCGAGAACGTCCTCGGCATCGATGCCTTCCCGCTCAACTGGCCACTCGGCGACGGGCCGCGCTTCAAGGGCGTCTTCGACCGCGAGAAGCAGGAGGTCCACCTCTTCGAGCGCACCCCGGGCGGCGCCTTCCGCGCCCCCGAGTCGGTCAGCGACATCTCAGATCCCATCGTCCGCGAAAAGCTCGACCCGCAGGTCTATGACCAGGTCACCGAGGAACTCGAGCTGCTCGACGGCGCCGGGGCGGACTTCGACATCGACGCCGTGCTCGCCGGCAGGCTCACGCCCGTCTTCTTCGGCAGCGCGGCGAACAACTTCGGCGTCCAGCTCCTGCTCGACCGCTTCATCGAACTCGCCCCGCCGCCCGCTCCGCGCACCAGCGGCGGTGATCCGGTGACGCCGACCTCGAAGGACTTCTCCGCTTTCGTCTTCAAGATCCAGGCGAACATGAACCCGAAGCACCGCGACCGCGTGAGCTTCATCCGCATCGTCAGCGGCAAGTTCGAGCGCGACATGAACGTGGTGCACACCCGCACGGGCGAGAGGGTCCGCCTGTCGAACTCGATGCGACTCTTCGCCCAGGACCGCGAGACCGTGGATGACGCCTTCGCCGGCGATGTCGCGGGGCTGGTGGGCAACCATGATTTCCTCATCGGCGACACGCTTTCGTCGAACAAGGACATCGCCTTCGACGAGATCCCGCGCTTCGCGCCCGAGTGCTTCGCCTACCTGCACAACGCCAGCACGGCGAAGTTCAAGCGCTTCCGCGCCGGCCTCGCGCAGATGCTCAAGGAAGGCGTCGTCACCGAATTTCGCCCGCTCGACACCACCGGCGCCTATGTCCCGCTGCTCGGCGCCGTCGGCCCGCTGCAGTTCGAAGTCCTCCAGCACCGCCTCCAGGGCGAATACGATGCCGAGACGCGTCTCGAGCACGCCTCATGGTCCTTCGCCCGCTGGATGAAGAAGCGCGAGGGCGAAACCGGTCCCGACGACCTGCCCGAGCTGTCCATGGACGTGAAGCTCGTCCGCGACGCCCACGGCCACCTCGTCGCGCTCATCCCCAGCGAATGGACGCTCGGCACCTTCACGGAGAAGAACGCCGACTGGATCGTCAGCGACGTTCCCTTCCCGCCCAAGGATGGGGAGTAGGGGCGGGGCTTCCGCCTGAATTGACCCGCAGCAGCCGGGGTGCTACTCCAGTGGCATAAGGACTTTGGACATCAGGATGATGTCCAAACCCGACGTAATAAAGCGCGTGTCTAAAAGACCGAAGAACTTGTTCCGGTGGGCTGTCCCCTTATTGCTGGGGCCTTTCATCTGTTATTGGGTGGCTTTTCACACGGTCCCTCCGGATTGCGAGGTAATCGTTCATGAGGACTACGGTGGCAGGCGGTTCCTCAGGGTTGAGCCCAACTTTGTTGTCAATTCAGTGTCCGGCGTATCGCGAAACTGGGGCACCGATGCTCAAGAGGAATGGGAGAGACTGCCCGGGAACGCTCCGGTTTCCAGTGTTCCTGATTCAGTTCA
>CALGOH010000279.1 GCA_937957985.1 uncultured Verrucomicrobiae bacterium
GAGTCCCCGAACGCGTCGGAGGAGTCCTCGAACGTGTCGAAGGAGTCCTCGAACGTGTCGAAGGAGTCCCCGAACGCGCCGAAGGAGTCCCCGAACGCGTCGGAGGAGTCCTCGAACGTGTCGAAGGAGTCCTCGAACGCGTCGGCGGACTCCAAGAACGCGCCGGGAGCGGCTCCCGAGGGCCAACGGCCCGGCACATACCAGCCCGGGGCAACGCCCTGGGTATGGGATAACAGCTTGGAACCGCAGGCTGAAGGCCTGCCAGATTTCCCGCCCCACCCTCGATCCTTGTTCGAAGATCGCGCGCGCCGCAACCCTTCACGCGCCGATCACGTGAGGCGCCGCCGTTCACGCGCCGATCGCGCGGGGCGCAACCCTTCACGCGCCGATCGCGTGAGGCGCAGCCTTTTACGCGACACGATTACGCGACCACCCCATCCAGCGGACTCCGTATCCCGGTGGCACCGATGTCCTTTGCCACATGTGTGTAGCGCTGCGTGATCTTCACGTCCTCGTGGCCCATCAGCTCCTGGATGCTGCGCAGGTCGCAACCGCCCTCCAGCAGGTGCGTCGCGAAGGCGTGGCGCAGCGAGTGCGAAGTGATCCCCCGCTCCAGCTCCGCCCGCTCCACGGCCTCCCGCAGCGCCCGCCCGTAGCTCTTCGGGTGCAGGTGATGCCGCCTCAGGATGCCCGAGGTCGGATCCCTCGACTCCTTGGCAGAGGGAAACAGCCAAAACCATTCCCACTTCTCCCCGGCCCGCGGCCATTTCAAGCCCAGCGCATCCGGCATCGCCACCCCGGACCGGCCGGCCTCCCGGTCCTTGCGCCACAGCTCGCGACAACGTTCCAGATGTTCCGCCAGCTCTTTATTCACCGACGCCGGCAGGACCGTCACCCGGTCCTTGTCCCGCTTGCCACACTTCACCGTGAGCGTGCCGCGGCGCGGATCGAGTTGCCGGGTGCGCAGCTGCATCACCTCCGCCATCCGCAGACCGGATCCATACTGGATCTTCGCCGCCAGCCGGAAGGAACCCTCCATCCGCTCGATCATCGCCAGCACCTCGTCCTTGTGCGGCACGATGGGGATGCGCGGCGGGGTCTTGCGCAGCTTCACATCCAGCCACACTTCCTGCTGGCCGCAGACATCCTTGAGGAAAAACACCAGCGCGCTCAGTGCCTGCTTCTGGGTCGAATGCTTCACCCGCCGCACCTCGACCAGCCACCCGAGCCACTGCGAAACCCGGGCGGGATCCATCGCTTCCTTGGGGGTCTTGACGGTCTCTGCGAAACGGCGCGCCCAACTCGCGTAGCTGCGGCGCGTGGTGAGCGCCAGGCCGCGCCGGGCCCCGGCCGACTCCACCGCGTCGCTCACCCGCTCCGGCAGACTGCGGGCATCGCCGCCAGCCCGCCGCGCCAGGTCCAGCCACTGCAGAAACCAGCGCATCGCCGCCGCCCACTGCTCGAGCTGCCACGGTTGCCGCTCCTTCGCCAGCACCGACTCCCGCCAGAATGTGCGCGAGGTCTCCAGTTCCGGCGGCAGCCGCTTGCGCAGCCTCCAGCTCTCGAACCAGTTCAAAAGAAACGCAAAGCGCTCCCTCTCGCGTTCGTCCAGGTTCCGCGAGGCCTCGAGATCGGCTCGCCAGTCGCAGTGGGTTGGTGTCGTCTTCATCAGGTGCGAATTAAGCGTTCAGCTGACTACTGCACGCAAGAACAGTTGTCAGTCAACAAAAATGCTGGATGCTTCGATCAACCATACCATCTGGAAACACGAACCTCAGCCCCGGACCGAGCCCCTCGGCATCGCTCCAGACTCCGAAATAACCAGTTCGCAAAGTCTGGCTTCAATTCAAGCTTTCCAAAGCATCACCCGGTCACTCCGAACTTCCACAAGCGATTGGTTTTCCGCACCTTCTGTCATGCCCATCCCTTCAGATTGACAGTCCCGGTCCCGGAAAATAACCTCCCTACGTTCCCTCAATTGTACTGTTGTGCTGGGATACTCATGGACAAAGATAAAATAGTAGTTTCGGAGCCTTACGGGCTTAGTGCCACCCTTCTGGAGAACTATCGGAAGCGTCTTCCGTCGGACGCAGATTGGCGGTTTCAAGCCAAGAAAGGAATTTCTCGACCACAGGTTGCAGATCTAGACGTGTCAGGTCTTCCGGCAGACCCTCGACTACAAGGTCCGGTAGTAGCATCTGCGATGGCTTCTCGGACGGAGCAGTTGACGCAAGCGTTTGACGTAGTGTGGCGAGAGTCAGGGCAGCCATACCCTCCAAGTCCCGAGACAGCAGAGCCCGACGTTTGACCGGGCGCATCAATTTCCACGGTAGCTCCAATGAGTCGTCGTATGTGAGATTGGCACCTGGTTCCAGTTTCAGTAGGTCCAAAGCGGCCATGCCCGCCAACAAATCAGAAGCACAACAAGCCGTGGATGCCGACGCCTTACAGCCCTCTTGTTGGAGCGGAGTGCCGGACGAGGACGGATCGGTTGAGGAGTTACCGGCTACGGGGAGCGCGGCATCACTTTGACGTTCGCAAATAAATCCCCCGCGTGAAGATCATCTTTGACAATTTCCTGATTCCGGCGGTGAGCGCCATAGTCGGCATGTTTTGGCTTCTTGCCTACAAGCACCCAAAGACCTTCCGCGCAATCGCTGCGCCGGTAATCTTCATCGCGATCATGATACTCGTGGGGTCGTTCGGATACATTATCGCGTGGTCTACTTACGACATGAGAATGGGTTCGTGGGCAGACTTCTGGGACCCCTATGATGACGTTGACGAGATCCAATCTATCCAATCCAGTGTTTCCGCAGAAGTGTCCAAGATTGGCAAGCTCGCCGTTCCGGTTGCAGTCATTTCCGGTTCTACTCTGACGCTGATGATCTTCCTTTTGTATGTCAGTCGGCTCATCCATCTGGAGAAGAACGGCAAAGATCCCTTTGACGACAAGGAAGACAACAAGCCCGAATCCGAGGCTCTCAAAAATGCCGAATAAATCCAAATGCGAACAAGGCGAGGCAGGGCGACCCCTTACAGCGCCCTTGTCGCAGACCGGGGTTTTCATTTGGAGCCTCCTTCCACTTCGGAACCGGCGCCTCGTGGGTTCGGGGTCGCCTGCTCTTTGACGTTCTCCAAGAAAACCTCTTCCAAAACTACCATGCCGTCAGCGCGGCTACCAACAACCCGCAGACATGTACCATCCCCCCGATGACTCGGAATCAGGAGCACAAACTCCAAGTCCGACGTTCGGCCACATGTATCCTTATGAGGATTTTCGCGCACAGGTCGAACCCCTACTGCCGCATGTGCTCCGTATCTGGCGATTGCCTCCGCAAGATCGAGAACGCATGGAGGTTTTGAACCCTCTATTCTACTCCATTGGTGACCAGAAGGAATCTCTTCAGGGATCAGAGGGGATTCAATGGCTGCCAGTAATTCGCACCCGTGTTCACAAAGGTATCCTGAATTACTTGTGCCGGAACAGAGAGGGGCTTTCCGAGTATGATCTGCTCGGTCGGGGGGAGATCCCAGCACGCCTCC
>CALGOH010000280.1 GCA_937957985.1 uncultured Verrucomicrobiae bacterium
AGGACGGAAATTCGGATGGGATTCATGGGTTGTCGGGTTTGACGACTCCATCTTCGCTTCGCATCCCAACCTCACAAGGGCGGCTGGAGATTTACGTAAATCCGAGCGGTTCGCGATTCAGGCCCGGGACGCCCTTCCGGTCCTCCGCGGGGTGCTCTTTCCCTTGCGCCAGGTGCCGGCGACCTCGATGCGCACCGGGAGTTCGGGGATTCCGCGCTGGCCCCGCTGGATGGCGCCGACCAGCAGATCGACCGCCGAGGCACCCACCTGGTGACTGTTCTGGTCGATGCCGCTGATCCAGCCATACTCCTCGGTCAGGCCATCGAGATCGAGCGTCGCATAGCCGACGTCCTTCGGGATTCCCAGTCCGCAGGCTTCGATGAGTCGCAGGGCGAAGCGGTCGACGCTGATCACGACGTCCGGACGATGCTCGCGGTGCCACGACCGGAACGCGTCGGCGCTGGCTTCGGGGAGAATCAATGGCGGGATCAGGCGCTCGGGCTCCCGGTAGATCTGGCACCGCGCGAAGGCCGCGGTCCAGCGACCGTTGACCCGCCGGTCCAGCGCCCGTTCCAGCACCATGCCGATGCGTCGGTAGCCGAGCGCGAGCAGTTCGTCGATGACCCGGAGCGTCGAGGTGTACTGGTCGTGCAGCGACCGGTCGAGATCGGGAGCCTTGACCGTCTCGCTGATCTCGACCGCGGAAAAGAGGCTGAAGTCGAACTTCAGCGAGCGTGGATCATCACCCGAGAGCTTGCCCTGGATCGGCGCGATGATCAGCCCCTCGATGCCCCGGCTCCAGATGATCTTGCCGAGCCGCGAATGGGACATGCCGGGCTCGTTCAGCCAGAACTCCTCGACCTGGTAGCCGTACGACCTGGCCCGCTCGAGGCATCCTTCCACATACTTGCGCTCGGTGACGTAGCGGCGCCACGCATCACGCGTCGGACCCGAGGTCAGCAGGGCGAGGCAGGCGTGGGTCGAAAGGCTCGAGCTGGCCCGCACCCGCGCCATCAGCTTGCCGAGTTCGGGGTCGGGCTCGTAGCCGAGCTTGTCGGCGATTCCGACGATCCTCGCCCGCGTCTTCTCCGAGATCTTTCCCTTGCCCCGGAGCGCCAGCGACACCGTCATGCGCGAGACCCCCGCCTTTTCGGCGATCTCCCTCAGACTGACTCTCGGCTTCTCCGGCATGGGTCGACTTCGCGCTGTCGTTCTGATAGATCGCGGACCCGTCCCGCCGTTTCCAGCGAAATCGATGACCGAAACCTCCACACCCGCTCCGCCGGTGGAAGTCTATGAGAGTGGCCGCCCCTGGCGCACGCTCTACCGGCTGCTGGGTGCGTCGTGGATGCGCCACCTCGCGCTGCTGGTCCTCCACTTCCTGAAGATGTCGCCGCTGCTGCTGCTGCCGCTGGTGATCTCCGAGTCGATCCGCATCGCCGAATCCCCGGGAGAGGACGGCTGGCGCTACCTGCTCGGGGTCTACGGCGGCTTCCTCGTCATTTCCCTGGTCAACATTCCGCTGAACGTCTTCTTCGCGCGGTCGTGCGGAAGGATCTATCGCGGCATGGAGCAAAGGGTCCGCTCCGCGCTCGTCCGCCGCCTCCAGCTCCTCTCGATGGACTTCCACGACCGGCGTGAATCGGGAAGACTCCAGTCGAAGGTCATCCGCGATGTCGAGGAAATGGTCCGGCTCAGCGAGATGTACTTCCACCAGGGCATGGCCTCGGTACTCGGCATCCTGTGGGCCTTCGGATACACGCTCGCGCGCGACCCGGCGGTTGCCGTCGTCTACATCGTGCTGGCCCCGATCTGCCTGGCGATCATCCGCGTCTTCCGCCACCCGATGGGTCGCCGCAACGACGAGCTGCGCCGCAACTTCGAGGCGATGTCGCAGCGGGTCACCAACATGATCCGCATGATCCCCTTCACGCGCACCCACGGGCTCGAGCAGCACGAGGAGGAAAGCGTCGGCCGGCGGCTCGCCCCGCTCTTCGACCGCGGGCTCCGGGTCGACACCATCAATGCGATCTTCGGCGCGTGCAGCTTCGTCTCCTTCATGCTCGCGGTGGTCGCGGTCACCGCCTGCACGACCTGGCTGGTTCTCGAAGGAAACCTGACGCTCGACAAGATCGCGCTCTACGCGGCGCTCTTCCAGATGGTCGTCAGCTCGCTGACCGGGCTCATGGGAATGGGCCCGCATGTCGCCCGCTGTTCCGCCTCGATCCGCTCGATCGGGGAGGTCCTCGAGTGCGACGAGCTCGAGTCCAACTTCGGCGGACAGGTCCTCGGCGATGTCCGCGGCTCCATCGTGCTCTCGGAGGTCACCACCGCCCCGGACACCCCCCGGGGCCCGGCTCTCAGCGGAGTTTCATTGAAGATCGAGCCCGGAGACCGCATCGCGCTGCTGGGTTCGTCGGGTTCGGGAAAGGGCCTGCTCGCCCCCCTCGCCGCCGGCTTTCTCGACCCCGCGCAGGGATCCGTGCGGCTGGAGTCCCTCGACCGCGACGCCATCGACCTCAGGAGCTGGCGCTCGCGCATCGCCTCGATCCCTCGCCACCCGGTCATGCTGCCGGGCAGCGTTCGCGAGAACCTGCTCTACGGCATCGACGACCCCGACCGGCTCGACGAGATGGTGGAGCTTGCCCGGCTGCAACCGCTCCTCGATCACCTCCCCGCGGGATTGGACACCCGCATCGGCGAAAAGGAGTCCCGCCTGTCCGCGGTGCGCTGCCAGCATCTCGCGGTCGCCGGCGCGCTGCTCCGCGATCCTTCGATCGTCTTCTTCGATGAGGCACCCGGGGAGCTTGAGGAAGAGGAGGCATCGGCCCTGCATTGCGCCCTCGAAAGGCTGCTGGCGGGACGCACCGCGGTCATCGAGCCATGCCGCCAATCCACCTTCGAACTGGCCACCCGCTGCGTGATTTTCCGCGAGGGCCGGATCGAATACGACGGACCCGCCGACGACGCCGCGACCAGCCCCGCGTGGCACCCGGGCTACCTGGAGAACGGCAGCACGCCCTCGCCCCGCGGTGCGGGATCGCCGTAGCCGCCCTCCTTCTCGTAGACCCGCACGTAGTCGATCTCCATCTCCGCCGGGAAGGGCGTCGTCTGGTCCGGGGGCCCGAGGAACCGCCCGCCGACGGCGAGGTTGAGGACAAGATGGAAGGGCTTGTCGAAGGGGGCCGGCCAGGGATTCATCTCCACCTCCGAGGCCGGCTTCTCGCCGCCGCCGGCGCCGCGCTTCGAGCTGCTCCACCAGAAGGTCTTGGTCGAGTAGTGCGTGCCATCGACATACCAGCGGATCACCCCGGGCTCCCACTCGATCGCATAGGTATGGAAGTGGTCGATGCCCTTGCCCTCGGGAAAGACATGCTCGCCCCCGGCGTGCTCGTTGGCGGGCCAGCCGCCCCCGTAGTGGATCGTCCCCAGTACCTTGCCGGGCTCCTGGCCGCGGGCTTCCATGATGTCGATCTCGCCCGAGGCGGCCCAGCCACCGTAGGGATCATGGTCGGGAAGCATCCAGATCGCCGGCCAAAGCCCCTGCCCGACCGGCAGCCTGGCCCGGATCTCGAAACGTCCGTAGCGCTGCGAAAACAAGGTCTCACCCTGGCGCGTCACGGTCCGCATCCGGGCGGAGGTGAATCCGCACCCGTGCAGGGACTCCTTGCGCGCCTGGATCACCAGCTTGCCGTCGCGGAGGGTGGCGTTGTCCTCCGTGTAGTACTGGAGTTCGTCGTTGCCCCAGCCGTGAATCCACTGCTTCGCGTCGTAGTTGTAGAAGCCGTTGCCAACCTGGAATCCCCACTTGGTGCGGTCGATCTTCTCGCCCTCGAACTCGTCGCTCCAGACGAGTTTCCATGGGTCGGCGGCGAGCGGAGCGGCGAGCAACAGGAGGAGTGTCAGATGTTTCATCGGCACGGGGAATAGGCGTCGCGGTGAGTTGCCGGAAGGACCGTTCGGGTTTACGTCAATCCCCGGCGGGATTCATCAGCTGTAGATCGCGACCGGCCCGGTGTTCCCGCCCTGCACCCGGCGCAGGCGTTCCACCGAGGCCACCACCGCGTCGGCGGCTCTTCCGATCTCCTCCATGGTGACAAGGTGCGAGATCCCGAATCGCAGGCTGCTCTTCGCCTTCGCATCGGAGAAACCCATCGCCTTCTGCACGTGACTCGGCTTCTGCTTGCCCGTCATGCAGGCGCTTCCCGCCGAGCAGGCCACGCCGCGTTCTTCGAGCAAGATCAGCAGACCCGCCGCCTCGCAGCCATCGAAGGAAAGATGACTCGTTCCCGGCAGGCGGTGAATCTGGTCGCCGTTCACGGTCACGCCTTCGAGCCGTTCCATCACGAGTTCCTCAAACCGGTTGCGCAAGCGGCTTGTGGTCCCGCCGGACGCGGGATCCCGGTCATGAACCAGCCGATCCCGCGCCATCCCGGCCGCCACGCCCAGTCCGACAATTCCCGCGACATTTTCCGTTCCACCGCGCCGTCCGCCCTCCTGTCCCCCACCCCGGATCATGGGCTCGAACCGGCAGCCTTTCCGCACGTAGAGCGCCCCCACCCCCTTCGGCCCGTGGAACTTGTGGGCGCTCAGCGACAGAAAATCCACCGGCACCTCGCGGACATCGATCGGAATCTTCCCGACCGCCTGGATCGCGTCGGTGTGGAACGCGAGACCATTCTCCTTCGCGATCGCGCAGGCCTCCTCGACCGGCTGGATGACTCCGGTCTCGTTGTTGACCCACATCACCGACGCAAAGCCTCCGCCCTCTTTCGCCGCCCGACAAGCTGCACGGAAAGCATCCAGATCCAACCGCCCGCCGGCATCCACGCCGACCCGCTCGACCGCAAAACCCACTTCCTCGAAGGCCTCGACCGGCCGCAGCACCGCGCTGTGCTCGATCACCGAAGTGATCACCCGCCCGGTCTTTCGCCCGACCACCCGCGACAACCACTTGAGCGCCATGTTGGTGCTCTCGGTGCCGCCGCCGGTGAAGACGATCTCCTCCGGCTCCGCGCCGATCAGGGCCGCGACCTTCGCCCGGGCCTCATCGACCGCCCTTCGCGCCTCCTTCGCCGGCCCGTATGACGAGTTCGGGTTGTGGAAGTTCTCGCGCATCCACGGCAGCATCGCGTCCACCACCTCCGGCAGCATCGGCGTCGTCGCATTGGCATCGAGATAGATCACGGCCGAAGGGTAAGGCGTGGAACCACCACCATCAAGCAGTCCGCCACCTTTGTACGTAGTTCCGCCTTTAGGCGGCTGAACTGACAAAAGAAGACCGCCTAAAGGCGGAACTACATGCATAAAGCGCCGAACCTCTTCGCTGGACAGCCTCTCAGCCCGAACTATCCCTCTCCATGCGTCACCTCCTGATCATCCTCGGCGACCAGCTCGATCCGGAGAGCCCGGTGCTCGCCGATGCGGATCCGGACCATGACCTGATCTGGATGTGCGAGGCTTCGGAAGAGTCCACCCACGTCACGTCCCACAAGCAGCGGATCGTCCTCTTCCTCTCCGCCATGCGCCACCATCGCGACTGGCTGCGAGAGAAAGGTCACCGGATCGACTACATCACTCTGGATGTGAAGGGCCACAGCGGCACCCTCTCCGGCGAACTCACCAAGGCGATCGAGAAGCACCGACCCGAGCGCGTGCGGATCGTCGAACCCGGTGAGTGGCGGGTGAAGCAGGCCATCGAAGGGGCCTGCAACCGGCTTTCGGTCCCGCTCGACCTCCTCACCGACACCCATTTCCTCTCGACCATCGACGACTTCCGGGCCCACGCCGAGGGCCGCAAATCGCTGCGCATGGAGTTCTTCTACCGGGAGATGCGCAAGCGTCACGGCATCCTGATGGAGGACGGCAAGCCGGCGGGAGGCGACTGGAACTACGACAAGGAGAACCGCAAGAGCTTCGGCAAGAACGGACCCGGTGAACTCCCGAAGCCAAGTCACTCCGAGCCCGACGCCATCACGCGTGAGGTGATCGACTTGGTTGAGGCGCACTTTCCGGACCATCCCGGTTCGCTCGCTTCCTTCCGCTGGCCGGTCACCCGGCGCTCGGCACTGGCCCACCTGCGGTCGTTCATCGACGAGCGCCTGCCGAGCTTCGGCGACTACCAAGACGCTCTGTGGACCGACGAGCCCTGGCTCTATCACTCGCTGATCTCGAGCTCTCTGAACCTCAAGCTTCTGAACCCCCGCGAAGTCATCGAGGCCGCGGAACAGGCCTACCACGACGGGTGTGCACCGCTCGCGGCGGTCGAGGGCTTCATTAGGCAGATCCTCGGCTGGCGGGAGTATGTCCGTGGTGTCTACTGGCTGCACATGCCCGACTACGCCGGGCGCAACGCGCTGGGTGCCGACCAGCCCCTGCCGGCCTTTTACTGGACCGGCGAGACCGACATGAACTGCCTGCGCCAGGCGATCGGCCAGACGCTCGAGCATGGCTACGCGCACCACATCCAGCGGTTGATGATCACCGGACTCTACGCCTTGCTTTTAGGCGTGCGTCCACAAGAGGTCCACGAGTGGTACCTCTGCATCTACGTCGATGCCGTCGAGTGGGTCGAGCTGCCGAACACGCTCGGCATGTCGCAGTTCGGCGACGGCGGCGTGATGGCGTCCAAGCCCTACTGCGCCTCCGGGAAATACATCCAGCGCATGAGCAACTACTGCGCCGGCTGCCGCTTCGACCCGGCCAAGCGCACCGGCGACGATGCCTGCCCCTTCACCACGCTCTACTGGGATTTCCTGCTGCGGAACCAGGACCGCCTCCAGGGCAATCAGCGGATGACCATGCAGCTCCGCAACCTCGGCCGACTCGGCGAACAAGACCGAAAAGCGATCATCGAGAGGAGTGGCGCTCTCCGAGCGCCATGAGAGGGCGTGGCGACCTTCCGGTCGCTGGACACGGCATTCGCCGAGTGCGGATACCGACCCGCAACCCGCGTTCCGCATCAACCGCGGCTGGAAGCCGCATCCCCATTCCATGGCGCTCCCAGAGCGCCACTCCCTCACTTCCCCCAGTGCTTCAGCAGCGTCGTCGCCATGTCGCTCGGCGTTTCCGCGACCGCGATGCCGCATTCGGCGAGGATCTTCTTCTTGGCCTGCGCCGTGTCCTCGTCGCCGCCGACGATCGCCCCGGCGTGGCCCATGCGGCGTCCGGGAGGCGCGGTCGCTCCGGCGATGAAGCCGCAGATCGGCTTGTTGCAGTGGTCCTTCGCCCACCGCGCGGCCTCGGCCTCGGCATTGCCGCCGATCTCGCCGATCATGATGATCGCCTCGGTCTCCGGGTCGTCGTTGAACATCTTCAGCACGTCGAGGTGCGAGGTTCCGTTGATCGGGTCGCCGCCAATGCCGACGCAGGTGCTCTGGCCGTAGCCGAGCGTGGTGAGCTGATAGACCGCCTCGTAGGTCAGCGTCCCCGAGCGCGAAACCACACCCACGTTGCCCCGCTGGTGGATGTACCCCGGCGCGATCCCGATGCGGCAGCCGCCCTGGCTTTTCTCGCCCCGACCGGGCGTCACCACCCCCGGGCAGTTGGGACCGATGAGGCGCGACTTCGAGCCCTTCATCGCCTCCTTGACCCGCATCATGTCCATGACGGGGATCCCCTCGGTGATCGCGACCACCAGGTCCACACCGGCATCGACCGACTCGAGGATCGCATCCGCGGCGAAAGCCGGCGGCACGAAGATCGCCGAAGCCGTCGCCCCGGTCTCGGCC
Source organism: uncultured Verrucomicrobiae bacterium (assembly GCA_937957985.1). Taxonomy (GTDB): domain Bacteria; phylum Verrucomicrobiota; class Verrucomicrobiia; order Verrucomicrobiales; family Akkermansiaceae; genus Haloferula. Next base: position 7,731 of record CALGOH010000280.1, read on the forward strand.
ACCGCTTGGGAAACCGTGTCGAACACCGGCACCTTGTCCTCGAAGGTTTGGCCGCCCTTGCCCGGCGTCACACCCGCCACGACCTGCGTGCCGTAGTCGAGGGAAAGCTTCGCGTGGCGGCCGCCGAAGCTGCCGGTGATGCCCTGGATCAGGACCTTCGTGTTTTCGTCGATCAGAATGGCCATGGCCTTGGGAAATTGGAGATTGGGTAACTGGGAGATTAGGAAACCGCCTCGACGATCTTCTGCGCGCCGTCGGCCATGCTGCCGGCGGTCACGATGTTCAGTCCGCTCGCGGCGAGCGTCGCCTTGCCGGCCTCGACGTTGTTGCCCTCGAGCCGGATGACCAGCGGCAGCGGCAGGCCGGTCTCCTTGGCGGCGGCGACCACGCCCTCGGCGATCACGTTGCAGTCCATGATGCCGCCGAAGATGTTGATCAGGATGCCCTTCACCGCCTGGTCGCCGAGGATGATCTTGAAGGCCGCCGCGACCTGTTCCTTCGAGGCACCGCCACCGACGTCGAGGAAGTTCGCCGGCTCGCCGCCGTAGTGCTTGATGATGTCCATCGTCGCCATCGCCAGGCCCGCGCCGTTCACCAGGCAGGCGATGTTGCCGTCGAGGCCGATGTAGTTGAGGTCGTATTCCGAGGCGGCCACCTCGCGCGGGTCCTCCTCCTCGGGTTCGCGCATCGCGACGATCTCAGGATGGCGGTAGAGCGCGTGGTGGTCGAAGCCAAACTTCGCGGCCAGCCCCAGCACGCGGCCGTCGGGCGTGGTGACCAGCGGGTTGATCTCCACCATCGAGCAGTCGCACGAGATGAAGAGCTTGTAGAGATTCTTCAGCAGCTTGCCGAACTGCTTGGCCAGATCGCCGGAAAGTCCCAGCGCCGCCGCCAGCTTGCGGATCTCGTAGGCCTGCAGCCCGAGCAGCGGATGCACGTGCTGGCGGATGATCTTCTCCGGCGTGTCGTGGGCGACGTCCTCGATGCTCATCCCGCCCTCGGTCGAGGCGACGATGACCGGCCGGCAGGTGGCGCGATCGAGCAGGATCGACAGGTAGTATTCGTGGGAAATGTCGACCGCCTCGGCGACCATCACCTTGCGCACCAGGCGCCCGGCCTCGCCGGTCTGCACGGTGACAAGCGTCTCGTTGAGCATCTTGCCGGCGAACTCGGCCGCCTGCGCCGGCGAGTCGATCAGGTGCACCCCGCCCTGGAAGCCGTTCTTGAAATGCCCCTTGCCGCGTCCGCCCGCGTGGACCTGGGCCTTGATCACCAGCTTCGCCCCCGCGAACTCCTCCGCCGCGGCCGCGGCTTCCTCCGGAGTGGCGGCCACCTTGCCCTGCGGGCTCGGGACGCTGTACTGATCAAAGAGCTGCTTGGCCTGATATTCGTGGATATTCATGACACGGGGAAATGCGCGGCGCGACGCTGGGTTGCCCCGCCGGGGGGGTCAAGACCGGAGGACCGGCATTCCGGGGAATCGATCTTCTGGAGCATCGACATTCCTGTCGATCTACAAGCGCCACTCGGATGCCGATCGACAGTAATGTCGATTCCCCAGTCCTTGCCGGCGATCCAAACCCTGCTATCCGTCTCCGGCAATCCCACGCCGATGAGCGAACAAGACCTGATCCGCCTGCTTGAGCGGCGCCCCGATTCCAGCCTCCGCGTCCGCCTCGCCCGATGGGTCGAGTCGAAGCCGGTGCAACGCGTCATCATCGCCGTCATCCTGCTCAACGCCCTGATTCTCGGTCTCGAGACCAGCGCCCCCCTGATGGAGCGCTTCGGCACGCTCCTCATCGTCCTCGACAAGCTGTGCCTCGCCGTCTTTCTGGTCGAGATCGCCGTCAAGCTCCACGCCTACCGCGGGCTGTTCTGGCGAAACGGCTGGAACTGGTTCGACTTCCTCGTGGTCGCCATCGCCCTGGTCCCCAACGCCGGACCCTGGGCGGTGCTCCGCTCGCTGCGCGTCCTGCGGGTCCTGCGCCTGCTCACCGTCATGCCGCAGTTGCGGAAAGTCGTCGCCGCCTTCGTCCATGCGATCCCCGGACTCTCCGGCGTGATCGTCGTGATGGCGGTCTTCTTCTACACCATGGGCGTCCTCGCCACGAACCTCTTCGGCCCGACCTTCCCCCAGTGGTTCGGCAGTCTCGGTGCCAGCCTGTATTCGCTGTTCCAGATCATGACGCTGGAAAGCTGGTCGATGGGCATCGTGCGCCCGGTCATGGAAGTCCACCCCTGGGCCTGGGCCTTCTTCGTCCCCTTCATCATCATCGCCACGTTCACGATCCTGAACCTCTTCATCGGCATCATCGTCTCCACCATGCAGGAGCTCTCCACACTGCCGGACCCCGATGAAGTGAAGTCGCGCCACGAACACGTGAAGGAAACGCTCGGGCGGCTCGAGGAAGCCATGACCAGCCTCCGCCGGCAGATCGAGCGGATGGAATAGCCCGAATGGCACTTCCTCAAGCGGTGCCCTCGATGGTCCCGAAGGGTCCACACATGAATAGCCGGGCGCTTCAGCGCCCGGAACCGGGAAGAGGAGTTCCCCCGTCGGAAACCGACGGAACAGGAGCAGAGCGCCCCTCAGAACCTGAATCGTCGGTTTCCGACGAGGGAGATCCCTCGACGACCACTCGAAGTCCCCGGCTACGGATGTTTCGTCCCTTCGGGACGCCCGACCCCATGGCTTGAGGAAGCGCCATTCAGGCCAGGCTTCAATGGTTTCGCTCCAGCGCCTCGCCGAGCATCGCCAGATACCTCGCCCGCGGCACCTCGTAGCCGCCGAATTGCCGCAGGTGGGCGGTCATCCACTGGGTGTCGAGCAGCCTCACGCCTTCGTCCCGCAGCCACCCGACCAGGTGTACCAGCGCGATCTTCGAGGCATCCGTTTTCCGCGAAAACATGCTCTCGCCGAAGAAGGCCCGCCCGAGCCGGACTCCATACAGCCCTCCTTGGAGACCCTCGTCGTCCCAGCACTCCACCGAATGGGCGTGGCCCAACTCGAAAAGTCGCACGTAACTGGCGACCAGCGCATCATCGATCCACGTCTCGTCACGATCCGCACAGGCCCGCATGACCTCCTCGAAAGCGGTGTCACGCCGCAGCTCGAACGGCCGCTTCCTCAGGGCGCGCCGCAGGCCCTTGGGCACATGAAAGCGCTCGTCCAGCGGGATCAGGCCGCGCATGACCGGCGAGAACCACGCGATCTCCCCGTCGTCCGCCATCGGGAACACCCCCTGTGCATAGGCGGAAAGCAGGATCTCGGGGGAAATCTCTCCGTGCATCACTTCTCCGGGCGTCCGCTCCGCCGAACCTCGCTGCGCAGCTCCCCATCGCGGAGCTTGGTCCGCAGCTCGTCTCCGGGCGCGACCTGATCGACCGACCGCACCAGCCGGCCCTCGCCGTCGAGCGTGATCGAAAACCCGCGCTCGAAGGCCGACTCCGGACCCAGCGCCCGCAGCAGGCCGCGCAGGCGCTCCAGCCGGCCTTTCCGCTCTTCCATCTGGTGATCGACCACGCGGAAAAGCCGTCGCGACAGCGCCTCGGCAAGCTCCTGCTGACGCGCCAGGCGTCGCTCCGGTCTAACGGCATCGAGCGCCCTCGCGGACGACCGCAGTTCCATCACCCGATCCTGCCACGACGCCTGCACCGCACCGCGCAGCCGGTCCCGCAGGCCGTCGATCCGCATCGCGGGCTCCCGCAGCAGACGCTCGCCACCCCGGGCCAGCACGCCCCGCCGGGCGTTTTCCAGCACCAGATCCAGCCGTTCGATGCGATCGCCGATGCGACGCTGCAACTGCCGCCGCAGCGATTCGATCCGCGTCCTCAGGTCATCGCCGTTCGGAACCGCCATTTCCGCCGCCGCGCTCGGAGTGGGCGCCCGCAAATCCGCCACGAAGTCGGCGATGGTGAAATCGATCTCGTGCCCGACCGCGGAAATGACGGGAATCGTGCAGTCGGCGATCGCCCGCGCCACGACCTCCTCGTTGAAGTTCCACAAATCCTCCAGCGACCCGCCGCCGCGGCCGACGATCAGCACGTCGCAGCGCGGCAGCTCGTATTCCTCCGGATTCCCCATCCGCCGGATCGCCTCGGCGATATCCCGCTCCGCCCCCCTGCCCTGCACCCGCACCGGGAAAAGCACCGGCTCGACCCACGGCGCACGGCGCTCCAGCACGTTCAGGATGTCGCGGATGGCCGCGCCGGTGCCCGAGGTCACCAAACCGACACGCAACGGAAAGCCCGGAATCTCCCGCTTGCGCTCCGCCGCGAACAGGCCCTCGGCCTCCAGCTTGCGCTTGAGCGCCTCGAAGCGCGCCTGCAGTTCGCCGACACCCGCCCGCTCGACCTTCTGCACGATGATCTGCAACTGCCCGCGCGCCTCGTACACGCTCGGCTCGGCGAACACGCGGACCTTCACCCCGTCCTCCAGCACCTCCGCCCCCGGGCGCCGGCCCGCGCCGAACATCGCGCAGGAAATCTGCGCCTTCTCGTCCTTCAACGAGAAATACCAGTGCCCGCTGCCCTGCTTGCGCAGGTTCGACACCTCGCCCTCGACCCATTGCTCGCCCAGCTCGACCTCCAGCAGATTCTTCATCCGCCGCACGAGCTGGGTCACGCTCAGCGCCTTCTTCTCCTGTCCATCGCCGAAAAGATCCACGCGCCGATGATGAGTCATCCTTCCGATCAGGCAAGCCCACCTCACCCGTCGCAGCCTTCAAGGGTGCGCGGCAGGGTCCGTATCGCCCCTCCCGGGACCCGCACCTCGACCATCAGGCAGGCAACGTCAGAGTGGTGACGCGCAGGCGTCCGCCGCTACCCGCCCCGAGAGTCCCGAGCCCGTATCGGATCCACGCTCCAACAGCGGCGCTGTCGGGCGTCGCCACCCACGGCTTTGTTCGGCTTTTTGTTTTAGGTCTGCTCACGATGCTTCTTTCTGTGGGATGGCTTCTTTCCCTGGTGGTTCTTTGTCAGGGATGGATTCATCTGACTTGGTTGGCTCCGCTGGTGGCGCTGACGTGGCGGGAGTATCGTCTCTGTGACCGGGTGGACGAGGAAGGAGTGTCGAGGGTGATGTGTTATCAGGCAGGAGCCGTAACTTTGATTGCGGTGGTGATGTCTCTGACCGCCATATCGAGATCACAGAGAGCACTACACCAACGAAAGCAACACCAAGAGCCCAGCGTCCCGTCCGCTGTGCCGACCGATCAACGGCGATCGACTCCTGAAATCGCTCCTCTGTCCGGCCCTCGACTTTTGCAGCCGCCCGCTCGGCAAGAACCTCCTTCGCAAGCTCCCGATAATCCCGCGGGCTTTGCGAGTCCCGAAGTTCTGCAAGCCGTTCATCGGAGTAACCACGAATCTCTTTCCTTATGTGTGAACCCATGGAATTTCCTGCCGAACGTCGAAGGCCTCCTACACCTGCCCGAGGGCGCGGCTTCGACTGCGGGTTGATGGTGAAATGATCATGGCGGATCGAACTCGGGGCGGGGCAGGTGTTAGTGAGCGCCGCCTTGTTCGCCGTTGTCTGTCTTGGGATAGATCTTGGCATCGTGCGCTTGGGCATACGCAAGTAGCAACTTGGCGAATTCTATCGCCCCCTCTTCCAAGTCCTCAGTATCCTCACGTTCTTCTTTGGTGGCGTGCCAGAACTCGTTCCGTTCTTCGTCGGTCGACTTCGCCTGCATCTCTTCATACAAGGGCAGTAGCTTCTCCTTCGTGGCTAGCGTCTCTGTCGCTCCGATTGCCCTGAACATGTGCTCGTGCCCAATGATGTAGTCGAGATGGCCGAAGATGTCGCCACTGTTGACGATGGCCGTAAGCCAATACGACATACAGATGAAAAGAGTCTCTTCAACTTCGTTTGCAGGCTTGCCCGTACCGTGCTGAGCAATGATCCGATCGTGGTATGGGTCCAGCGCGTCCGAGACTTCCGTATACTCCGCCCACCATGCGTCGAAGTCGTCGTCTTTGGTCACGTTAGCGCTGTCAGGCATCTTGGTGTCATTCTCTCGATTGCAGCCAGTCGCGGCTAGTGCCCCGCACACTAGAATGGCTTGGATCGAGTGCATCATTTTTGGGGCGAACGTCAGAGCGCTGCTGACCCGGCCCTCATGGCGGCCAGCGCGACTCGTTGGCGGGAATGTAACCTGCGAAACGGTCTGCGACAAGGCCGCTGTAAGGGGTCAGCAGACGCGGCTTGTTCGGCTTCTGTTGGATGACCGCAGTGGATCTACTTGGGGTCGACCTCGTGCTTGTATTCTTCCCTGCGGACCGCCTCAACCTCGCTGCTCAGCCTGCCCAGCTCCCTGATGCCTCTGACGAAAGCTCGAAGCACCGCGACGAGGACGATCACCGCCGCACCGAACAAAGCGAGCACTCCAACCGCGGCTCCCAGCTCTGTCTTGTTGAACGGGGTAGCGGAATATCCGATAATTCCAAGTAAAGCGGCAAAGATCAGCCATAGCAAAGACTTCACACGCTCAAGCTGGGTCACGATTCGGTCGTCTTCTTTCATAGTGCATTAATGTG
>CALGOH010000281.1 GCA_937957985.1 uncultured Verrucomicrobiae bacterium
ACTCATTTCGGGCAACATGCGACGCGATCAAATCGCTTTAACCGGACACTCGTGAGAGGAAATGAGAAAGTACAAGGTGAGAATTGAAGTCTCAGCGGAAGGCGAAAAATGTATGTGTGCCGACTATTCGATTGAATACAAGGAAACTTCATATAAAACTGGATGGCGTCCCGGTGGTTGGACGGAGAGGTGATGGCGACATTAGATAAGTTTTGGGAATCATACACGATTGGAGCCACTCCAAATATCTGTGCGCTGTTGCTGGTATTGGGGTGGCTTTTTTGGTTAATTGGACGGAGGCAAGTTGGCTTCCTTTTGCTGGTATGCTTGGCATTAATTTCTCCATATCTTGCGTTGTTTCATTTCTCAGTTCGTCGGATGTCGCGCCAAGCTTTTGTAGAGTCATCGGGTTGGGTGAGCCCGCTGATGTGGTGTGAGAATGAGCGAGCGACGATCCAGCCCATGATTTGGATTTTGGGATTTGGGCTACTCTCCGCCATATCATGCTTGGCTCTTCACTTCCTGAAGGCGCAAAGAACGAAGGTTCAGTGATAGTTGCAGTCAACCACATGGAGACCGGTTGGCACGTTCAATTCGGTTGGCTGCCACTATTCAATCTCCTGAAGAATAGCCTCAAATTCCTCAGAATTACCTGAGATTGTCCGCAACCCTCCGCTTGTCTTACCGCCCTCAAATTGAATCCAGAAGCCATCTTGATAGATCTCAAAGTGAGAAATGCGTTGATTGGATTGCCCAACAGAGTTCGGCCTCCCGAAGAACCACACCCAGACTGCTTCATCAGTTGAATTGTGTGGAAACCCGAACTTCTCAACGACTTCTTGCTTGGTCCGACCGCCGGCTAGTCAACGATTTGCTCTATTCCGGTTTTCGTCCATTTCAATCGCACCTCGATACTTCTCTGAGCGCGCCAGATAAATTGAGGTAACGCCTATCAGAATAGCAACGATTCCATAAAGAGCCAAATCCAATCTAATCCGCTTGCTCATCAATTACTTCTCATGGTAAGGCTTGTCAGGAACAATCCACTTCTTCGGTAGGGAGGTGTTAACAGGTTTAATGACAAACTGCTGTGTCTCCTGCTCAGGGTAAAATGTGCCCCCGGTGCTGCTCAAATATAAAATTTCCCTTGAAGGAAAGGTGTGTACGCGGCAATGGGGCTTACCTCAACTATCCGAAGCTCCCTTGAATTTGACGCATTCGCTCTTCCAGAAAAGCGCTCGATCAACTCCTCCGCAGCCTTATAGAGAAACAGAAGCAGAAAAAAGGCTATCACAAACGGAAGCAACCACTTCCACACAAACGTATTGAACCGATTACTCATCACCGGGACAGCATACGATTCCGCTCACTGGCCATCTGGCAATTGTCACCGGTCGCTCGTCGCCGAATAAGCCCCGACCAAGGCCATCCCAGAACCCGTCCCAGACTACATCAATCAAGCCTGAGCCAACCTTGCCAGCGTTCCCTGGGTCATACCCCATGTCTGGGGTCGGTCCCAAAATTCTTAGTTTTGCCTTCATCGTTCATACCGATTGCCCCCCTTCGATCTCCTTCTCAAGCCGGGCCAGCCGCTTGCCCAACTCCTTGCTCTCGCGAACCCGCCGCAGGGCTGCGGTGACGTTCACCTCGTGATTCATCCCGAGCCGCTCGGCCAGCCAGGCATTGCGCACCCCGGTGCGGCGTCGCACGAGGGCGGCCAGCAGCGACTTCTCCGGCACCCAGCGACCGTGGCCCGTCAAATCGGCCTTCCGGGTCGGCAGGCCCAGCGCCGCTGCCCCTTCGCGAAACAGCCTCAGCGCCTCCTGCTCATCGTGCGCACGGACCGCGGCGCCCGCCACACTGGCACGCTTGCGCCCGCTGCCTCCGCCGAGCTTCAGGCTCCGCGCCACCTTCCGGCCGAAGCTCTCCGAACCCAGATACCAACCCCGCCGCAGCTCGGCCAAAGCCGCATCGTTGAGCGCACCTTCCCGGTCCGCGGCACGCGACTCGAGGTAGGACGTGTAGGCACGCTTCCCGCGGGAATCTTCGCTCAATTCAAAAGCCCGCAGCACCCGCCCGGTCTCCAGCCACTCCGGAGCCTTGCGCCGGCCGTAGAACGGAAAGCTGCTCCATTCCCAGTCGCGGAGGGGGCGCGCGGAAGTTCCGCCGACCCATCCGCTGCGCACCGGGTTGAGATGGATGTAATCCGCCACGATGCGGAAATACTGCCCCTTTCCCTCGCCGCTGACGACCACCGATTTGTAGCGGCCCTGGAACACGTGTCCCCGACGCTTGCGGCGGCGGTTCCAGCCCTGGCTGTAGACGCCCATCAGCCACTTCATGCCGGAGACAAGGTTGGCCTCCGGCGTTTCGAGCAACAGGTGGAAGTGGTTTCCCATCAGCACGTAGGCATGGACCCGCCAGCCGTGGCTGCCGCAGACCTCCTCCAGCCTTTCAAGCCAGGCCCGTCGGTCGAGGTCGGTTTCGAATACGTCGCGGCCTCCGTCGCCTCGGGCCATGATGTGATAGACCGCGCCGGCCGCCTCGTAACGCATAGGTCGCGCCATTCCCGGCATTCAGCCGCGTGGAGGCGTCGATGTCAATGTGAGAATTTTGGGACCGACCCCTAGGTCGACCCCTAGGTCGTTCATGTGGCTGCCCCGCTGGCGACGGAATATCCATCCACCCTTTTCGAAGGCTGCTCGTGCCTCGCGACCACTGATAGAAGGGAGCGGTGGCATCGGGCTCAGGCGACCGCGACTTCGATCGTGCGGGTCTCCACGGTAAGGGGCATGCCCTGCTCGGCGCGAACCTCAAGACAGCCGATGATCGCTTCCCGAAGGTTCGTCTCGGCCTCCTCGCGATTCGCTCCCTGGCTGATGCAGCCGGGGATCGAGGGACACTCAGCGACCCAGATACCATCTTCGTCGCGCTCCAGCGTGATCACGAATTTCATGTCTGAGATTACCTCATGTGTATTCGAGCGTCAGTCAAATTCCCACCATCCGAATCAGGCAAACAGGTTCCGGTCGAGACTGCGGTACTGGATCGCCTCGAGGATGTGGTTGGCGGTGATGCGGTCGACGCCCTCGAGGTCGGCCAGGGTCCGGGCCACCTTGAGGATGCGGTCGTGGGCGCGGGCCGAGAAGTTGAGCTGCTCCATGGCATGTTCGAGATAGGTCGAGCTCTCCTTGTCCAGTTCGCAGAAGGTCCGCACCTGCCGCGGTCCCATGCCCGCATTCGTCCGGGCCGAACTGCCCTTGAAACGTTCTCTTTGAATGTTCCGGGCGGCGACGATGCGCCGGCGGATGTCCGCCGAGGCCTCGCCATTGTGTTTGCCGGAAAGCTCGCGGTATTCGACCAGCGGCACCTCGACGTGGAGGTCGATCCGGTCGAGCAGCGGACCCGAGATCCGCTGCCGGTACTGCTCGATCTTGCGCGGCGAACAGCGGCACTCCCTCTTACTATCGCCGTAGTACCCGCAGGGGCAGGGATTGAGCGCCGCCACCAGCATGCAATTCGCCGGAAAGGTCAGCGAACCGGCGGCGCGGGAAATGGTGACGTGTCCGTCCTCGAGCGGCTGGCGCATCACTTCAAGGGTCTGGCGTCGGAACTCCGGGAGTTCGTCGAGGAAAAGCACGCCGTGGTGGGCGAGCGAGATCTCGCCGGGGCCCGGATTGGTGCCGCCGCCGAGCAGGCCGGCATCGGAGATGGTGTGGTGCGGCGCCCGGAACGGCCGTGTGCTCAGGAAGCCGCGCCCGGGGTCGAGCAGGCCGGCGATGGACTGGATGCGCGTGACCTCGATCGCCTCGTCCTCGCTCATGTCCGGCATGATGGTCGGCAGGCGCTTGGCGAGCATCGACTTGCCGGTGCCGGGCGGACCGACCATCAGAAGATTGTGATTTCCGGCGACGGCGACCTCCAGCGCCCGCTTGACATGGTGCTGGCCCTTCACTTCGTCGAAGTCGACCTCGTAGCGGCGGTTCTCCTCGAACAAGCGCGCGCGGTCGACGCGCAAGGGCTCGATCTGCTCCTCGCCGATGAGGAAACGCCACGCCTGATAGAGATTCCGGATCGGGATCACTTCGACGCCCTCGATCACCGCCGCCTCGCGGGCGTTGGCGACGGGGACGAGCACCTGTTTCCGTCCCCGGGCCTTGGCTTCGAGGGCGATGGAAAGCACGCCCTTGACCGGCCGCACCCCGCCGTCGAGGGCAAGCTCACCGACGATGCAGCATTGATCGCTCGGCAGCGCCACGCCCTCGGCGGCGGATGCCATGGCGAGGGCGATCGGCAGGTCGAAGGAGGGACCCTCCTTTTTCAAATCCGCGGGAGCGAGGTTCACGGTCTTGACCCCCTCGCCGACCTTCAGCGGGGTGGCGGAAAAGGCCGAGATCACCCGCGAGGCCGACTCGCGCACGGCGGCGTCGGGCAGGCCGACGATGATCACCTTCGGATCCTCGGACCCGGTGACGTTGACCTCGACCTCCACTTCCAGGGCTTCCACCCCGCGCAGCGCGGCCGAATAGAGACGGCTAATCATGTGAACAGTGGGAGCCTGCCGTTGGAGGACATGCGGTGACAAGGCGATTCTCGATGCCGTGTCTTTGGGATCGACAAATTTCGCCCGACGAAGTTTTCAATCCGCATCCGCCAGTCCCGGCCCAACCGTCCGGGATGGCTGCTGCTTGAGCACGACATCGTCCGATCCCATGCAAGCGGTGGTCGAGGGCCTCGAAGCCCGGGGATGGGTGTGCCTTGACGGTTTCCTCGATGAGGGTGACGCCCGGATGCTTTCGAAAGAATGCCTCGGGGCCCGAGAGGCCGGGGAATTCCGCCGGGCGAGGGTCGGGCGCGGCAGCGAGAAGGTGATCCGCGAGGACATCCGTCGCGACGAGGTGCTGTGGCTGGAGGACGCAACCGCCGGGCCGGCGGCGAGGGCCTATCTCGCCCGCCTCGAGGAACTGCGCCAGGCGATCAACCGCCGGCTGTTCCTCGGGTTGTTCGATTTCGAGGGACACTTCGCGGTCTATCCGCCCGGGGCATTCTACAAGGCGCATCTCGACCGCCACCGCGGCACAGCCGACCGGGTGGTGACCGCCATCCTCTACCTCAACGACGGCTGGGAGCCGGCCCACGGCGGGCGGCTGAAGATCTGGACCGAACCCGGCAGGCAGGACGGACCGGTGGAATGGATCGAGCCGCGACTGGGCACGCTGGTCGTCTTCCTCGCCGGCGACCACTGGCACGAGGTCGAGGTGGCGCAGCGCACGCGGGCGAGCGTGACGGGCTGGTTCCGGGTGCGGGGGTGAAGGAAAAGTCCCGGGCGCTTCGCGGCGGGCCGCCGCTTCCACGGCCTGCTGCGGGCCGCAGCAGCCACGGATCAGCCGCCGAGTTCGTTGAGAAGCTGGATCGACGGTCCGTGGTTGGCGTCGCGACGCAGCGCCTCGCGGGCGGCGGCGCGGGCGGCGTCGATCTGCCCGGTGCGCAGGTGAATGGTGGCCCGGGCGTAGGGCGCGTCGGGACTGCCACGATCGGCATCCCCGGCCCGGCGGAGCGCGCGGATGGCGTCGTCGGTGCGGTCCTGCCCGGCATACAGCAGCCCGAGGTTGTACCAGGCGCGGGCGAAACGCGGATCGATGCGGACCGCATCCCCGAATCTCTCCTCGGCCTTCAGCATCTCGCCGATCTCGGCGTAGGCGAGTGCTGCAAGGTAGGGGATCTCCGGATTCGCCGGCTCCAGGGCTGCGGCCTTTTCCAGCCACTCGACCGACTCGGCGGTGCGACCGATGCCACCGAGGAAGACGGCGAAGTCACGCCGCGGCGCGGGCGAGGTGCGGTCCCACTCGCAGGCCTTGCGGAACCACTTCTCCGCGGTCTTCGGTTGGTTCTTGGAAATCGCGATGCGGGCCATACGCATCGCGCCGCCCGGCTGGTCGGACTGGTGACGCGCGATCGCCTCCAGTTCGTCGATCACCGGATGTCCGGACGGCAGCCGCTCGAAGGCGGCCCAGCCGGTCTCGACGCGCACGGCCTTCAGCGGATCGGTGAGCAGCTTTTCAAAGAGCGAGCCATCGTCTCCGCGACGGGCAACCAGCAGCCCTGCCGCGGCACGCGCCAGCGGACCGCCTTCCTGCGCATAGCGGTTCGTCAGGCGCACCACGCGGCTGTCGCTCGCCCACGGCTCCATCAACCGCAGCAGGGTCGCGCGCCAGGCATCGATCTCCTCGGTCTCGGCGACCTCGATCAACTGGTCGAGCGCTCCCGACTCGCCCTGCTGCCCGGCGTGCACCGCCCGGCTGCGGGCGCGCGAGACCTGGTTCATGTCCTCGCCGTAGTACTTGTGGGTCCACTCGATCTGCCAGTCGAGCCCCTTGTCGGCGTGGCAGTCGTTGCAGGCGTTGGGCACGCCGAGTTCCTTGGTCAGGAGGGGATCGGGAATCGGAAACCGGTGGTCGCTGCGCGGGTCGCGCGACATGTAGTTGCGTTTGGGCATGTGGCACTCGACACACGCCGAGCCCTCCTTGCCGTACGGGTGTCCTGCGCCCGCGTGGGTCAGCGGGTCGATCACGGTGGCCTCGTTGGCACCGCCGGCGTGGCAGGTCAGGCACAGCGCGTTGGTCTGCACCGCCGGCTTGCCGCCGATCGGGGTCGCCGCGTGCGGATCGTGGCAATCGTTGCAGCCGATCCCCTTGTGCCCCATGCGCGACATCATCAGCGAGTTGAACTTGTAGATCTCGTCGAGCTGCTGGCCGTCGGCGAACCACAGGCCCGGCTGGCTCGGCAGCGCGGTCCCGTAATGGTCGTGGAAGGACCGTCCGGTCGTGAACTTCTCATCGAACTCCTCGCGCCGCGCATGGCAGGTGGCGCACGAGTGCGTCCACTGTTCCTTGGTGAATTTCTGCTCGGGATCGACGAGGCACTCGCCGTCCTTCGCGTCCGGCCGGTTCGGCCCGTGGCATTGCGCGCAGCCGACTCCCTGCTCGATCCAGCTCGTCTGGTAGCCGCCGGTCTCCGGGTCGTGGTTCTTGCGCAGACCGGTGAAATGGCAGAAGGCGCACTGCGAGTTCCAATTCATCCCGCGCTGCGTCCAGTGGCCCCATTCTTCCGGACGCCGGTTCTGGTCGTCGTAGATGCTGAACCATTCCTTGTTGATCGGATCCCAGGCCATGTCGGGCACCTGGTAGCGGCCGTCGCCCTTCGAAAGGAGGTACTGCACCAGCGGCGTGTAACCGATCGCCATCGGCGGGCTTTCGTCGACCGGTTCGACGTCGGTGGCCTGCTTGTCGTCCCAGTGGATCTGCGGGTTCTCCGCGCCTCCCTTGAAGATCCAGTGGGCATCGCCCATCGTGATCTCCTGACCGGCGAAAGCGTCGGCATCCTCGGCGGTGCCGGTGTCGCGATGGGCAAGCTGATGGTGGGAGCCCATCCACTTCTCGTGGGCGTCCTGATGGCAGGCGAGGCACTTCGACGACTCGGCGAGGGTCGAGGGATCCTCCAATGGCGGCACGGTGACCGGAACCTCATCGGCCGCGCCACCGGTCCCGACTTCCTGCTCCTTCTCGCCGCAAGCAGCCAGCCCAAAGATCAACGGCGCAAGACGCAGGATGGATCGCATGCCGCCAATCTAGGGAGTCGGCCCCGGGTGAAAACCCGGAAATCGATCCATGTCTCGACACTGGCGCCCGGAAACATCCCGGGCTATCACTCCCCGCGTGCCCCTCACCGTCCGGATCCTGCTCTGCGCTGTCCCCATCATCGTCCTCGGCGCTGTCGGCGGATTGGTCACCGCCTCGGGCATCGAGGGCTGGTACGACTCGCTTCGGCGGCCGCCGGGCACACCGCCGAACTGGCTTTTCGGACCCGTGTGGACCTTGCTCTACGCAGCCATGGGCACCAGCCTGGCACTGGTCTGGCATCGCGCGCCGGCGGGACCCGAAAAGCGAGGCGCCCTCATCGTGTTCGGCATCCAGTTCGCGTTGAATCTCGCCTGGTCGCCGGTCTTCTTCGGACTGCACCGCATCGCCCTCGCGCTGGCCGTCATCGTCACCCTGCTGGCCGCCATCCTGCTCACGATCCGGCGCTTCCGGCCGCTCGATCCCCTCGCGGCCGGACTGCTCGTCCCCTACGCCCTGTGGGTGGGCTACGCGACCTATCTCAACGGCGGCTTCCTCTACCTCGATCGCTGACGAAACAACCGTCCACCCCGCCACGTTTCCATGCCCACCTTGAAACGACTGCTCCTTTTCCTCGCGCTGATAGCGTCCGCCGTCGCCGCGGAGCCGCTCGAGGAAATCCCTGACTGCACCCTCGTCCCCACCGACTGGGCCGATGGCGACAGCTTCCGCATCGTCACGCCGTCGGGCACCGAACACACGGTCCGGCTCTACGGTGCCGACTGCATCGAGGCCGATGTGCACGACACCACCGACGCCCGGCGCCTGCGTGCCCAGCGGCGCTACTTCGGCATCTCCGATCACGGCGGATCATCCGACGCGTCGATCGCCGCGGCCAAGCGCTTCGGAAAGCTCGCCGGTGAACGCCGGGCCGAGTTGCTCGAAAAGCCCTTCACCGTCCACACCGCCTTCGCCGACGGACGGGGCGACGGGAAGTTCAAGCGCATCTACGGCTTCGTCACCACCGCGGGGGGTGACGACCTCGCCGCCGTGCTCGTCCGCGAGGGACTTGCGAGGGCCTATGGCGTCTATCGCGAAACTCCCGCGGGCATGCATGCCGACGACTACCGGGCGGAACTCGCCGACCTCGAGCTGCTCGCCGCCCGCAAGGGCCTGGGCGTCTGGCAGCTCACCGACTGGGAAGCGCTGCCGGTCGAGCGCCGCGCCGAACGCGAGGAGGAGGCCTCGCTCGAGGCGGCGATCGACGGGGATTCCGGCCCCGCGAAAGCCTCCATCAATCCCAACACCGCGGCCCGCGACGAACTGATGCGCCTGCCCGGCATCGGCGAAAAGACCGCCAACGCCATCATCGAAAGCCGGCCCTTCACCTCGATCGATGAGCTCGACCGCGTCCCCGGCATCGGGCCGGTGATTCTCGGAAAGATCCGGCCTTACCTCGTGCTCGAGCCCTGATCGTGGGACACCCCGTGGTCAGGGCCCGCCGAGCAGTGGCACGATGCCGTCGCCCATGCCCTTGCCGATGAGCCACATTGACTCGCCGTTGTTCCTCCAGTGGGTGGAGTCGTTGGTGGGCGACTGGGCATCGGTGCGCGCGAACGGACGGGTATCGACGGTGAAGACGTTGCCGCCGAGTTCCGGATGGAGCGCGGGATTCGCGACGTTGATCTGGGCGTTGACGACCGTGAGCCGGTCGCCGCTCGTCGCGGCGCCGATCATGCCGGTGGTGCCGATGGAGAACGGCAGACTCGGTTTCCCGAATTCGGCGCGGATGTCGGTGATGAAGTCGGCCATGTTCGCCTCGTATTCGTTGGCGGCGAAAGTGTTCAGGCTGTCGTTCCAGCCCTGGTGCCAGCCGAAGCCCTCTATCCGGTAGCCAAGGCCGTTCCATTCCGGAAACTCGGTGCCGAGGTTGTGCAGGATTTCCCGGACCTGCTCGATCATTTCGACGTAATAGGGGCCGACCACGCCGCCGCGTGCGGCGACCGCGCCGGGGGGGCGGAAGTTGGTGATCAGGTCCTTGCCGCCCCAGGCGGTCTTGATGACCAGGACCGGATCGGAAATGGCATCGCCGACCACCCAGCCGAAGCCGTATTCCGGACCGAAGGTTTCCGGTCCCGAGCCGAAGCCCTGCGGATTCAGCCCACCTTTCGAGATGTTGGGTCCGCCTCCGATGTCGGCGCGGTTCCACCAGAAGTTCACATCATTTCGCACCACCCAGGCGTCCGTCGCCGGATTGCCGGTATCGACGACCAACTGGCCGTAGTTGGCATTGTCGGTGACGACCTCCCAACGAAGACTGCCTTCGGCGCCATCCACATCGCCATGGCCCCGCTCGCTCTCGCCGCGGCCGACCATGTTCGACTGGCCGGCGAGGATGAAGACCTTCACGCCCGCCGGGTCGTCGTCCCAGGTCCGGAACGCACGATTGGTCGCACCGCCGAGCAACTGGCCGGTGCCGCTGGTCACGCCGTCCACGCTCACCGTGTAGGCCGTGTCGATGCCGAGCGACGAGGCGAGGGTCAGGGTGACGCTGCCGCCGCCCGCATTGAGCGTCGCGCCGGTGATGGCGATCGGTCCCACGCCGTCCTGCACCACGCTGTAGTTCGCGGGATTGGAGGCGGCGGACGGATTCATCGGCTCCGAGTAGATCAGGGTGATCGTGTTGCCGCTGCCGCGGATGTTGAGCAGCGAGGGCTGGAGGTCCACTCCGGTGATGGGCGTGGCCCGCATCTGCACGAACAACTTCGGTTCACTCAGCAGGGCGGGGTCGATCTCCACTCCCATGAGTTCCACGCCATCGGTCACCGACTGGACGCTCTGGCGCGCCGCGTTGTCCTCGAACCAATCGACCAGGTTCGTCGAATACCAGACCTTGTAGTTCAGGTTGGCGAGCGACTGGCTGCGGCGGGTGTAGCCGAAGGCGCCGGTGGCCGGATCAAAGGGACCGGAATACGGGCTGGCGGACGCCCCGCTCGCGGGATTGAGGCCGAAGATGCGCTCGTAGTCGTTGCTCAGGCCGTCGCCGTCGTCATCCTCGTCCGGCAAACCGACGCCGGGATAGTAGGCCGACTGCCAGTTCATGTAATCGACGCTCATTCCGCTGGCGGGCCGGATCTGCAGGCCGCAGATGTGCAGGCGGGTGTTGCCGTCGTTCGTGGCGGGGTTTCCGTCGAGACCGTCGTAGGCATCCGCCACGATCGAGATGTTGCCCGATCCGTCCGCGACGATGGATTGGAAGGCCACGTAGTTGCCGTTGGGAACGAACGCATTGCCATTGGTGCCCGGCACGGCGTTGTCGAGCCACTGCGACTGGCCGTTGCCGATGACGGTGTTGGCGGTGACAAAATCCCCCTTCGCCCGCTCGGTGTTGGAAATGTCGCCCCAGCTTCCCACGTTGTGGCTGAGCGAGAAGATGTAGAGATCGTAGGGCGTGTCCGGCGTCAGGCCGGTGATGGAGAGGGTGGTGTCCTGGCCCTTGCCGAAGAAGTTCCGGTTCTGGTCGAAGACATTCAGGGACGCCGTGGTGGCGGCATCGGATGAACCCGAGCTGGGCAATCCCGTGACGGAAACGCTGGAAACGACCAGTCCCGTGGTGTCGGTCAGGTTGGTGACGGAGGTGGTGCCCTGGTTCCATGTTTCGCCGGGAGCACCGACCAAACCGACGAGGTCTGCCGTGGGGGTTCCGGCATGGAAATTGACGTTGAACGACTGCGCGAGCTGCGGATCGGTGAAGTCCACGCTCGCCGTCTGGGTGACCGTCACATTGTCGGTGGAGGAGGTGGCAGTGAAGACGACCGTGCCGATGGAGGTGGAGCTGACGGTAAAGACGGCCTGCCCGTTCGCATCGGTGGTCTGCGTCGCCGAGGGGCTGATGGTGGCACCTAAGGGGCTGCCGGCCAGGGTGACGTCCTCGCCTGCGATCAGCAGGCCGGCGCTGTCCTTGAGCGTTGCCGTGACGCTGGTGGTGGATGAACCGTCGGCCAGGACTGTCGGACTCGCAGCGACCACCAGGGATTCGTCCGCATCCACTGGTCCAGCAGTCGGCCCGCCACTCACCGGCACGAGTTGGAAACCGCTGAGTGGCATGCGGTTGTCGGTGCCGTCCGCCGGCTGGCCCGCTTCGCCCGTGAAAATGATCTGACCGCCGCCATCCACCACGACGTTCTCGAAGATCACGTAGTTGTTGCCGGCCTCCCAGCTCGATTCATTCGATCCGGCACGGGCATCAAGTACCTGTCCGCCAACCGTCGTCGTCGAGTTCGGCGTGGTCCAGGTCCCGTACGATCTCTCTCCGGGAACGGAGTTGTCCTGACGCGAGGCGATCCATAGATCATAGACCGCCCCGGGGGCGAGGCCGCTCAGGGTCGTCGTGCTGGTCGTGTTCTTCGTGAAATGATTGAGGCCGCTGCGAAGCATGCGCAAGGAAGGGGTGCCCCACGTGCCGATTCCCCCGTACGCGGCGCTGAACGAGACGCCCGTTTGGCCGCCGGTGGAGTCAAGCAGGTTGCTGCCGCTCGTGCCCTCGAACTGGTTCCATATCTCGCCCGCACCGCCCGCCGGACCGGTGAGGGTGGCGGTATCCTCGGGCGTCGTCTGGAAGAAGTTCACGTTGAGGATGCCGGAGGACTCGACCGCCGTCACCGCATACGGCCTGACCGTGCCTCCATCGGTGATCGTGTAGGTCACCGTGCCGGTGTCGGCGAAGGTCGGGGTCGGAACCCCTCCGTTCGGCTGGTCGCACACGCCGGACGAGACGGTGAAGCTCGGGGCGAGGGTCGCGAAATCCGTCCCCTGGGGCACCACCAGCAGGATCGTCTGGGCGTTGTCATCGATGTAGCTGATCGAACCCGCGGTCCCGAAACCCGTGAAAATGGCTTCACTCGAAAGCGTTAGCCTTCCATCCGCCTCGGTGAAGGTCCACGTCCTGAGGCCGTCCTCCCTGGTCCAAACGCCGGAGCTCTCCGACCAGCCCGCTCCGCTCAAGCTGAAGGTCGGCGCAAAGCTCTTTGTCGCGGTATCCACCAGCGTCCAGGTTCCCACCGTGAGCGTCACGTTGGAGGTGTCGATCGTGAAGCTGCCGTCGAAGGTCGCCGAGCCCGCACCGGTGACCTTGTTGCTGGAAAGATTGTCGGCCGGGTAGAAGGTCAACCCGCCCGCGGCATCCAGACCCAGGGAACTGCCGCTCTTTACGTCGATGCTCCCGCTGAGGGTGTTCGCGCCCGCAAGCGTCACCGTGCCGCCGCCGTCGATGTTCACGGTTCCCGTGCCGGAGATCACGCCCGACAGCGTCTGGCTCGCGCTGCTGAGGTAGTTGAAGACCGTTTGCGCGCCCACCGCGATGTCCCCGGGGTAGCTGCCACCGCCCAGGGTTCCGCTGCCCGGCGTGCTGCCGCCGTTGGTACGCACGCCGCCGACCGTAAAGTAGCCGGTGCGCAGGGCTCCGGAACCCTTCGTAAGTTCGATATCTCCGGTGAAGGTGTTGGTTCCGGGAAGGTTGAAGAAACTATCGGCACCATTGGTCTGGGTCCGATACGCCACCCGCAGCGACAGTGGGCTGCCGTCGCCGGACACATCCGAGACCGGCCCGTTGATGGTGAAAACCTCACGGTCGCCGTTGCCGTTGACGCCAGTGTAAAGGTCCAGAAGCTTCGCACCGTTGCCCGTGGCCGTCACCGCACCGAGCGTGAAGGTCCGGTCGTTACCATTGAACTGGATGGTCACCGTTCCCGCGCCGGCGGGGTCGGCAAGGTTGATCGTTCGGTCGGTGGACTGGTTGATCGTGGACAAGACCTTCAGCGTGGCCCCGTTGTACATGTCGATGACGGCGTCGGCACCGGTCGGCGCGCCAAGGGCGCCGTTCACCCCGGCGTTCGACAGGATCGCCGTGGTCGAGCCGCTGGCCTGGAACTGCAGGATGCCCGCCTGGATGACGGTTTTGCCGGTATACGAATTCGCGGCGTTGAGCTGCAGCACGCCGTCGCCAGACTTGGTCAGACCCCCGGATCCCGCGATCGGCCCCCCGCTGAACTGAAGCGTGCCACCACTGGGACTGGCCGTCGTCGAGGCTGGATTCATCCCGGCCGCGATCGTGACCGTCGCGTTCGATCCCGTGTCGAAGTTCACGTCCACCGTGCCATCCGAGGTGAAGGTCGTGGTCGTCGTCCCTCCATCCGCCGTCCAGTTCGCTGTCGACGTGTCCCAGGCGCCACTACCCGCCAGGTTCCAGTCGAGGCTCTGGGCGTGGGCCGAAAACACTCCAAGAGAGCAAACACAAACGGCAACCGCCAGGGATAGCGGCATCAAGTTGATTGGTGGATTTTTCATTTCGTGAGCAAATCTGAGAATCGGATTGGTGGCATCGCATGCCAGGCGCCATCTCGAGCCCGGCCAGCATGAATCGACAACGTCAATAGATACTCCACAAGCACCTGTGATTCTCCAGTCACATGATCATGTTACCGGCCGTGAGAAAAGGCCCGGAGACTCCACCTCCCCAGGCCATGGCGATCAGCCGGGAAAGTCGGTCTTACGGCGCCGTTTCCAGCCCCACGAGTCTTGCGAAGAGTTTGCCGCCCGCCGCCTCGCCGGAACCAATGGTCGCCGTGACGCTGTTGAGTGCGGGAGGTCCGGTGGGCCCTGGAGTCACCACGAAGGTCACTCCATTGTCAGCGGTGGGATCGTCAGCATCGGGCACAACATCGGCCGTCGCCAGCCACGGATCGGGCGCCGCACCCAGCGTACTGCTGTGCTCCACTTTGAGAACGGCTCCCTCACGGGCAGCGACCGGCAGGCAATTGAACGTCATCACCAGCTCTCCTCCGCTCTCACTGACGGTCGGCAGCAGGCCGCTGGCATCGGTTGCCGGTGTCGGGGCGCCGAGCAGGAAGGCCAGGCCGTCCTGCACCCCGTCGCCGTTGGCGTCGCCTTCGAAGGTCTCGCCTCCGGTGGCCCAGTTCTGGAACGCCGAGCCGCCGCCCACCTGGTCGTAGGTCAGGGTGATGGTGCCGGACCACGTGCCGTTGGCGACGTAGGTGTTGCCGAGGAAAAGGCCGACCGAGGCCAGGTCGATGTCGCCCGTCCAGGCGGACTCCGTCACGGTTTCCACCAATGACGTGCCGACGCCGCCGTTGCCGCCGGACCAGCTCAGGACTTCGGTCGGAGGTCCGAACTCGGCCACCGGATTCGGCGAGGTGATACCGAGGATGTAGTCCCCTCCGGGAGTCCCCGGGGTGGGGTCGAAGAGAAGGGTGAGGTCGTTGACCAAGGCGAACTCATCCGGAAGCTCCAGCGTCACATCGACGTCGATGGCGCGCAGGATCGAGCCGGCCGGAAGCGCCGGGATGGGATAGTTGGTCGGACCGCTGGTGATGATCTGCTCCCCGGGGATGAGGGTGCCCGACGGGCTCGTGCCGAGGTCGATGACCAGCGTGGTGGTCACCGGGGGCGGAGGCTCCACCGTCACCGTGACGCTGTAGGTATTGACCGTGGCTCCGTCGGTGACGACGTAGTCGACCGGGTTCTGAGCCGCGAAGGTCGGCGACGGCGGCGAGCCGCTGGTCTGGTCGCAGGAACCCGAATTCACCACGAAGCTCGGCGCGAGCGTCGAGAGATCCGTTCCGAACGGCACGGTGACCGAGATGGCAAGGGCATTCTGGTCAATCACACCGGCCTGACCCGCGGCCTCGAACGACACGATCCGAGCCGGAGGGATGGGAACGAGCTGGAAGCCGTTGACGGGCAGCCTGTAAGCCGGGTCGGCGACACCATCGAGAACGATCTCCCCATCGACATCGACCTCGACGTTCTCGAACGAGACGTGATTGTAGCCCTTTTCCCAAGTGCTGATGTTGAGGGGGTTTCCGGTGCTGTCAACAGACTGGCTGCCCACGGTGGTGGTCGCGTTGGGGGTCGACCAGTCGCCCTTGCCCCGTTCGAAATTCCCCTGCGTGGAGGCGATGTGGACGTCGTACAAGTCCCCGGGAGTGAGGCCGGTGATCACGAGTTGTTTGGTGCTGCCCTTGCCGAAGTTGCGCAGGCCCGCGTGAAGCATCTGCAGGGGCGCATCGTTCCACTTGTCCAGACCATCGGTGTTGACGGTGAACCCCACGCCGGTCGTGAGCCCGGTGGAATCGAGCAACGCGCCGGCGTTGTTGGTGGTGACCTGGTTCCAGGTTTCACCCAGGCCGCCACCGGGTCCTTCGAGGAGTCCGGCGTCGCTCTCCTGACCGGATTTCTCGGCACTGACATGGATGATGCCGGAGGCCTCGACGACCGTCACCGTGTAGGCATTGACCGTGCTTCCGTCGGTCACCGTGTAGGTGACCGGGTTGGAGCTGGCGAAGCTCGGTGTCGGAGCCGCACCGTTTGGCTGGTCGCAGGATCCGGAGGTCAGCGTGAAGCTCGGCGCCACGTCCGCGAGATCGGTCCCCTTGGCCACCCACAGTGTGACGGCGAGGGCGTCGTTGTCGATGGTGCCGTTCAAGCCGGCATAGCTGAAGGAGGTGATGACCGCATCGGAGGAAAGCGTGAGCGTGCCGGTCGCCTCGGTGAAGGTCCAGGTGGAGATTCCGTCCACTTTCGTCCAGACGTCGGAACTCTCCGACCATCCGGCGCCGGCCACGGTGAAGGTGCCGCCGTATGTCGCGGAAGCCACATCAACCAGCGTCCATGAGCCCGCCGGGACCGTCACGGCCGAGGTGTCGATGGTGAAATCGCCGTTCAGGCTGGTGGTTCCGTTTCCGGTGATCTTGTTGACCGAGGGGTCGGTGACGTGGAACGTCACGCCAGCGTCGTCCGCAAGTTCGAACGTGCTGCCGCTCTTCACGTCGATGTTGCCACTGAGGGTGCTGGCCCCCGCGAGCGTCACGGTGCCGCCGCCGTCGATGTTCACGGTTCCCGTGCCGGAGATCACGCCCGACAGCGTCTGGCTCGCGCTGCTGAGGTAGTTGAAGACCGTTTGCGCGCCCACCGCGATGTCCCCGGGGTAGCTGCCACCGCCCAGGGTTCCGCTGCCCGGCGTGCTGCCGCCGTTGGTACGCACGCCGCCGACCGTAAAGTAGCCGGTGCGCAGCGCCCCCGAACCCTTTGTCAGTTCGATATCCCCGGTAAAGGTGTTGCTTCCGGGAAGATTGAAGAAACTGTCCGCACCATTGGTCTGGGTCCGGTACGCCACCCGCAGCGAAAGCGGGCTGCCGTCGCCCGTCACATCCGAGATCGGACCGTTGATGGTGACGACCTCACGGTCGCCGTTGCCGTCCACACCCGTGTAAAGGTCCAGCAATTTGGCGCCGTCCCCGGTCGCGGTCACCTCTCCGAGCGTGTAGAAGCAGTCGTTGCCGTTGAACTGGATCGTCACCGTTCCGGCTCCCGCTGGGTCCACAAGGTCGATCGTCCGGTCCGTGGACTGCGTGCTGCCGCCGGTTTGGCGCACCTTCAGGGTGGATCCGTTGTACATGTCGATGACCGCATTGGCACCGCTGGGTGCGCCGAGCGCACCGTTGGCTCCGGCGTTCGAGAGCAGCGCCGAGCTCCACAGTTCCAGCCTACCACCCTGAATCACGGTTTTGCCGGTGAAGCTGTTCTCGCCGTTGAGCCGCAGCACGCCGCTGCCCGACTTGGTGAGCCCGCCGGCGCCGGCGATCGGCCCGCCGCTGAACTGCAACGTGCCACCGCTGGGATTCGCCGTCGTCGAGGCTGGATTCATCCCGGGCGCGATCGTGATCGTCGCGTCCGATCCCGTGTTGAAGTTCACGTCCACCGTCCCGTCCGAAGCGAATGTCGTCGTGGTCGTGCCTCCGTCGGGGGTCCAGTTCGCCGTCGCCGTGTCCCACGCACCGCTGCCCGGCAGGTTCCAGTCGAGGGACTGGGCGTGGACGGATGAGATCGGGAGCGCCAGCAAAACGGCGAGACAGAGCGCGGATAATCTTTCAGGTGTGTTCATGGCGGTATTCAGCGTGTTTTCCAGGAGACTCGAATCCATGGATTCGTGACCACTCAGGTCTTTCGAGACGCGAGGGTTGCGACCTCGCACGGAATACGAGGCTCCCATCATTCGAAAAATATTGTGAGCGTCCAGTCGCACGAACGTGCGACCCGGTGCGTGGGCGGTTCGATCACCCACGCAGCAGGGATTATTCATCCCAAAGCTGCGGATGGTGATGTCGGGCGGCGGCGGTCGGGATGTCGCTTTCGGACCTGACGCCGCCGGACCACCCGGCTAGACTGCCCGGGATGATCCGTGGAACTGCCATCAGCGTGATGACGTTGACGGTCGGCATGTCGCAGGTTGCCATCGGAGACGAGGTGGTGTCTCCCTCCGTGGTCGGGAGGTTCGCCCGCTGGTTCAGTCCGGAATTCCGCCGGATCGAGAACCGGCTGGACGAGGTGGATGCGGAGCTGGCCCGGCTTCCCTCTCTCAAGGACGCCCCTTTCGCCTCCCGCTACGGTTTTCGCAGCGGGAACCTGCTCGATCCCGAAAAGCCTGAATGGCTGCAATTCGACCTCGAGCGCCGCCAACGGATCGACCGGATCGTCGTGATGCCCGCCTTCATCCCGACCTTGGGCGAGCGGGGCGTCGGATACGGGTTTCCGAAACGCTTCAGGATCGAAATCTCCGACGACCCGCAGATGCGGCGCTCGACGGTCGTGGTCGACCGCACCACCGCGGACGTCCCCAACCCGGGCCGCTTCCCCGAGGACTTCAGGATCGAGCCCACCATGGGACGTTACGTGCGCATGACCTCGACCAGGCATTTCCCGGTCGAGGACGGCTTCATCTGGGCGCTCGAGGAACTGCTCGTGCTCTCCGGCAACCGCTCGGTGGCCGTGTGGACCCCGGTGGAAAGTTCCAGCAGCTTCGACCGCTTTCCCAACTGGTCGCATCTGCGGTCGCAGGACGGCCAGAGCACGCTGGGCATGCCGGTTTCGATCGAACCAAGTCCCTCCAAGGGATACCTGAGCGGTCCCGGTGAGAACCGGAATGAACGAAAGTGGCTGCAGATCGACTTCGCGACCGAGCACGAGATCGATCAGATCCGCCTGCTGCCAGTCGAGCGGGAGGGATTCGAGATGATCGAAACCGGGGCCTTTCCCCGGGGATACCACCTCGAGCTGGCGCGGGATCCGGACTTTCGGGAGGTGGTCTGGGATTTCGCGCGACCGACCACCAACCTCATCGGCTACCCCGGGGACTGCGCGGTGACGCTTCAGGTTCCCGGCGTGCGCGCCCGACACCTGCGGCTCAAGACGCTCGACCTCTGGGCCGACCGGGGCGAGTACGGTTATGGCCTGGCGGAGATCCAAGCCTATGCGGGCGGTGAGAACGTGGCGCTGGGCCGGCCGGTTGCCGTCAGCGACCGTGCGGCCACCGGCCGGGGTTGGTCGCCGGAATTCGTCAACGACGGATTCAACAGCCGGCACGCCTTGCTCGAACTGCCGGAATACCTCGACCTCATCCTGAAACGGCGGCTGTTGACCGAGGAACGCGCCCGGCTCGCCGATGGACGAGACACCCGCCTCGAGGACACCCGCCTGATCCTCGGCTACGGGGGCGGCACGATGGCGGGACTGGCGGTCGCCGGCTGCGGCTGGCTGCTGGTGCGCCAGCGCCGGGTCCGCCGCCGGGCGGTGATCCGCCTGAGGGAGCAGATCGCGCGCGACCTTCACGACGACATCGGCAGCAACCTCGGCGGCATCGTCCTGCTGAGCGAAGTCGGCAGCCGTCAGAGCCACGAACCCGGAGCCCGCCAGGATTTCCTGACGATCAAGGAGGCGGCCGAGCAGACGGCCGAGGCGATGCAGGACATCGTGTGGCTCATCGAGGGCGGCAACACCAGCCTGCGTCTCCTGATCAGCCGCATGCGCCAGACGGCCGAGTTGATCCTCGGCGAGACCGACCTCCACTTCGATGTGCGGCCCCCGGATTTCCGCGACGGCCAGCTCTCGCTGTTCTTCCGGCGCCACTTCTTCTTCGCCTACAAGGAAGCGCTCCACAACGTCCGGCGTCACGCGGACGCGCGGTCCGTCCACATCCGGATCGACATCGATCGCAGTCACCTCGAGTTCGAGGTGCGCGACGACGGCCGGGGCTTCGATCCGGAAAAGCTCTCGCCCGACGGCCACGGATTGGCCAACCTGAGCCGCCGTGCCCGTCGCCTGGCCGGCGACTGCGAAATCGAAACCCTTCCCGGAGCCGGCACCCGCGTCCGCTTCAGGGGCCGCATCCGGCATCCCCGCTCATGAATGCCCCTTCCGATCCCGAGATCCGTGTCTGGCTGGTGGAGGACAACACCATGTTCGCCACCAGCGTGCGGCGGGCGGTGGACGATCTCGGCGGAATGTCCTGCGCGCAGACCTTCAGCTCGGTCGAGGCCGCTTTCGAAAGCCTCGATGGCGGACAACTTCCGGACGTCATCCTGCTCGACGTGCAGCTCCCGGGCCTCGATGGAATCTCCGCACTGGAAACCTTCCACCGCAAGGCTCCCTCCGCCCGGGTGCTGATCCTGACCGTCTTCGACGACGCCGAGAAGATCTTCCGGGCGGTGTGCGCGGGCGCGGCCGGCTACGTCCTGAAATCCTCCGGAATGGACGCGATCGGCCACGCCATCCGCCAGGTCATGGAGGGTGGCGCTCCGATGTCGCCCGCCGTCGCGCGCAAGGTGCTCGACGCCTTTCCCCGGCTCCAGCCGCCGCCGGAGGGGCACGAGGACTACCAGCTCACCGAACGCGAAACGGACATCCTGCGCCTCCTTGCCGACGGGCTGCAGAAGAAGGAGATCGGCCTGGCTCTCGACATCAGCGCCCACACCGTCTCCACCCACCTGAGGCGGGTTTACAACAAGCTCCACGTCAGCACGAACACCGGCGCCGTCGCCAAGGCCCTGAGGGAAGGCATCATCTGAGGCGTGCTGTTCCTCCGGGGCCGACGCTCCGGATCGTCAGCGCGAACCGTGGGGGTCGGATCAATCAACCCGCCACTCCTGCACCGCACAGGGAGCTGCCCCGAAGTCGACCTCAAGCCTCAGCGCCGTGGTCTTGACCGGCTTGAAGCGAACTTCGTTGAAAAGATCGAGCCGCAGGGTGAACGTGTCGTCCGTCTCCACTGGCAGCCACCTACTGCCATCGTAGTAGGAAATCCTCCAACTCTCCGGCATCACCAGGTCGGACCCGCGGATGCGCGGTCCCCAATAGACCTGGGCCCGGCGGTCAACGGCCCAGCAAACCGCAGTCCGGCTCAGCTCTCGAGGTTCGTCCCACCGGCATTCGATCCAGCCCGGGGCATCAGCGGCATCCGGCCATGAAAAGCGAGGTGTCGGGCGGTGGTCCGACGAGGGCCCGAAACGACCATCCCGCACGGCTTCGAGAGCCTTGGCCGGTGCCTCGACCGAAGCGCTGAGCGTCGCCTTGCTCACGGAGGTGGCGGCAGGAAGAGGGGTCGCCGCTTCGACCGTCCGCGCCAGCCACAGGTCCATGTAGCCGTCGCCCCGGTTGGCCCAGGCATGGTAGGGAATCGCGGTGAAACGGAGCGACTCCAGCCCGACTTCTTTCCCCCACTCCGGTTCCCGGGCGATCTTCGCCTGGCCCGCGATGACGTTGATGCCGCCAAGCAGGTCGTCCCGCCACTCGACGTCCAACCCGGCATCGTCCGGCAGCACGATGGCATCGGTGCGCCGCCCGTCGTGATCGACCGCCTCGACGCAATAGACAAGCGGTCCCCGCTGGAGCGCGACCCGGCCGCGGTTGGCCACGACCCGGTCATCGGCCAGCACCCGGCGGACGGGCATGGGCAGGGGAAGGTCATACACCTCGCCGTCCTTCCATTGGCGACTGAGTCGAAAATAACCATCTGAGTCGGCCATGGCGCCGGCGATCCGATCCATGTCGTCCGGCTTCCCGAGGAAGCGATAGAGCCCGCCCGGCACCGGCTGGTCGCGCGCCCAGCCGGGAATGCGGATGGCCAACGTCACGGGTTCTGCGGGGGCGGACTCGACGACGAAGAGGACGTTCCCGTCGTGCGGGTAGTCGGTTTCCACGCGAAAACGAAACTCGCCCGCCTCCAGCTTCAGCGTGGCGGTGCCGGCGACGAAGAGATTCACGTAGACCGTGTCGCCGCGCGTCGCGTAGGCCATCGAGCCGACCTGCGGAATGATGCGCACGAGGTTCGACTGGCAGCAGGCCGGGTTCCAGCTTTCGTGGCGGCGGACGTCGCCGCGGCTGGCGAGCGGATTCTTGTAGAAGAACTGGTCGCCGGACATGGAAATACCCGACAGCACGCCATTGTAGAGCGCCCGCTCCATGATGTCGGCGTAGCGGGCGTCGGCGTGCAGGAGCGCCATGCGATGAGCCCACAGGACGGTGCCGATGGTGCCGCAGGTCTCGGCATACGCGTCGGCATTGGGCAGGACAAACGGATCGCCGAAGCCCTCGTCGTAATACTGCGCGGTGGCCGAGGCACCGGTGAGGTAGAGCTTCCGGTCGACGACATCCTCCCACAGGGCATCGAGCGCCGGGCCGTAGGCATGGTCGGGACAACACCTCGCGACATCGGCCATGGCGGCGTAGGTGTAGCCCGCCCGCACGGCATGACCGACGGCGTGCCGCGCATCCTTGAGCGGCACCCGGTCCTGGTTGTAGTCGGCCCAGCGCGGCTTCGGGCCGGAGCGTTTCCCCTCGCTGTCGTGCCAATGCCCGCGCTGGTCGAGAAAGAAGCGACACAAGTCGAGGTAGCGCCTTTCGCCGGTCGCCTGATGGAGCCGGATGAGCGCCAGTTCGATCTCCTGGTGCCCCGGCACGTCTCGCACGCCATCGGGCCCGAAGCGCGCGTCGATCAGGTCGGCGAAGCGCGTGGAGGCGTCGAGCAGCCCGGTCCTCCCCGTCGCCTCCTTCCAGGCCACGCCGCTCTCGAAGAGGTGGCCGGCGCTGTAGAGCACGTGCGACTTGCGCAGGTCCTCCCAACGGCTTTTGCCTTTCTGGACGGTGATCCGCGGGCACAGAAAACCATCGTCCTCCTGCGCCGCGATCACCCGGCCGGCCAAGGCGGCGATTTCATCGAGATCCACTCCCTCCGGCCGGAGCTGCAGCGTGTAGGCCGCGCCTTCCAGGATCTTGTGGACGTCGGAATCGACCACCGACACGGGGTTGTCCACCGCGTCGGTCGGTTTTCCAGCCGCACGGTCGAAGGCGGCCATCCGTCCGGTCTCCTCGATGAAGTCGAGATTGTGGGGCAGCGTGACCTCGGCATTGAGATCGATGCGCGGCCCCCAGAAGCCTCCGTCGATCGTGACATCCGCCACGCCGGCAGGGCGGAGCGTTTCCGCCGCCACGGCGAGCGAGCCCGCCAGAAGAACGAGGCCGGCCGATCTCACAGGTCCTTGAGGGAAACGAGGTCGGGCTTGTCGGTCGATGCCTTGATCGTGGCGATCGCATCGCGCACCGCTTGCGCCTTCTGCAGGCTCAGGTGTTTCGGAAAGTCCGGTTCGTCGTTCTCGAAGTAGCGGATGTGGTCCTCAAGCTCGGGGATCACCCGCCGGGCGTGGGCACCGTAGCTCTTGAGCATGTCGAGGATCACACCGATGCGGTGCTCGCTGGCGTGGGGCTTCTGGTGGCGGACGTAAGCCGCGAGCAACTCGATCCCCTCGTCGATGTGATGCTTGGTGAAGAGTTCCAGCCCGGCCGTCTGGATCATGTCGGAGAACATGATGCCGCTGGGCGCCGGCTTGACGATCGCCTCGTGGATGGCCGGCAGCAGCGGCTTCAATTCATCGAATGAAAGATTCACATACACGCTGCTGAAGCTGCCGCGGGCGCGTCCGTCCTGATTGTGGAGGCCGGCGCGGACCGCCTTCATCAGCAGCTCGCGATCGACACCCTCGAGCGAGTTGCCGAGCAGGCCGCCGCGGCTGTTGAAAAGGGCGAAGGAAAGGTACCGCTGCTCCATCCCGCGCGGGTCGTCCTTGGTCGCCCCCCTGGCGAGCCTTTCCAGCAACTCCGGCACCGCGACCATTGCCGGCTTGCCGATCGCCGCCAGCGCGTCGGCCGCCTTGACCCGCAGCCACATCTCATCCGCCTTCAGCGTCTCGCGCAGCCTCGGCACCGCCGGCTCGGCACGACCGCGCAACTGCTCCAGCGCCTGGCACGCGCCGAGCCGCGCCTCGAGCTTCGGCGCGTCAAGCATCCGGATCAACGGTTCGACCTGCACGTCCTTGCGCCGCGCCAGCGCCATGGCGGCCCGCTCCCGGACGATCGGCGACCAGCTTTCCAAACGCTCGAAGAGCATGTCGCCGCCCAGTTGGTCGTAGGCGCTGTGGCGGTCGTTGTTGCTCCAGCCACGGCCGTCGGCGACGACCTGCCACGCCTTCTCGACATCGAGCGACGGAGCCACCGAGGCCTTGCTGCCGGTGAGCCGGATCGCCTTGCGCGGCATGCCGTAGGCGATGAGATACATGCCGGTCGCGTCCCAGCCGCCGTAGGCGTCCCTGTTAGGCTGCGGCGGTCCCTGGTGCGGGAAGCTGCCGTCCCACTTGCGGGCGAGGTCGAAATACCAGCTTCCGAATTCCTTCATCCACGCGCCCGTCGCCTGCGGGCCGCTGCGGGAGATGCCGGGCATCGCCCAGGTGATGTTGAAGAAGTTTCCGGTGTGACCGGTGTCGCGCTCGTTGCCGTGCGAGGCGGTGCTCATCTTCGAGAAAAACTCGGCGCCATTCTTTTCTCCAAGCTGGTCGAAGAGGACCGCCGCCATGCCGCACTTGCCGTTGTCCTCGTGGGTCTCCATCCAGGCGGCGTGGTCGCCGTAGGGCACCGCCCCCTTGCCGATGTAGAAGCGCAACAGCTTGGCGCTGCGCTCGATCGCCTCGGCGACCTCCGGGTCGTCGACGCCGGCCTCCCGCGCGAGGACCAAGCCGATGGTGAGCACCACCCCCGGTGAATTCATCATCCCGTAGCCCAGCAGGCGTCCGTCGGGACCGGCGAACTTGTGGCCCCACGAGCCGACGATGCTCTGCCCCTCGGCCGCCTCCATCGCGATCCGCCGCAGCCCGGGCAGCACGGAATCGTCGCCGGTGGCCATGACATATTCGGAGAGGAATACGGTCACGTAGCCATACCACCAGGTCGCCATCGAATCGACCTGATAGCCCGCCGCCCACTCGGCCTCCTTCTTCACGATCGGATGATACTTCGCATCGCCGCTGGCGAGCAGTCCGAGGCCATTGAGCGAGCGGGTGATCGCGTTGCCGCCGTAGTCCGGCGCGGACATCCGCGCGGCCAGCGCCTCGCAGCCCTGCTCGAGGATCTTCTTCGACTTCGGGCAATCATACGGCGCGATCCCACTGTAGCTGCCCAGGACGGGAAGCTGGATGACCAGCGGCTGGGTCGCGCCCCCGCGCCAGCGGATGATGGACAGCTTGCCGTCCGAAGCCTCGGCGGCGGTCAGCGCCTTGCCGAAGGCGGTCCTCGCGTCTTCTGAAAACGGCTTGCCGCCGACTCCGAGGATCACGTCGCCGACCTCCAGCACGCCGTCGGCCGGCGAGCCCTTGTCCACCGCCGTGATGGAGATCTGGCGCGCCTCGGAGGTCTCCAGATTGTGGAAATACATCCACCCCCGCGCGCCGGTCGCGCCGAGGTTCCAGTCCTTCGCTGCCTGCTCGGGGACCGTCCCTCCTTTGGTAAAGTCGGGAATCGGGAGCTTTTCCGCGACAGCTAGCGGAGCCGCCAGACCGAGAACGGCCAGCAGCATCAGAGGGATCGGTTTCATCTGGTGAGTCTACTCGTGGTTTCGAAGGGAAATTGCAACGTCACCGGTCCGAGCATGCCGGATGGCAGCAGCGGAGATCCGGCACCGAATTTGCCGGCGATGTTGGTGCGGGTGATCGTTTGTCCCGAGTCGCCGCGCAGGTCGCCGACGATGCGGTTGTTCCAGTTGTTGGTCACCGCGATCTCGAGGTCGTTGGCACCCGCTTTCACGAACGGACGGATGTCGAGGCGGTACGGCTCCTTCCACAGGATTCCCGCCTCGCGGTCGTTGACGATCACCCGCGCGACCTCCTTCACCGATCCGAGATCGAGCAGGATCGGGCCGCGTCTGACCAGATCCGCCTCGGTCAGAGGCAGGCCCCTGCGATAGGTCGCGGTGCCCGAGAAATGGCGCACGCCCGGATCGTCCGAAGCCGTCCAGTCGATCAGTTCCGGCAGATTCACCGAGGGCGGCGCCCCGCGATCCGGTGGAAAGTCCAAACGCCACGGACCCTCGATCCCGCGGTCGGCGGGCAGCTTCGAAACGGCCAACTCCCCACTCCGACCCTGCGCCGTCGTGAAGCGATAGCGGCCGAATTGAAAAACCCTCGCCCGAATCTCCCCGCCCTCCATGCCCGTGATTTCCACGCCACCCGGAGCTCCCTCGATCTCGACGACGTGATCCCGCGCCGGTCCGTCGGCGAAGACGACGAAGACCGACGAGGCCGGCGGCAGGGCCAGCGGCACGCGCACGAAACCTTCGCCCGCCTCGTAGTGATGGCACGGCGCCACCGAGCCGTCCTCCGCATTCCAGAAGCTCGGCAACCGGCCCGGATCGACCCGGAAGCGGGCGGTGAAACCTTGAGACTCCAGCGAGGTGTTGGCAACGAGGTAGATGTCCTCGCTTGCCGTCTCGCGGTGGATGAAGTCGATGGTCCGGTCGCGGTTGTCGAAATCCTCGACCTCGAAGTCCGGGCGCACGCCCATGCCGGCCAGCACCTCGTCGAGCGGCATGTTCCAGATCACCCGGCCGCTGCCGTACGATGATTGCCGTACTTTGACACCGTCGCAATCCCCCCAGATCCGGTCGCCGAGTTCGCGCACCTCCTCGTCGCACCCGGGGTAGCCTTTCAAGCTGTTCGAGCGCCGCGGCTTCGGGCCCACCACCGTGGCACCGGCCTCGACCAGGACGCCGAGCTTCCGCAGCACCGCGGGCGAGATGCTTTCACGATCGGGCAGCACCAGCAGCCGGTAGTTCATGCCGTCCGGCAGGACCATTCGCCCATCCTCGACATCCATGCGCTCCAGCATCACCTCCTCGTTGACGTAGTCGTAGTCGTGCCCGTGGCCGAGCGACGACAGATCGACCGGCTCGGGCTTGCCGCAGTGCAGGCAGTGGCCCTCGCCCCAGCGCGGCTCGACGGTCGGCGCGATGCGGCGGGCCGGCACCAGGTTCGGCGCGTTGTCGCCATAATAGACCGCCACATCGGCGACGAAGCGCCCCTGCTGGAGCAGGTGACAACTGCGCGACATGTCGGCGAGCATCGGGCCGGCCTCGTCCCACCAGGTCAGGTTCACGTTGAAATGCTCGCCCGCGTGGTAGGCGAATCCGGGCAGGCCGGAACCCGGCGGCTGGTGGGCGAAGGTGTGGAAGGCGACCTGGTTGAGCCCCGCGCAGAGCGCGATGTCGAACAGCCGCTTGTAGGCCGCGGGACCGTCCTGCCAGTTCTGCCAGCCGGTGAAGGACTCGGACGCGACCAGCCGCCTGCCGTAGATGTTCGCCGCACTGGCGGCCTCCTTGGTCACCCAGTTCTTGCGGTGGTTCCAGAACTCGCCCATCGGGATGTCCGCCGCGCCGAGCGCCTTGAGCGGATCGACCCGCGCGTGCCCGCCGTGGCCGCCCTCGGCGAGGAGCAGCAGCCCGCGCTCGTTGAGCAGCTCGCGGCAGCGGGCGAAGTGGTCGTCGACGAGCAGGTCGCTGACGGTCTTGTGGTAGTCGTGGAGGAAGCGACCGCGCGTTTCCTCCGTGCCGACCGGGGCGCCCGCGAGCGCCGGCAGCCACGGCACCGGGTCGTAGCCGAGGCGCTCCTGGAACTCCCCGATGAAATCCGGCGTCCAGTCGGTCGCCGGACGCACCTCGTAGCTGTCGAGCATGAGCACCTTCAGCGGGCCGTAACCGTCGCGGCCCTGCTTCAGCTGGTCGAGGATGTGGACCATGTAGGCGTCGGTCGCCTCGCGGCTCAGGTGGTCGATCATCAGTCCCTTCGAGTTCGGGCTCGGGCAGTTGAGGAACTCGCCGGTGTTGTTCCGGACGAAGCGCAGGATGCGCCACCGGCCGTCCGGCACCGGCCACTCCAGCCGCCCGTCCGCGGTCATCCGGTCGTCGAGCCGGATCGCCTCGCCGCCGGCCTCGGGCACCGCCAGCACCGCCACGTCGGCGTGGTGCTCGGTGAGCTTTTCCGGCAGGGGCAGGACCCCGGAAAACTCCGCCGGACCCTCGGTCCGCAGCTCGCTCCAGAGCAGCGCCTTGCTGCCGTGTTCCGGGGTGATCCAAGTGCCGCCCGCATTCCAACTGCTCGAAGCGAACAGCCCGAGCTCCAGCCCGAGCCGCTCCGCCTCGTCCATCGCGTGGTGGATGGCCGCCAGCGATTCCGGCCCGAGAAACTCGGGGCCGGCCGGGATCATCTCCTGCGGGTTGATCAGCGCGCCGACGTCCCAGATGATCGCACCGCGCAGCCCCTTCGCCTTCATCTCCTCGAGCTCGCGGGTGATCCGGTCGTGGTCGACATGCCCGTTGAGCCACGACCACAGCACGCCCGGCCGCGCCTGCAGCGGCGGGTCGAGGAACTCCTCCCTCGACAACGTGGCCGCCGCCGTGCCGGTGAGCACCGACCCGACCGCACCGATCAACAGGCCGGCAAGCATCGGACCGGGGCGCCCGGCGCCGCCGAGGAAACGAAAGAACATGGCAGGCTTCATGGGGCGGGGTGTCGAGGCTCGGACGGCCACACTTCAGTCCCGGGTCCGCAGCCGGACCAGCTTTCAATTCCGACATTTCGAATGCCATCTATTTCCATGCATGCCATAGTTTGC
Organism: uncultured Verrucomicrobiae bacterium; assembly: GCA_937957985.1. Lineage (GTDB taxonomy): Bacteria > Verrucomicrobiota > Verrucomicrobiia > Verrucomicrobiales > Akkermansiaceae > Haloferula. The sequence goes on from CALGOH010000281.1 coordinate 28,458, forward strand.
CGCGGTGAAACCCTTCAGCCCCCTCAGTGTCGCCGAGCAACTGGCGGCCCACCTGCGCGAGGAGATCCTCTGCGGCCGGCTCAGGGGCACCATGCCCGGGGTGCTGCATCTCGCCCGCGAGCTCGGCGTGAGTTCCAAGACCACGGTGGATGCCGTGCGCCTGCTGCAGATCGACGGATTGCTCGAGTATCGCGGGGCCGGCCGCCGCAACCGCATCGTGGCCCCGCAGGGCAGCCTGGAGCGGTCGCTGCGGATCGAGATGATGCTCTACGAGAAGAGCGACCTGAAGTCGCACTACTGGGTCGACCTCCAGCACCAGTTGCTCGAATCGGGACACGCCGCGAGCTTCAACCCCAGGACCCTGATGGATCTGGGCATGAACGTCGCGCGGGTGCGCCGTCTCGTCGAGCAGAGCGAGGCCGATGCCTGGGTGATCGCCTCCGGCTCGCACGACGTGCTTCGATGGTTTGCCAGCCAGCCGATACCCGCCCTGGCCCTGGCCGGAAGGCGGCGGGGCCTGCCGATGGCGGGCGCGGGTCCCGACAAGTCCGGCGCGCTCCGGGACGCGATGCGGCGGTTGGTCGACCACGGCCACCAACGCATCGTGCTCCTCGTGCCCGAAGACCGCCGCAAGCCGGTTCCCGGCCGCTTCGAGCAATGCTTTCTCGATGAGTTGAAGGCCCTCGGGATCCAGCCGGGAAGCTACCATCTGCCGGACTGGCAGACCTCCCGCAAATCCTTCCACCGGAGGCTCGACCTGCTTTTCACCCACACGCCGCCGACCGCGGTCATTCTCGATGAGATGCCTTTCTTCATCGCCGCCCAGAACCACCTGGCCCAGCAGGGCATCACGGCGCCGAGGGATGTCTCGCTGATCTGCACCGACCCCCACCCCGCCTTCGAAATGTGCCAGCCCACCGTCGCCCACATCGCGTGGGATCCCCGCCCGGTGGTGCGCCGGATCGTGCGCTGGGCGAACAACCTCGCCAACGGCAGGACCGACCGCCGGCAAAGCTTCAGCAAGGCGGTCTATGTCGATGGCGGAACCGTGGGACCGGCACCACAGGCACCGGTGAAGCAGGCGTAAGGGCGGCGGTCATCCACGCGGCATGCCCCATCCTCCGCCGGTCGCCGGGAGGCGCCGGTGCACGATCACCGTCTCACGGGGGACACTCCCTACCCGGCCATGGCCACCGGTCCCGACGATTCACGGATCGAGCGGTGGATCGCCAGCAGGTCGTCGCCCACGGCCAGCGGTTGGCGGGGTTCCCAGCGTCCGTTGGAGCGGTAGGCCATCCAGTCGAGGAAGGTGCGGATCACCTCCGAGACCAGTTGGTTTTCTCCGCAGCGCTGGGGATCGACGATACCGCTCAGCTCGCTTTCCCGGCACGAGTCGCAGCGGGAAAGCATGACCCGGCAGACGTTCGGGAGGCCGCGGGTCGCATCCATCGCCGCCTGGCCGCCGAGCACCACGCCTCCCAGCGAGGCGAGGCCGCGCAACACCAGTTCGATGTCGTTCCAAGTATCGAAGCGCCGGTTGCCCAGGTCGGCCCGGTCGACGACAAAACGCCGGACGCCGGGCTGGCCGGAGAGGTGGCGGATGTCGTCGAAGCCGAACCAACCGAAGCGGCTGCCACGGAGTTCGCGGACGCGGTTGAGCGCGTCGCAGGATTCCCGCTCGAGGCGGGCGAGGTCGCAGCCGCAGGTCGCGCCGACGGCGAGCGAATAGGGGGGAGAAGGCGCCTCAAGCCATTGCGAGAGGCGTCCGACCGTGTTGGGGGAGCGGTCGAGTAGCCTTTTCATCGGATAGTCCTTATCGCTCCATCCTCCCAGAATAGCCATCAGAATCTTGGAAAATCTTGGGCTTCGGATCCGGCGGTTCAACGGCTCCGGTAGGGCACCTCGTCCTCGGCGACCCGGCGGAGCTTTTCGTCGCCCAGCAGGGAGGGCAGACGGGCGATCAACCACTCGCGCGCGGCAACGGTCCGCAGGGCGCATTCCCAGATGGTCACGACGTTCCAGCCGAGCTGCCGCAGTTCGCGCTCGACCCGGGCGTCACGGGCGCGGTTGCCCTCGATCTTGGCCGTCCACCATTCCGTGCGCGTCTTCGGAATCCGGAATGCCCCGCATCCCGCGTGACCGTGCCAGAAGCAGCCGTGGACGAAGATGACGGTGTCGAACTTCGGCAGCACCACGTCGGGCCGGCCCGGCAGGTCGCGGTTGCGGGGGCCGTTGACCGTGAAACGGTAGCCGAGCCCGTGGAGCATCGAGCGCAGGGCGATCTCGGGTTTGGTGTCCCGACCGCGGATGCGCGACATCACCTCGCTGCGCTTTTCCCGGCTGAAGACGTCGGTCATGACCTCGACCACCCTGGTCCGGGGCGGCGTGGAACGAAAGGCCGAACCGGTGGTCACCGCAGTTCACCCACCAGGTCCCGCCCGCCGATCCTGCCCAGCAGATCGAGTTCCGCACGCAGGGTCCGCCACGCCGGCTCGCCGTCCGGGCACGGCACTCCGCAAGGAGTGAAGGCACCGAAACCCGGATAGCCCGGCGCGGCGGCGGGATCGTCGGCGGGCCGGGCGAGCGTGAGCCAGGGCCGCCCGTCGCGTCGCCGCAGGAGCAAGGGGTGCATCCAGCATGACACCGGCTTCCACCACCACGGGTGCCGGCCTTCATCGACCGAAAGACGCTGCAGCAGGCAGCGGTGCCGGTCGTCGAGAAAGGCGCAGCGGGTCCGGGGGAAGTGCTCCGGAAAGTCCGGAGCCGGATCATCGTCCGGCACGGTCGCGGTCTTGGCGCGCCCGTTCCGCGTCTCCCGCCATTCACTACGGTGGAAGCCGTACTTAGCGAGCCGGTCCACCACGTCGGCGATCCCGTTCTCCTGCCCCGCGTCGAGAAAAACACCGTCGTGGCAGCAGGTCGCGCGGCATTTCGCCAGCTCACAAACCCTGAGCGGCATCGCGAAGGCCTCGTGGTCCAGCGCCGCCTCGCGGATCTGGCGGCCGAGTTCGCGCTCAGCGTCCGAAAAGGCGATGTTCACGCCCCCGCCCATCGGATGACCACGACTTGGGTACGGACCGCGAGCTTCAGCTCGCGTCCGCCGGACCAATGAAATGCGAGCTGAAGCTCGCGGTCCGTACTCCGGAGGCCGCTCATGCGTCCTCCACCTCCTCCAGGCACTCCAGCAGCGCGGCAAAAACCTCCGGCTCCTTGCCCCGGTCAGGCGACCCTTTGAGACAGGAACTGAACCATTTCTGCAGCAGCCCGCGGCGACCCGCATCGAAGCCCCGGGCGAAGCCGTCGCCGGATTCCTCCAGCGGACCGGCGTCGCGGCGGCCATGAGCGCGATGCAGGATGCTGCGATAGCGCACCAGCATCGAATCGAGCAGCACCCACGGAAAATTCGGGTTCTTCGGTGGTCCGACCACCAGCGTCTCGCCGTCGCCGGACTTCCAGCTCAGGCCGCCGCCGAGCTTGATCTTCAGCTCGGGCAGTTTGCCGCCCTTGAGAAAGGCAGCCGTGCCCCCGCCCAGCGCGCCGATCACCGTCCCGGCACCCAGGCTGTGAACGCCCACGCCGAGGTCGAACGCCGCACCCGCCGCGCCGCCCGCCACGGCCCCCGCCGCGATCAACTGCCAGCGGTTGAGCCCCCAGCGACGCCAGGTTTCCTCGGTCGTGAGGTCGAGCCCGCGGTGGGTTCCCGGATCGACGTCCGCCTCGATCAGGTGATGGCGGTAGATGTCGAGCCAGCGGTCGAGGCAGGCCGCCTCGAGCTTCGCCAGCTTGCCGTAGTATTCCACGACCAGCGCCTCCTCCTTGCGCTCGCGGCGGGTCGGCACGCCCTTGTCGCGCTCGTCGAGGCCCTCGCGGGTGCGCAGGGTGAGCGCCTTCTCGAGGAAATCCACCAGCGCCTCCGCCGCGTCCTCGCGCCGCTGGTCCCACTCGCGCTCCATCGCCTCGATCACGTGCTCGATGCGCGCCGCGTGGCGCTCCTCGATCTGCAGCAGGGAAAGCAGCAACTTACGACGCTCGTCGTACTTCGCCCGGTGGGCGTCGAAGGTGCGGACGAGGTTGAAGGACGTCCCCAGCCGCTCGCGCCAGTCCTCCTCGTGCTCGTTGGGCGGACCCTGCGGGTTGAGCAGCGCCAGCCGCGGGCGGCCGCTCCAGCGCAGGATCTCGATCTCGGCGATGAAGGAATCGCGCAGCGGCTTGCACGGATCGACCACGTAGAGGATGCCCGCCCCCTTCACCACCGGCTCCAGCAGGCGCACCTCGTCGGGGAAATCATCGCCGCATTCCTCGACGAAGCGCCGCACCTCGTCGGGACCCGGCGTGCCGTCGCCGGCCATCCGCTCGATCTCCCGCATCGCCTCGACCGGCTGCTGGAAGCCCGGCGAGTCGAAGAAGCGGATCCATTCCTCGTCGTCGTAGATCACCGGCAGCGGCTGCACGGCGGTCGTCTCGCCGGGAGTCGGCGAGACGCGCAGGATCTCGTCGTCGTCGACCTCGAGCAGCGTCGCCAGGGTCGCCGTCTTGCCGGCGTTCACCCTGCCGACGACCACGAAGGCCGGCACGTCCGCGTTCCACCAGTCGTCCTTCATGGCCTCTCGTAAAAGACCAGTTCCAGTTCCCCGCCACCACGCTCGTCGATGAAGCGCTCCCACTGCGCCCGCTCATCGTCATTCACCGGTCCGCCCACCAGCAGCACCCGCCGTCTTTCCCCGGCCATCGCCGCGACCTCGGCCAGCGCCCGCTCGATCTGCCGCGGCGCCAGCGACCAGCCCTCGGCGAAAAGCACCACCCCGGCCGGCGCCTTGGCCAGCGCCGCGCGCGCCGACTCCTCGCGGTCCTCGTCTAGCACGCCGAGGCTTTCCCAGCCGGTGGGGTTCATCCGCAGCCGCCGCAGCAGGAAGGGCCGCAGCGCCTCGCGGTCCGGCTCCGCGCCGCCGACCGTGATCACCAGCGCGCCATCGACCGGGCCCTTCGGTTCCTCGCCGCGGCGCACCTCGTTGAGCCCGCGCCACAGCCTGCGGTGCTGCGGCGCCTGAAAAGTCAGGCCCGCCAGCGCACGGCGCTTCCGCCAGCCCATCCAGCCGGCCAAAAGCAACCGCGGCAGCACGCCCCACACCGCCAGCACCATCAGCGAAAAGCTCCACCAGCCCACTCCGCCCTCCATCCAGTCGGTCGTGACCTCCGAGCTGGCTACATCCGGCACCGCCCGCGGCAACCATGCCGCCCACGGCGCGGAAAGCACCGCGACCGCCTCACCGAGGAATTCCCGCATCGCGCTCTCGGTCGTTGTCTCCCAGAAGAACCCGACACGCTTGAAAAGCACCATCGCCCCGAGCCCGGCGAAGGCGCCCGCATGAAACGCCGCGGCGACCATCTGCGTGCGCGCCGCCAGGTGCCACGCCAGCACCTTCACCAACTCCCCGCTGCGGCGGATGCGCTCGAGTCCCTCACGCAGCTCGTCGCGTACGAAGCGCAGCGACAGCTTCTCCACCAAACCCCCGATCACCCCGATCCCCGGCACCCGGCCGCGCAGCAGCCAGCCGATCGCCCCGAGCACCAGCAGCAGCCACGGCAGCACCAGCGTCGCGGAAAGCATCCAGATCACGTTCACCCCCGAGCTTGCCCGGTCGAGCGAACCCCACACCGCCCCCGCCCCGGCCGTCGCCGCGAGGAACGCCAGCAGCAGCGCCGCCGCCCCCAGACCCGCGACCCAACGCGATCCCGGACCTTCCGTTTCGCGCGTCGCCAGCCAGCGCCGCATCACCACCGCCCGCTCGCCGCCCTCGCGGTCCGGACGGACCTTTCCATCCCACGACGCCAGCGCGCTCTCGAAGTCGATCAACTCCGTGAGCGTCCAGCGCGATCCATCCTCCGCAGCCACGTCCCAACTCTCCGCATCCTCACCGCCGAGGCAAGCCGGGAACCTGCCGCGGGTGGGGCTCATCCCCTGTCGTTCTGGGGATCAAGGTAGCGGATGATCTTGCGAGCCAGCATCTCATTGATCTCGCGGTGGCGGGGAACCGGTTGCGACTTGCCGGTCGCCGGCTGGGTATAGAAGTCGTGCTTTCCTCCGTGGCGAACAAGCTCACAGCCGAGGCCGGATAGCACCTTCAGAAGGTCGGTCCGCTTCATGCGACCTCGAGTTGCCCCACGCGCCTGATGCCCGGGATCTCGCCACCCGAAAGGTCGAGATACAGATCACGCAGATGATCCTCCAGATCCGCCAAGCTCTCGCCCTGGGTCCAATAGTCCGGAAACTCCCTGAGGTAGCCGATGAAGTGATCCCCGTCTTGCCAGTAGGTGTATTCCAGCTTCATGGCGGGATGGTAGTTTGCGGGCCTCCACTGGTCAATCCGTCGAAGAACGGGACACTTCCCCCGGAGCCACACGCCCCGGTACCACTGATCGGATTCCCGCTAATCGACGATTCAGCAAGGCCGCTCTGGAGCGTCGCCATGCTTTGGTTGGTTTGGTTCTCAAACCAGGGTTGGCCGTCCACTAACCTCCGAGACCGATTGAATCGGGCCAACCCGGCGGGTCCCGGGCGTACTGAATGAATAGTAGAGGAGCCACGCGAGAAGGCCGAGAATCAGGATTCCCGATAGGATCGTCCAACGACGGGTCCAACCACCCTCGCATCTCTGCTCAAGCCACATGCTTACTACAGTCCAAGCGAGCGGCAGCAGAAGCAGCAAGAATCCAAAGTTGCGAACCAAGGTTGGTACTGTGCCGAAGTCTACGGCACTGTTGGGGTAGTCGTGGACCATGAATACGCCCCGCGTCAGGAAGACCCCACCGATGATCGCGACGACCTGAAGTAGCGCGATGATCGTAGCAGGATGACCGACCTGGATCATTTTGGGGAGATCAGGTTAAATCGTAGAGCCTGAGAATTAGCAGCGATGTAGCGAACCAGGCCGGCAAGATCGGCGAGGGAAACTTTTGTCCAAGTCACGGTGTAGTCCATCCCCGAAGCAGGTCACGGACTTCCTCGTGCGGGACCACCTCTCCATTCCGCACCTCGCCACGGGCCTTCTCGATGGCCGCCAGAAAGTGGATGCGGTCCTCGATGTCTTGCCATGAGGCGTCTTCGGGCAACTGCTGGATGGTCTCCAGTGCGAGTTCCTTGGTGGACATGGATCGAAGGTAGTTGCCGGGCCTCCTTCGGTCAATCCGCAGGGCACGGCGGGCGATCCGCCGTTCAACCTCACCCAACCTAACCGAACAACTCGTCCCTGTGAAAGGCGATGTCGCAGGGCACGGCGGCGGCCTCATGCCAGCCGCAGGGCTCGTCCTGGCAGGCGCAGGCGATCTCGGGAACGACGCCGCGGATCGCGGCGAGGGCGGCCTCGGGCGTGTTGCAGTCGCGGCTCAGGTGGCCGAGCACGACGCGGCGCAGGCCGTCGGCCGCGAGGTCGGCGACCAGCGCGGCGGCCTGGGCGTTGGAAAGGTGGCCGTGGCGCGAGGCGATGCGCTGCTTGGTGGACCACGGACGCCGGGTGTCGGCCTCCAGCAGGGCGTCGTCGTAGTTCGCCTCGACGAAGAGCGACTCGACGCCGCGCAGGGCGTCGAGGATCCGCGGGGTGACGTGGCCGCTGTCGCTGACCAGGCCGACGGACCTTTCCTCGCAGCGGAAGACGAAGCCGACCGGTTCGACGGCGTCGTGCGGGACGGCGAAGGACTGCACCGAGAGCCCGCCGAAGACGAAGGTGGCGCCGCATTCGAAGATCTTCCAGCTCGCTCCGGCGACCTGCTCGCGGACGACCTCGCGGGTCATCGGCGTGGCGTAGATCGGGACCGACAGCGATTTCATCAGCACGCGGAGGCCGCGCACGTGGTCGCCGTGCTCGTGGGTGAGCAGCACGCCGTCGAGCGAGGCGGGGTCGATGCCCATGAGCCGCAGGCGGCGGACGATCTGCCTGGCGGAGAGACCGGCATCGACAAGCAGGCGCGAGCCGCCGGCCTCGATCACGGCGGCGTTGCCGCCACTTCCGCTCCCGAGCACCGCAAACCGCATGCGCCGGATCATGCCCCGGCGCAGCGGGGGGTTGAAAGCCGAAAGCGATAGGGCATCATCGGGACGACCGTGAAACGCATCCGCATCATCCACCGACTGCGCATGGCGCTGGCCCTGCTGGGCTTCAGCGCGCTGGTCGGCGGGGCGGGCCTGCTGTGGTGGGCGAACCACACCGGCCTGCCGGATTCGTGGCGGGGCGGCATCGAGGAGGCGCTCGCCGCCAACGGACTGCACGCCGAACTCGCCAGCCTGCGCTACCTGCCGCTGCGCGGCATCGAGGCCGGCGAGGTGGTGATCTACACCGACGCCTCGCGCCGGCGCATCCTCGGCCGGCTCGACCACCTGCTCCTCGACATCGACCGTACCAAGCTTTCACGGGGCGACTTCAAGGTCCAGCAGCTCGACCTGTCCGGCGCGCGCGTCACCCTGGCGGTCGATCCGGAGGATCCCGCAAGCAAGGTGCTGGAAATCGCCGACGCCCGCGGCCGGATCGAATTCTCGGGCCCGCGCCAGATGGAGATCTCGAACGCCTCGGGCACCGTGGGCGGCCTGCGGCTCGAAGGCCGGGCCCTGATGAACCTCTACCGCCAGGACAGCACCGGCACGCTCGAGGACATGGAAAGGGCGCGCGCCGAGCGCCGGCGGATCCTGATCGGGATCATCGAGGCACTGGAACATTTCGATCTCGAGGCCGCGGCGCCTCCCACGCTGCGCATCGACGCCCGTGGCGACCTCGAGGAGCACGGCAGCCTGCGGGCCGACCTCACGCTGCGCGCCGCCAACCTGACGAGCCGCGGCATCGACATCCGGAGGCTGGACATCGACGGCGAACTCCGCGGCCAGACCCTCGTGCTGAACCGGATCGACCTCGAAACGCCGTCCGGCACCGCCGGCGGCAAGCTCGAGTACGAGCTCGACGACTTCGAGGGGCGCTTCCAGGTGCAGTCCGACACCGACCTGCCGGCGCTCGCGGCGCAGCTCGGGCTGAGCGACCCGGAATCGATGCCGACCTTCGCCGCGCCTCCCGAGCTGAACGCCCACGGAAGCTTCCACCGCGACGAGGACCGCTGGCATTTCCGGGTCATCGGCGATGTCGAACTCAGCGGCCCGAGCTTCCGCCACCTCTCCGCCGACCGGGTGGCGACGCGTTTCTCCTGGGACGGATCCCGGGTGCTGCTCGAGGACCTGGAGGTGCAGGATGGCATCCACCGGCTCGACGGCCGCGCCTTCATCGAGCCCGAGCGGGTGCGCTACGAGTTCACCACCGACCTGCCGCTGGCCTTCTGGCAGAACGCGGTGACCATCCAGCCGCTCTCCGACATTCTCGACGACTTCTCGGCGGGCGAGGAGGCCGCGACGCGCGTCGAGTGCCGTGGCATGGCCAACCTGCACGATCCCCTCGACTGGTCGTTCAAGGGCACGGCCGAGGCCGGCGGACTGTCCTTCCGCGGGGTGCCCACGCGCCACGCCGCGGTCACCATGGACCTCGGCCACCGCCAGCTCGATTTCACCTCCGGCGAGGTCGATTTCGACTACTCCGACTACCGCCTGCGAAAGGTCCACGGCGGCCCCAGCTCCGGCACCGTCGCGGTGGACCGCATTCTCTACGACAACGAAAAGAAGACGATCGAGATCAGCAAGCTGCGCGGCACCGCGTGGCCGGCGCCGATCGTGCGCACCTTCGAGTCGAAGGTCGCCGACGAGCTGGAAAACTACCGCTTCCACCGTCCGCCGACGCTCGCGGCCGACGGCACGATCGGGATCATGAGCGGCCTGCCGCGCCAGGATCTCAAGGTCCGCTTCTCCAGCCCGGCCGCCGCATCCTACGAGTTCCTCGACGAGGACCTCGATCTGTCCAACCCGGGCGGCACCGTGCGCGTGCTGGCCGACCGGGTGAGCGTGCTCGGGCTCGAGGCCGGGGTGCTCGACGGGAGCATCCGGACGGACTTCGACATCCGCCTCGGGGAGTCGCGGCAGCGGTTCGACGGGGAGATCGTCTGGACCGGACTGAGCCTGCCGGCAATCGCGACGACCTACGGCTTCGATAGTACTCCGAAGGGGTCGATCACCGGGAGGATGGACTTTTCGCTCACCGGGACCGACGTCTCCGGTCTCGACGGCAGCGGAAACGTCACGCTCGAGGACGGCGAGCTGTTCGAGGTGCCGATCTTCGGTCCGCTCTCGCCGCTGATCTCGGCGGTGCTCGGGCGGCGCAAGGCCGGCTTCCAGGAGGCGAACCAGGCCTTCTGCACCTTCCGCGTCGATGACGGCGTGATCTCGACCACCGACTTCTTCACCAGCACCCCCTCGATCCATTTCACCGGCGACGGCAAGGCCGACCTGCCGAAGGACCGGCTCGACATGACCATCCGGATGAACGCGCGCGGACTGTTCGGACTGATCACCCTGCCGCTGCGGCCGATCTACGAGGGGCTGTTCCAGTTCCGCGGCAGCGGGCCGATCGACAACCCGGATTGGCGGACCGTCAGCTTCACCTCGCCGCCGGAGGAACAGAAGAGCCGGCTGCTGGATCCGCCGAAGGCCCGGCCGGTCGCCGAACCGCCGCGGGCGCGGATCGTCGCGCCTGCCGAACGCTGACCGCGCAGACATGCCTTGCACCGTGCGGGCAAGAGTGGCAGCGTGAACTTGCAAGAGGAACGCAACCCCAACTCCAACGGAACCATGTCAGACAATTTTGCCAAATCACCGGCCCTCGAGCCCGAATCCGGGTTCTCCAATCCATCCGTCTCCAAGGCCGCCGACGATCTCCGTCACGCCGCCAGCGACCTCGGCCACGCCGCCGCCGACAAGGCGAAGGAATTCGCCCACGAGAAGGCCGACCAGGCCAGGGCCGCCGGAGAGCGGGCCCGCGCCAGCGCCGAGCAATTCCGCGACCGCGCGGTCGAAAAGGCCCACGCCCTCAAGGAGGCCGCAGAAGCCAAGGCCAGCCAACTGCGCAGCGCCGCCGACGAGCAGTGGGTGCACACCCGCGACAAGGCCCGCGAACTCCACGTTTCCGCCGAGGACTACATCCGCCAGAACCCGACCAAATCGGTGCTCGCGGCCCTCGGGGTGGGCTTCCTGATCGGGCTGATCAGCCGCCGCTGACGGACACGGACCGCCAGCCGGCACCCGAAGCCCGCGGCCTGGCCGCCGCGGGCGGGGAGATCTCCGACCCATCATGAACGAAGCTCCGGATCCCGACGCCGACGACCCGCCCGACGACTGGAAGTCGCTCGCCGCGGAGTTCGTGCAGGCGCGCCTCGAGCTCATCCGCCACGAGGCGCGGGAGGCGGGCAGGCAGGCGGCGCGCCGGGCCGCGACCGCCGTGGTCATCGCCGGCTGCGCGGTGCTCTTCTGGATGCTCACCGTGGCCGGGCTCATCGGGCTGGTCGCCGCATCGCGCCCCGACTGGGCCTGGTGGCAGATCACCCTCGCCGCCGGCGGACTTCATCTGCTCGTCGCGCTGGCATGCTTGCTGACGCTTCGACGTCCGGGCAGGCCGGCCTTCCCCCTCACCCGCTCCGAACTCGCCAAGGACCAGGCATGGCTCGAGACTCTGAAACACAAGCGCTGATCGACCGGATCGAGGCCTCGCGCCGACGGCTCGGCGGTGAGATCGTCGGGCTCAAGGCCAAGCTCAACCTGCCGGCGCAGTTCAGGAAGCAGATCGCGCGTCGGCCGTGGTTGTCATTCGGCGCCTCGGCGGCCGGCGGCCTTCTCCTCGCCGGCATCCTGCGCCGGCCGCGACGGCAGAAAAAACGTCGTTCCCGCCTGGTGAAGTGGGCGACGCCCGCCCTGCTGGCACTGCTCAAGCCGTGGCTCAGGTCCGTCGTCACCCGCGAGCTGCAGCGACGCTTCCTCCCCGCCGCTCGGTCCCCCGAAATGGGGAGGCGGTTCCCTCTTTCCAGCGAGACCTGATCCGGGCTTTCCTCGGTCCGGACTCTCGCAGTCACCAGCAACTTCCACATGGCAGAACATCAAGTGCTCGATCACGTCGACCAGTACCTCCGGCTCGGCCGGGAGTACGAGTGCTCCGACGTCCACCTCGCCACCGCCTTTCCGCCCGCCTGGCGGCGCTTCGGTCGGCTGCTGCCGATCTGGGAAGATCACGAGCCGCTGACTGCCGCGGAAACCGAAAAGCTGGTCCGCTCCTTCCTCGAGGATCGCGAATGGAACCGGCTCCAGGAAAAGGGGGACGTCGATTTCGCCTATGCCAACGAGGACGGACGCTTCCGTGCCTCGGTGGTGAAGCAGCGACTCGGCTACGACATGGTGTTCCGGATCATCAACACCGAGATCCGCTCGATGGAGGACATCAACCTGCCGATCGACAGCATCGTCCCCCTCACCCGCTACCAGAACGGCCTGATCCTCGTGACCGGCTCGGTCGGCTCGGGCAAGTCCACCACGCTCGCCGCCCTCGTCGATTTCATCAACAAGGACCGCGAGGACCACATCCTCACCCTCGAGGATCCGATCGAGTACGTCTTCGAGTCGAAGAACTGCCACGTCAACCAGCGCGAGGTGCACCTCCACACCGACTCCTTCGGCAAGGCCCTGCGCGGCGCGCTGCGGGAGGACCCCGACGTGATCATGGTCGGGGAAATGCGCGACCTCGAAACGATCCAGCTCGCCCTCACCGCGGCGGAGACCGGCCACCTCGTGCTCGGCACCCTGCACACCGGCAACGCCCCGCGCACGCTCGACCGGGTGCTCGACGTCTTCCCGGTCGATCAGCGCGGACAGATCCGCATCATGGTCTCCGAGTCCCTGCGCGGCAGCCTTTCCCAGCAGCCCCTGCCCAAGGCCGACGGCACCGGCCGGGTGATGGCCCTCGAGCTGCTCGTCAACACCCCGGCCGTGGCCAACTGCATCCGCGAAGGCAAGACCTACATGCTTCCCGGCGTCATGCAGACCGGCAAGAACGTCGGCATGATCACCATGGATGAGTCGCTGCGGAACCTTTACGTGAAACAACTCATCACGCAGGAAGAGGCACTCTACCGGGCCGAAGACAAGGGCCAGATGCAAGCCTTCTTCGAATCCTGACCTGACCGATCCCATGGCCGAAATCGACCGACTTTTCCAGATCCTCATCGAGAACGGCGGCTCGGACCTCCATATCTCGGAAGGCCAGCCACCGAAGATCCGCGTGCACGGCGCGGTCAATGCGATCGAGGGCGAGCCGGTGCTCGACCACGAGACCATGCACCGCATGCTCTCGGAGATCTGCGATCCGCAGGCATTCGAGGAGATCTACCTGAAGACGGGCGACCTCGACTTCGCCTACGAGATGGACGAGGAGTCGCGATTCCGCTGCAACTACCTCAAGCAGAAGAACGGCCTCGCCGCCGTCTTCCGCCTCATCCCCACCGAGATCATGCAGCTCGAGGACCTGGGGGTGCCCAACGTGGTGAAACGCTTCGGCCAGATCCGCTCCGGGCTGGTGCTCGTCACCGGGCCCACCGGCTCGGGAAAGTCGACCACGCTCGCCGCCCTGCTCGACTACATCAACTCGAACTACAACCGGCACATCATCACCATCGAGGAGCCGATCGAGTTCGTCCACAGCAGCAAGAAGTCGATCATCACCCAGCGCGAGGTGCCGATCCAGACGCCCTCCTTCGCCGACGGCCTGCGCGCGGCGCTGCGCGAGGACGCCGACATCGTGCTCGTCGGCGAGATGCGCGACCTCGAAACGATCTCACTCGCCCTCACCGCCGCCGAGACCGGCCTGCTCGTCTTCGGCACCCTGCACACCAACAACGCCCGCAAGACCGTCGACCGGATCGTCGACGTCTTCCCCGCCGACCAGCAGTCGCAGGTGCGCACCATGCTCGCCGCCTCGCTGCGCGGCGTGCTCGCCCAGCTCCTGTGCAAGCGCACCGACAAGCCCGGCCGCGTCGCCGTGCATGAGATCATGTTCGCCACCCCCGCCGTGTCGGCGATCATCCGCGAGGGTGCCACCCAGAAGCTCTACGACGTCATCACCGGCGGCAAGGGCGAGGGCATGCAGTTCATGGACGAGTCGATCTGGCAGAAGCTCCAGTCGGGCATGATCTCCGCCCAGGAAGCCTACATGAAGGCGATCGACAAGACCCGCTTCAAGAAGTTCCTCCCCAAGGAACTCGTCCACCTCGGCGACGCCTCGGGCGAGAGTCCGTTGGATCATTGAGCAAGTGCCGAGTGAGCAGTGATCGGTGATCAGTGCATTGAATGCCGCCTGCCTCGATATCATCACGGCGCCGGATCGCCATCGCCTGCTTCCTGATCGGACTGCCTGCGCTGATCATGACTCCTTTCGCCGTCATCAGCGGCGTCGCGTTTCTGATGGAAATTCTCGGACTCTCCGACGACCCGACCGGGATTCCCCTTGATTGGGGGTTTGGTGGCCTCTTCTACGTCTTCGGTCTGCCGTTATGGATCGGATATCTGTGGGCTGCCGGTGAAAACCGTGATCCGGCTCATCTCAAGGTCTTATGGACCGCCTCGATCGGACTCAACACCCTGTGGGCGCTGCTTTTCATACTGACCCTGATGAACCCGGACCACATGGGCCTCGATCCACGATTTTGGGCATGGTTCGCCCTGTTCCCGGCGGCTCTCCTCCCACTGTCCATCGCAGGCTACCGAGCCTCGCCCCGGAACCACTGATCACCGATCACTGCTCACCCGGCACTTCCTAGTGCTCCCTGCAGAACTGTTCGAAGCGCGTCAGGCCCTCGTTGAGGATGTCGAGCGTGGTGCAGTAGCTCAGGCGGATGCCCTCGTCGTAGCCGAAGGCGATGCCGGGGATGGCGGCGACGCGGTAGCGCGAGAGCAGCTTGTCGCAGAGGTTCTGCGACTTCAGCCCGAGGTCACCGGTCCGGACGAAGAAGTAGAACGCCCCCTTCGGCTCGACCACGCGGACATTGTGGATGCCCTGCAGGCGCGCGAGCATGAACTGGCGGCGCCCGTCGTATTCCTCGCGCATGTCGTTGATGAATCCCTGGTCGCCCTCGAGCGCGGCCACGGCGCCGAACTGGGCGAAGGTGGTGGCATTCGACACCGAGTGGCTCTGGATCTTGTCGATGGCCTCGGCCAGCGCCGGCGGCGCGGCGGTGTAGCCCAGGCGCCAGCCGGTCATCGAGTAGGCCTTGGAGAAGCCGTTCACCGTGATCGTGAGGTCGTAGAGCTCCTGGCTCAGCGAGGCGATCGAAACGTGCTTCGACTCGCCGTAGACGAGCTTCTCGTAGATCTCGTCGGAAAGGATCACGATGTCCTCGTAGAGCGCCACCTCTCCGATCGCGCGGAGTTCCTCCTCGCTGTAGACCGCGCCGGTCGGGTTGCCGGGCGAGTTGAGAATCACCATCTTGGTCGCCGGGGTCATCGCCGCCTCGAACTGCTCGGGCGTCATCTTCCAGCCGTCGGACTCCTGGGTCTCGACGATCACCGGCGTGCCGCCGGCGAGGCGGACCATTTCCGGATAGCTGACCCAGTAGGGCGAGGGGATGATGACCTCGTCGCCCTCCTCGACCACCGCGAGGATGGCGTTGAAGCAGGCCATCTTGGCCCCGGCGGTCACGCAGATCTGCTTCGGCTCGTACTCGAGGTCGTTGTCGGCCGCCAGCTTGGCGGAGAGCCCGGCGCGGAGTTCCGGGATGCCGCCGGAGGGTGTGTACTTCGTGCGGCCTTCCTGCAGGGCGGCGATCGCGGCGGCCTTGATGTGCTCCGGCGTGTCCATCTCCGGTTCGCCGCCGGCCAGGCCGTAGACCTCCTCGCCCTGGGCGGCCATCGCCTTGGCCTGGTTGGTGACGGCGAGGGTGAGGGACGGGTTGACCTTCTCGATGCGGGATGAAATGGAGTCCATGAGTAGCGGCGGATGATTTGGAAATAGCGGCCGCCCGGACGGGCGCCATCATCTGCTGGACCCCCTCCCGGCGGAACGGGGCGCTTTTCTGACCGCCCCCCGCCCCCTGCGCAAGCGAGTTTTTGAACCGAATGCTTCAGGCGGACGCCCCGGCCGTGAGGTCCGACATCCAGCCGCCGCGCGCGGTCACCCACTTGCCCTTCCGCACCACCTGCGGAAAGCCGAGACCAGCCCCTGCCCCGGCCTCGAAGACGCCCCACGCCTGGTCGGCGAGAATCCCCGAAAGCACCAGCTCGCCCCCCGGCTTCAGCACCTTGGCGATCACCGGAAACGCCTCGATCAGCACCGTGGAGAACAGGTTCGCCAGCACCACGTCGTGGCGCTTCCGGGGCTTCCACTTGAGGACGTCAAGCTCCGCCACCTCGATGTCCGGCGTGCCGTTCCGCTCCGCATTGCGCCGGGTCACCGTCACGGCGAAGGGGTCGAAATCGCAGGCGAAGACCGACCCGGCACCCAGCTTCGCCGCAGCCACCGCAAGAAGGCCGGTCCCGCAGCCGAGATCGGCACAGGTCCACCCGGCCGGACGTTCGCGGGCGATGTCCACCAGAAGGCGCAGGCAGGTCGAGGTCGTCGCGTGATCACCGGTGCCGAAGGCCATCTCGGGCGGGATGCAGATCACCTCCCGGCCCGGATTCTCCGCGGCGAGCGCCTCGCGCCCCTCCTCGTCCTGGGTGATCAGGAAGCGGTCCCGGATCCGCACCGGAGGAGTCGGAGGCTGTGGCGCGAGCCAGTCGGCGTCCTTCAGCTCCCTCACCCTTCCGCCGAAGCGCTCGACGATGCCCTCGGCCTCCCTGCGGCTGTCTCGAAAAACCTGCACCCGCAGCGTGCGGCCACCCTTCAGCAGGTGCACGACGAATCCGGGATCGCCGGAGAAGCGATCCTCCCAGGCATCGAGCCACTTCGAAGCCGAGAGCTTCTCCCACACCCACATGCCGCCGCTTCTACCCGCACCGGACGGGGAAGCCAAGCTCCCGGACCGGTTGGAAAACGGAGACCGGTTTCCAACCGCTCTTCATACGAAAAAGTTTGCATGCATCCGTTATCGCGCAAAAATCTTGGCATCGGTTCAACCTGCAATCCTGATTCCCACCATGAAAAGCATCATCACCACCGGTCTGTTCGCCGTCCTTTCCGCAACCGGGCTTTCCGCGGAGACACTCCAGCCCGACGCCGAAGCGCAGAAGAAGCTCACGCCCGACGCGGTCCTTGAGGATCTGATGGCGGGCAACGGGCGCTACGTCGAAGGCAAGCTCAGCGAGCCGAACGTGACGGCCCGCATCAAGAAGGCCGTCGAGGGACAGTTCCCGAAGGCCTACATCCTGTCGTGCGTCGATTCGCGCGTCCCGGTCGAGCAGGTCTTCGACCAGGGCATCGGCGACATCTTCGTCGGCCGGGTCGCCGGCAACGTCGAGGGCGTCGACCAGCTCGGCTCGATGGAGTTCGCCTCCAAGGTCGCCGGCGTGAAGCTGGTCATGGTCCTCGGCCACGAGGCATGCGGTGCGGTCAAGGGCGCCTGCGACCACGTCGAACTCGGCAACCTCACCGGCCTGCTCGACGAGATCGAGCCGGCCGTCGAAATGGTCAAGACCGAGGGTGACCGCAGCTCGAAGAACAAGGAATTCGTCGACAAGGTCATCGAGGCCAACGTCCGCAAGACCGTCGCCGACCTGCGCGAGCGCAGCGAGGTGCTCGCCGCGCTGGAGAAAGAGGGCGCGATCAAGATCGTCGGCGCGCTCTACTCGCTGCAGGACGGCAAGGTCACCCTGCTCGACTGAGGGATTCATCCTCATCCTCGCATCATCCCGTCAGTAGCGGGACAGGGGCCGCCGGAACACTCGGCGGTCCTTTTTTTGCGAACGCGCGAAGGAATGCGGGACCCGAACCCTCTCGCGGCTTGCTAAATGTAAGGAATTAAGTAATCTTCCAGGCATGAAAGCCACCATCACCTCGAAGGGGCAGATCACCCTGCCCGTTGCCATCCGGCGTCGGCTTGGCCTGGAGCCTGGGGATGTTCTTGAGTTCGACGAGACGGCACCCTTCCTGAAGGCCACCAAACCCTTTGAACTGGATCGGATGCGATCGACGATCGGGCGGGGAGCGAAACGCGCCACCCGGACCAGCAAGGAATGGATAGAGGAGCTTCGGGGGCCGGTTGAGCTGCCATGATCACCGCCGTGGACACCTCGGTGCTGATCTGCATCGACCAGGGCGAACCGGATGCCCAGGCATGGGTCGAGTCGCTTGCCGCGGCGAGAGCCGAAGGTGCTCTCCGGGTGTGCGAAACGGTGGTCGCGGAGTTCTTCGCCGTCGTCATGAATGAAGAGGAGATGAATGCCACGCTCGCCGACCTGGGCATCGAATTCGCTCCGACGAGTCGCCGGGCCGCCTGTCATGCCGGCCAGATCTTCCGCCGGTATCGCGACGATGGCGGTCCCCGCGAGCACCTCATCCCCGACTTCATGATCGCCGCCCACGCGATGATCGATGGCGATCGCCTGGCATCGGCTGATCGCGGCTACCTGCGCCGATACTTCCCCCGGCTCACACTTCTGGCTCCCTCCAGATAAGGCTGGAGTCGGATCACCCGAAGGCACTGCTGTGGATCGTCGGTCCGACGCTGTGGATTCAGCGGGGTTCCGTCCTGCTCGGCAACCTTTGCAGCGTCGAGCAAACCGGCCCTCCTGACCCGGTCGTGAAAACCGACAAGTCGCGGGAAGCTTTCCAGAACCATTCTTACTTCCTGACGGAAACTCTCAAGGTTCTCGCGCGAGCTCCAGAGATCCTTCAGGCCCCGCAGCAGAACGACCGCCTCATCATACGCCTTCGGTTTCTTCTCCGCTACCAGAGTCCCGACCCGGTCCCAGATCTCATCCTCCCGCCGGTCCAGTTCGCCGAGATATTCCAACCGCTTCCGCTCCTTTTCCTCGGCAAGCTTTCTCTTCTCCTGCCGGCGAAGTTCCTCCGCTTCTCTGGAAAGCTGACCGTATGCGACCGGCTCTCCGCCCGCCGCATGCCGGGCTTTCGCACCCGCCACCTTCCTCAACTCCCGTCGCAACTCCGCCCGGACGTGGGCCGCGTCCCCATCGACGAGGCGCTTGAGGTAATGGTCCTTCCGCCCCGGCATGAGCTTCTCCACCGCGTCCGCCAGTTCGCCCTTCGGCACCCCGCCCTTCTCCATCTTCCCGCTCAGGGCCTGAGCCGCCGCCAGATCATGACGATCCACCTCGATGAACTCGATCAACCGCTCGTGCTGCCATGCGAGATCGCCAAGTCCCGGAGGAACCGGCACACAGGGATCATTGTCTGCGTCAACCTGCCGACAGGCTTCCAGCCAAAGAAGGAAGAGACCGCGCAGGTCTCCGGCGAGCATCTCGCCATAGATCACCTCAAGCGCTTCGATCACCGGACTGGCGCCGCCATCCCCTTCGTCGCCGTAGGGATCGCAACAGGGCGACACCCAGTTCTCGATGAAACCGGCCTCGATCAGGAGATTGCCGCCTTTCACCGATAGCCTGATGACGTCATCCACTTCGAAAGCCGAGACCGCCTCGAGATTGAACGCATCCCTCGGAAACCTCATCGCGATGCGCTGCTGCCCCCATTTCGCCTCGTAGGCGAAGACATCGAAATACCGCTCAAGGACCCGGATCGGATCGTGCTTGAAGTTCCCCCAGCGATAATCGACCTGGGCGTAGTCGCCATGGACCCTGATGTGCGAGGACAATTCCGACACCTCCCGGCGCTGGGTGGCGCTCAAAGCCCTTTCGACCGCCTTCCACTCGAAGTTCTGGTACTCGCTCACTGCGCGAGTGGTATCCGAATCCGCCCTCTTGAACACTCCCGAAGCCTGGATCCCGAC
>CALGOH010000282.1 GCA_937957985.1 uncultured Verrucomicrobiae bacterium
GATGGGGTCTTCCGGGCTTGGTCTTGAAGCGGTATTTGCCCGGCCGGAAGCCGTGCTCGGTGGCGTGGTATCCGATGATCCGCAGATAGACGGCCGCCTCTTCGGGATTGAAGCCGCTGTGGGTGGGGTCTGTGGGTGGTGGGTGTGGTGGGTGGGGTCGGTCCTCGCATTTCGCATTTGCTACGGTGCTCATGGTAGTTTCGGGCGGGACGGTCGGCTCCCCTGCCCGGAGTGCTGATCCCGTGTCTTTCCGCGCTCCGTCCGGCGGCGCGGCGCATCATGTCGGGGACGTGTGTGCCGGTAAGGACGATCTTCAATTCGTCGGGGTGCGGGCGTCGGGAGCGGATCTCGAACTTGAACCGTGCGGCCCGGGTGGCGTGGTGATCGGCGAATTCGCCGATGAGGGCGAGGAGGCGTTTCGCCAGTGCGGGGTTGCGGCCCTGCGGGGTGTATCCCTGGCGGAGGCGCTCAAGGTCCCATGCGGAGAGGGGACGGCGGGGATCGATGGGGTGTCGCGCGACGGTTGTGCCGGACCCGGCGATTTTCCCGTCCTCGGCGCGTTGCGGTTGCGTCTTTCGTGCGATGCGGTTGAGATCGACGGCGACCCTCATTAGGGTCGGTCCGTCATTAGGGTCGGTCCGCGTCATTAGGGTCGGTCCGTGAGATGCGGCGTTTACTACTACAACTTCAGTAGAAATGAAGCCCCTCCGCGGATGAGGCCCGGTCTTGAATCTAGCCCGGATTTCTTACGTCCCGTGAGGAATCCGCCCGAAGGGCCGACTTTGTCGGGGTTAGCCCCGATAAGCACTGAAACACACTGTCTAACAGGAATACTCGCCAGAATCCCCTGCGGTGCCGTATCGTTCTGGCCTGCGGCCAGATGCATTTCTCACTCGTGAGAAATGCAGGCTAGACATTTGCAGCCTCCAGAACATGGGTCCATGAAGAGGCGGATTGAAAGGTCTCCTATTGCGGGGCCGCTGTCGCCGACTGCTCCGTGCATGAAGAGGACTTTCAGCCCTCATTGCTTTGGACCGGGCCAATCCCGGGCCTTTGGCCCGGGCTGGCATGAATCGGGCCGTTGGCCCTTCTGAAGAGGGTTCGCCCGGTACGAGTCCCCTACTCATCCGAAGCCTCGAACAGCTCCGGGTAGTGCCGATCGATGAGCTGGCGTTCCCCGGCAGTCAGTTTGTCCGGCGGGATCGGCCGGTCCTGCGGGCGCACGCCCTTCTGGTTGAGCCGGTTCTTGAGGCTCCAGTTGCGGGTCGGCTTGCCGGGCTCCGGGTCGGCGGGTTCCTTCGCCGGCAGGTCGTAGCGGGTGAAGTCGAAGACTTCCTCGGGGCCGTTGTCCTTCCGCTGGAGGCCGAGGCGGAAGTCCCGGTTCATGAACCAGCGGACCTTTTCGCCGGCGACCGACCCGCGGATGCCCGAGCCTTCCTGCTCGAAGCGGTAGTCGATCTCGTCGTTGTTCTTGAAATGCTCGCGCCATCGCAGGCCGAACTCGCCGTGGGTGACGAGCTTCGCGTCCGGCCAGCGCCTGCGGGTTTCCGTGAGCCAGATCCGCAGGCCCTCCATGCCGTTGCGACCCTGGTAGCCGTAGATCTTCCGGGCTTCCACCAGTCCCAGCTCCCAGGTGCAGGTGACCCAGCCGAAGCCGTTCAACTCGAAGCCGCGATCGAAGTGGGCGGCGGTGGTGTGGAGCATCTGTTCCGTCCCCTGCTCGGTGCCGAGCCAGATCACCGTCTCGATCGGACCGACACCCATCCGGCTGCGGTGCTTCTCGCCATTCACCATCCTAGCTCCGGGAATGCGGGCGGCGAGGAAGTCGATCGTCCAGCCGTCGAGGTTCACGCAGTCGATGAAGTCGTCCTTCCCCTGCGCCGGTTTGCAGAAGTGCTCGCGCGACGGGTAGTATGGGTAGGCGATCGAGCCCTCGCCGTCACCGTTGTCCACGGCGTACTGGCTCCAGATGTTCCCCTGGCAGACGTGGATGCCCTCCTCCTCGGCGAGGTAGCGCTGGTTGTCGGCCGCGAGGAAGCCGGCGATCACCGCCTTCGGCCGGTAACCGCCGCCGACCATTTCCGAGACCTTCGCGAGACCCTCGTGCAGGTCGCGGTTCACCTGCTCGCGGGTGTTGTACATGTTCGCGAAGTAGGCCCCGGGAATGAAGGTGATCTCGTCGCCCAGAGTGCGGTGGTACTCGACGACCTGCGCGCGAAGCTCGCGGTAGCGCGGCCGTTCGTCGTGCAGCGCCTTCCAACTGAAGGCCCAGGTGATCCGGCCACCCGGCCAGCTTTCCTCAATCGCCTCGCGGAAAGTCCGGGCTTCCTCCGGCCCGTGGATCGCCGACTCGTCCGGCCCGTGCGAGATGTCGCGGGTGACCTCGATCTGGTCCACCCGCACCACGGTGGCGAGGGTGAGGAAGCGGTTGCCCATGAGCGGCGGTCCGGGATCGGGCTCCGCCACGACCGGCGCGGCCAGGACAGCCATGAGGACGAGCAAGCCAAAACGGCGAAGGAGCGGACGACTCATCGGAAAGTCAAATGATCGGCGATCCTAGCGCGGCGCCGCGGTATCGACGATCGTGGTAACCGTCGGGGCGACGGCACCGGGCGTCGCATGCACGATGAACAACCGCCTGAAGGCGTCGAGAAACTGCAACTGGCGCTCGGTGAAGACGGTCCACGACCCGTCCTTCGCCTCATAGTAGAAGTTCGTCTGGGCCATGTTGAAATCGTTGACCTTCTTGACCGGAGGCAGGGTGCTGATCTTGCCGGGTCGGACGCGCAGCGTGTGCTCGCCGGCCTGGACGCCGATGTCCGTGCCGATCAGCGGAATCACCCGCGACTCACCTTTCGGGAAAGCCCGCTTCGAGTCATCGATGACGAGCAGGCGATAGGGCAGCTTGCCGTCATCCGGAGCCGGCAGGACCACGATGATCGCCTGCTTGATGCTCGAGGGAATCCTGACGCTTGCCGCCACGTCGGCCGCGGGATTCTCGGGATCGATCTCGGCCTTGTCGTAAAGGACCAGCGACCCGTCGACCGGCAGCGTGAACAGGGTTTCGGTGAGGGCCTTGGGCATGAAGTTCACCTGGGCGACGGCTCCTTCCGGATCCCGATAGAAGAGATTGGCGATGGGCCGGACCGGATCGTGCAACACCGCCCGGAACCTCAGGGGCTCCGGCTTCTCCTGGGCATCGAGGACGGTCGGCAGCCAGGCAACGATCAGTATGGGCAGGAGGAACTTCCGGATCATGCGAATCAGATTTCACCGTCCGTGAGCCAACGGAACGACACGATTTCAAGACGGCGCCCGAAGGCCTTGTTCGCGGCGGCCGCGGCGGAGTCGGTATGGGCGTTGAGCGAGGGCGGGTCAACCGGATCGACGTATTCCGGAACACGCTGCACCACGGCCTCGGCATAGGCGTGGGCGGTGACCTCTCCGGCGGAATCCCTCGCCTCCCCGTAGGCGCGGATCACAAAGGTGTCGCCCCGCACCGTCGCGGCCGGTTCCAGAATGCGCAGCAGGTCGCCCTGGCTGACCCATCCGGGAGCTCCGGCCGCCGGATTGCCCGTGGTGGCTTCCGGCGTCTTGTAGGCGTAGAGTTTCGGATCATCGACATCGGCTTCGGTGATCGGAACCTGGCCGAGGTAGGTTTCGGGAGGTGCGGCACCCTGGTCCTCGTTGATCCCGGCATTCTCGATGGCGGCTTCGAGAGCTCCTTTCAAGGTCAGCGGGCCGACCGGACCCACTTGACGGTTCACGAACTCGGACATGGAAAGGAACGGGCCGCGTTCGCGCCCTGCCTCGACGATCTTCTCCGCCAGTTGTTCGAGCTCCGATTCGGTGAGGTCGCGGAATCCGTTCCACTCGTTGGTCCGCTGATTGTCGATCTTGGAAGCGTCCACCCCGCCGGTGCCGATGGGACCGCCGTTGAGCAGCGACATCGCGGTGATCGGCGCTCCGTCCGCATCGATGCCTTCCAGTTCGGCGGTGCGCGCCCACAGGGTCTGGATTTCGGTCTTGCCCATCGATGCCAGCTTCGCCTTCCACGCCTGCACGCTCGTCGAGTTGACGTTGAAGGGACCGCGGATCATCTGGTATCCGGCGGCCTGCTTGTAGGCCTCGGCGGTCGGCACGCCACCGGCGAACAGCTCGCCCTTGGCCTCGGCGACGGTCCGCCCCTCGGGCAGGTAGGGCTGGAAAGCCTGCGAGGCCAGCGGCGCGGTGCCATCCATGAACTGCTCGAAGGCGTCGTCGGGTGTCGTCGTGCCGCCGGAGGCGAAGGTCGAAAAGTAGAAGCGGTCGTACAGCGCGTGGTTCGCCAGGACCGAATGATCCAGCAAGGGGCGGTTGGCGATGTCCGAGTTCGCCTCGATCACCCTGTCCGGAGACATCAGCGGATGAAGCAGCGAATTGCCGACCGGTTGCACGAAGTGCGGCAGATAGGAGGTGGTGAGCGCGTTCGAGCGGCGGAAGTCGGCGATCGTCTGCAGCGGGCCGGAGGGAAGTTCGAGGTAGCTGCCCGACTTGATGCCGGTGGTGGTCTTGTTCCCGCTCAGGGACGGGACCCGGTTGGTGGCGTCCACGTCCATGTAGTCCTGGAAGTCGCCCTTGCTCAGGAACGGCTGGAAGTTGAGTTCATGAGCCTGCAGCCCCGGCTGGTCGTCGGCCAGGTTGATCGAGAAGTTCGAACGTGACGGGTTGTGAAAGAGAAAGGGTTTGCCCGCCAGTCGCCCGTCCCTGAGCAGGTTGACCTGCGGGCTGTCGATCGGACTCTCGGTCCGCGTGCCGGTTTCATACACGCCGCCATTCGTGGTGCGGGAATAGACGGAGAAAATCGCGATCGGATGCACGTACGCCCCCTGCGCGTTGTAGGGCACGCCACCGGGAGCAGCGACCTTCGAGCCGGTGAGGGAGCCCGTGGGCGGGTAGCGGTAGGTCCGATCGTCGAAAACGCTGTTGAGGGTCTCGTTGTCTTCGTAATCGAACCGGAATTGGGCATAATCCTCGAGAGAGCCGCTAGAGGTCGCCTGGAGCTTCGCGGTCACCGAGAACGAGGGGGGGAGCTCGGTCTTTTTCAGGGTCGCAGTAGCTTGCGCCAAATTCTCAGTGTACCAATAGGGCTTCTGCATCTTGAACTCCACGTGGAACCGGTCCGTGACGGTGGACTGTGAGATCTTGTTGGTCGCGTTCTGGTCGCGAAGCATCAGGTAGCTGCACCAGCTTCCCATGCCCGATCCGTATCGCGTGTTGCTGATGACCGTCGCGGTGATTTCGAATCCAAGGCCCGGGACGAAGGATGGCTTCGCCTTGACCTTCTCGGTGAGAGGATTGTTCTTGGTCCAGTCGTAACCACTGACGTTGCTGCCGGAGCGCGCATCCCTGTAGAATGAGGAGTCGGGGGGAAGGACCGGACCGCAGATCAGTGTTTGCCCCGGCTTCATGATGATCGGCCCCGTGATGTCGGAGTTCGATGCCAGCGGCTGGTTGTCGGCCCAGTTGGCGATGTTCACGACGAATTTTTTCTCGCCCCTGTTGGGAGGGTTCTGGGCCATGGTGTTGAGCGTTTCAAAGGTCCCCGGGACCACGCTCTTGGAGCCTCCGCCACCGGCGCCGGGGCCTCCTTCCTGCAGCACGAAGTTGAAGCCAAGCGGGATGTTGGTGAACGTCACCTCCATCTTGTGGAACGAGACGTTGACATTGTAAGGGTTGTGCAAGGTGACCACCGGCGTGAAAACCATGTCCACGAAGTAATCGAACTTGGTTTTGTCGATCCACCCGACATCGGTGAGAGGACGCCCGACGATGCCGAAGATGGTGTCAACCTTCGCGATGACCGGCGCCGGGTGAAACTCGTCCGGCACCGGATCGGTGAAATCCGAGTCGGCATCCACCGCAATGGTCGGATTCGAGTCGGGGTCGGTGACATTCCGGAAGGAGTTATAGTAACCGGACAAGGTGCTCCAGTAGGGGTCGGACACGCCGCTGACGCCGAGCAGCGACTGGTAAAGCCTCCTTCCCCTGAACTCCTGCGGCAGGTTGGCGGGCGTGGAGGCACCCATCTCGAACACGGAGGACAGGTCCTGCTTCAATCCACCGCCGCGCACGTCGGCCATCACGCCAAGGGAATGAGGCGTGATGTCGTTCCGCAACGGCTTGATCTTCCCCCTCGCCTGGTCCAGCAGCTCGGCCTGATCGAGGTCGATCACCTTCCCCACGCTGGCCTTCGCCACCGTGTATTCGGCCTGGTTGGAATCGGTTGGAAACGCGGACAGGAGATCGCCACCGGGTCCGAGGATGACCGACGGATCCGGGCGATGCCCCGCCACCAGGGCCCGCTTCTGCGCCAGGGTCATGTTCTGCTCGGGATCGCGGTAGAGATTGACCCGGGCTTTGACCGACTCATCGGAAACATGCCAGCCGTAGGCGCCCTCGATCCCATCGTCTCCGGAAACGGTCACCAAACCGGCGGAAACCTTGTCGTCAGCGTCGGCATCGGGACCCAGTGATCCCGACCCCACCAGCTCGACCGAATCGCCATCCCAGCCGGTGTTAACAAAATCCAGCGATGCGAGCGCATCGCGGTCGGCCCCCGACACCAGCCACCGCCTGAAACGGTTGGTCTTTTCGGCGGTGTAGTCCGGAGCCGAGACCGGGTCGAAGTCCCACCACGACTCCCAGACACCGGTGGTGTTCGCTTTGGCGACCGGAGTCGATCCAGTCGCCAGGATTTCGGAGGTCGCGCTGACCCGCCTGTCGGGGCCCATCTCCTTCTGAAGTTCGCCCATCGCCACGGTCAGCGCGAGACGCGCGTTCGCCCGTGCCTCCGCCTGCGCCAGCGCCGACGAACTCGTGCGCAGCGCGATCGACGCCAGACTCATCATTCCGATGGCCAGCAACCCCAGAAGCACCATCATGGTGACGGTGATGATGAGACTGAAGCCAGCGGAGCGGGAGACTGGCCGACGGCGAGAGGCTCCGTGTCTGTATGCACATTGCATGCTGGCGACAAAGTAGACCGTTTGATGCGGCTGACAACGTCGCATTGTGGGTAAAAACTCTGAAATTCTCAACGGCTCCGGCATGGTCTCCATACAGGATACTCGATACCCAGCTGGAATAATTTTGTTCAAGAGAACATCTTTTTGAATTGACCGCAGCGGATCCATCTGCGAGATCCCGCGGCATGGCCAAGACCGCTGATCCTTCCGACAAACTCGCCGACGCCCGCAAACGCAATCTCGATCTGGCCATCTCCCAGATCCAGAAGGAGTTCGGCGAAGCCGCCATCATGCGGATGGGCGACGCCAACGCGATCGACATCGACGTGATCCCGACCGGCAATCTGGTGATCGACCGGGCCCTCGGTGTCGGCGGCTTTCCCCGCGGGCGGATCATCGAGATCTTCGGCCCGGAGTCGTCGGGCAAGACGACCCTCACCCTCACCGCCATCGCCCAGGCCCAGAAGAAGGGCGGACTGGCCGCCTTCATCGATGTCGAGCACGCCCTCGACCCCCAGTACGCCCGCAAGCTCGGGGTCAACCTCGACGACCTGCTGATTTCCCAGCCGAACTCGGGTGAGGAGGCGCTGCAGATCTGCGAGACGCTGGTCCGCTCGAATGCGATCGACGTGATCGTGCTCGACTCGGTCGCGGCGCTCGTGACCAAACAGGAACTCGACGGCGAGATCGGCGATTCGACCGTCGGCACCCAGGCGCGCCTGATGAGCGCCGCGATGCGCAAGCTCACCGCGCTCATTTCCAAGGCGCGCACCGTCTGCATCTTCACCAACCAGATCCGCGAGAAGATCGGCGTGATGTTCGGCAACCCGGAGACCACTCCCGGCGGCCGCGCGCTCAAGTTCTTCTCCTCGGTCCGCGTCGATATCCGCCGCATCGGCCAGATCAAGGCGACCGACGGCACCGTCCAGGGCAACCGGACCAAGATCAAGGTGGTGAAGAACAAGGTGGCCCCGCCCTTCACGACCTGCGAGTTCGACATCATGTACAACGAGGGCATCTCCTCGACCGGGTCGCTGCTCGACCTCGCGCTGGAATTCGACCTCATCCAGAAGCGCGGCTCGTGGTTCGCCTACAACGGCGAGCAGCTCGCCCAGGGCCGCGACGCCGCCAAGCAGGTGCTCAAGGACAACGACGAACTCTACGAGGAACTCGCCACCAAGGTTCGCGAGAAACTCGACGAGCCGAAGGGGTGAGGGAGGGCGGACACTCCCCCGGCGCGCCGGAGCTTCAGCGCAGGCGGCTGTCCGCCAATCCTACGGTGCCGAAGTGGTAACACCGACCCGCCCGAAGCGGCGGGGGCCGCTGGTCGGATCGGTTGCGGTGACGCGTTCCCAGGTGCCGTCGAGCGACTCGACAGTCGCGCCGCTCAGGTCGAGGGGACTCCAGTCGGCTGGATTCGAGAGGTCCGAGCAGACCTGCACAGTGTAGGTGACCCCGGGGTTGGTCGCAGCCTTGCGCCGGACGAACTGGATGACGAGCTGCGGCGTGGCGTTGGTGGTGATGGCGGGCAGGCCGGCGGTGCCGCCGTTTGGTAGAATCGAAACGTCAGACTCCAGCAGGTCGCCCGCGTCGGGTGCCATGTTGAAGGCATACTTCAGGAGATTGGCCACCCCGTCGCCGGAGGGGTTTCCGTCGTCCTCGGAGCCGTCGGTGGCGAGACCATGCAGCACGCGCCATTGGTACAAAGCAGTCGCAACAGCCGTCTGTTCCAGGGTCACGCCGTTGAGGATCGGGTTCTTGTCGGCGGTGCCGTCGGTCACGCTGGCACCGTCGAGGACGATCGTGGCGCTGGTGGCGGAAGCGACGAATTCGTGGACAACGGCTGTGGCGGCATAGGTCTTGGCGGGTGAGCCCTGGGCTTCGGAGGGACCGAAGTCGTCGGCGACCAGCACGCCGTCCACCCGCACGTCGAAGCGGCGGTTGTAGTCGCCGCTCTCGGCGAAGAGGAGCTGGAGCTTGTAGCGGTTGCCGGGCGTCAGGTTGTCCAGAATGACGGAGATGACCCGCAGGCCGGGATTCGGATGGCTGGTGTCGGCCCAGCGGATGGACTGGAACACGGTCTCGAGGGTGGTGTCGTTGGCGCTGGCCCCGAACTCGCGGGTGGACCAGCTGGCGATCTCGTTGGGCGCGCCGAGGGTGATGCCCGACTCGTTGTCGGCCGTGAAGTAGGCGTCGCCGGCCTGGCCGGCCGCGCCGGGAGTGCCAACATTGAAGGCGTGAACGAAGGTGCCACTGAGGTCCAGTCCGCGGGCGGGGCCGATGCCGAGCACGCGCTCGATCCGGGTGGTGCCGGGCACACTGCCGGAAAACGTCGGATCGCTGCCGCTCAGAATCTCGGTCGCGTCGGTGTAGCCGTCGCTGTCGGCGTCGATGTGCACCGGACTGGTCTGTGCGAATGCCTCGGCGACGTTGTTGAGATTGTCACGGTCGGGATCGGTGTCGCCGATCTCGTTTTCCACCGCCCCGCTGTCGGGGGAGCCGGCGACCGATCTCGCGCTGCCGCGCTGGTCGGTGGTGATGCCACCGATCGGCGAGCCGGAGTTGATGACCGGGCTGCCGCTCAGGGGGGCGCACGTCGGGGTCGGTCCCCCGTTGTTGGCAAGTGGGCCGAGGCGGAGTTGCGTCGCAGTGAGCCCGGCCAGGTTGCCGTTCACCCCGTGGGTGATGCCGGCGGTGTTGCCGGTGCCGAAGACATTGCCCGCGCTGGACGCGGCGAAGGCACCGCTGCCGTGGGTGGCGATGCCGTCCGGGCTGTTCCCGGCGACGATCGAGTTGTCGATGGTCGGCACGGTGTCATAAAGCCAGATCACCCAGGGGCCGGTGTTGCCGGTGACGGTCAGGTGCTTGAAGGAATTCGAGACCGCGCCGGTGACGATCGCCGAGCCCACCGAGGCGGCGGAATTTCCGACGAAGGTGGAGTTCTCGATCTCCAGCAGCAGCGTGCCGCCCGAGCAATGCACCGCGCCGCCCTCGTTCGCCGAACTGTTGCCGGAGAAGGTGCAGCGCCGGACGATGAGGGAGCCATATTGGTTCCACACGCTGCCACCGAAATCGCTCACGTTGCCGCCGGTGAGGTTGAGGTCCTGCAGGGTCAGATGCCCGCCGGTGCCGACCTGGAAATGGCGTTTCTGGACGCCGGACGCCACCGCGAGGGTCACGCCGGGCGCGGTGGTGAGGCCCTGCACCATGATACCAGTGGTCACCAGCAGGGCGCTGCTGTCGGTCGGGCCGGTCCAACCGCTGCTCAACGTCACCGTCTGCCCGGCCAGCGACGGCGCGAAGGTGATGGTCCGGGCCGTGCCGTAGTGGCTGGCATCGGCGAGAGCCTCACGCAGGCTGGTGCCGGTGCCGACGGCTGGGTCGCTGCTGTTGTCGTTTTCATCCGCAGCGGTGGTGACAACGAAATTCGGGAGGTATTCGTAGGCGCCAATGTCGGTCGCGCCGTGCTGGGGGCGGGCGACGCCGCGCTGGTCGGTGGTGGTGAGGCCGGACGCGGTGCCGGCGTTGTAGCCCGGGCTGGTGCGGCGCAGCGGCATGACCGGGGTCGGGCTGCCGAGCGTGGTCAGCGGGGCGAGGCCGACGTCCGCTCCGACGATGTTGTTGTCAACGCCGTCCACGAAACTGCCATTGCCAAAGCCTCCGTTCCAGCTGCCATAGCCGATCAGGTTGTGGGTGCCGGTAAAGCCGGTCGAAAGGTTGGAATTGGCGGGCAAATAAACGCCGCCGTCGAAGTCGAGATACACGTAGCCAAGATTTCCATCGACGATGCAGTTGGTGATCGTGCCCTCGCCACCGAGGCCGGCCGGAATGAGATCCTGCTGAGCGGTCGCTTGGTTGCCGACGACCGTGCAGTTCACCATGTTCAGCGAGCTTCCGGTCGGATGGATGCTCGGCTCGGCGAACACCCCACCGGCACCGAGGTTGGACGAGTTCTGGGCGATGGTGCAGTTGACCAGCGTCGCATCGGGAATCTCGCTGCTGGCCTGGACGTAGATCGCGCCGCCGCGAAAACTGCCGGAGTTGCCGGTGAAGGCGCATCGCCGGGCCACGAACGAGCCATTGACGTACACCGCGCCGCCAAAATCCGAGGACCCGTTGGTGAGGCTTAGGTCCTCAAGGGTGAGCTTGGCCGGCTTGCTCCAGATGCGGAACAAGCGCATCGCCGGGGCCGAGGCGGCACGGGTGATGGTGATGCCCGGGCCGCTGGTGAGCCCGAGGAGGGTGATCTCCTTGTCGATGCGCAGCGCGGACGGCGATCCAAACGACGAGTCACCGACGAGGCTGAGTTCGATGGTCTGGCCGGCAAGTGAAGGGTCGAAGGTGATGGTCTGCGGGGCGGACTGGGTGTTGGCGAAGGCGACCGCCTCACGCAGACTGGTGCCGGTACCGAGGGCGGGATTGGTGCTGCCGTTGTCCTCATCGATCGCCGTGGTGACGAGCAGGTCGCCCTTTTGCACGACGAGGGTGAAGGACTGGGTCGCCGAGGGCGCGGCGCTGTTTTGCGCGGTCACGGTGATCGGATAGACACCTTCCGAGAAAAGGGGCGGTGTGCCGCTGAGCAGCCCGCTGCTGTCGAGGGTGACGCCCGTCGGCAGGCTGCCGGTGAAGCTGAAGGTCGGCGAAGGCGTGCCGCTGGCGACGAACTGGAAGCTGTTGCTGCGGATGGTGGTGAAGGTGGTGGTGGCGGGGCTGCTGATGACCAGTGGAGCACCTTGTTGCACGACCAATGCAAAGGCTTTGCTGGCCGCCGGCGCGGTGCCGTTGTCGGCCGTGACAGTGATCGGGTAGATGCCCTCGTTGAAGAGTTCGGGCGTGCCGCTGAGCAGGCCGTCGGGGCTGAGGGTCACTCCTGCGGGCAGCGCGCCATTGTGGCTGAAGACCGGCTTTGGCGAACCGCTGGCGGCGAACTGGAAGCTGCCGGGCAGCATGGTGGTGAAGGTCGTGCTGGTGGTCGTGGTGGTGATGACCGGCGCGGTGGTCGGGGCTTCGAAAGCGCCGATGTCCGGGAGAGCGCCCCGGGGGCGGGCGATGCCCCGCTGGTCGGTGGCGAAGCCGGCGAGCAACACGGCACCGTCGATGGCCGGACTGGCGGGGTCGGGCGCCATGGTGGCGGTCGGACCGCCGTTGTCGGCAAGCGCCCCGAGCAGGGCGTCCACACCGAGGATGTTGCCATTGACCCCGTCGGTCAGGCCACCGGCACCGTTGTTGTTGTTGGCACTCGGCGTCGTGCCCGGGTCGCTGATGAGGTTGTGGGAGCTGGTCGAGGTGCTGACGATCCCGTCGATGTCGGGAAACTGGCCGGCGGTGTTGCCCGCGACGATGCAGTTGCGCATCGTGGGGTAGAAACCGAGGAAGAGAAAGATGCCGCCGGCCCGCTGGTCGCAGGTGTTTCCGGTGATCGTCGCGTGCGTGAGTTCCAGATTGCCGAAGCTGTTGTTGATGCCGCCGCCCTGGGTCACGGAGTGGTTGTTGGCGACGGTGCTGTTGTTGAGGCTGAGGAAGGAA
Organism: uncultured Verrucomicrobiae bacterium; assembly: GCA_937957985.1. Lineage (GTDB taxonomy): Bacteria > Verrucomicrobiota > Verrucomicrobiia > Verrucomicrobiales > Akkermansiaceae > Haloferula. The sequence goes on from CALGOH010000282.1 coordinate 12,534, forward strand.
GCCCCTCCCTCCTTGTGGATGGCACCGCCGGCATTGGCCCGATTGCCGGAGAGGGTGCAGTTGTTGAAGCTGACATGGGCTGAGCGGATCCACACCGCGCCCCCATCGCCGTTCACGTCGCCGCTGCTCAGCGTCAGGTCGTTGAAGACGACGGTGAGGGTTCCCGCTCCATCGCAGTTGAAAAGCCGCATTTGCGGCACAGCGGGGCTGCGCGCGATGGTGACGCCAGAGCCGCCGGTGAGACCCTGAAAGGTGACGGTGCGCTCCTGGCTCAGAAAGCCCTGGACCTTCAACGCGGAGCCGCCGCCGTTGGTGTTGCCGATTTGCGAAAGCTGGATCGTCTGCCCGGCCAGTGCGGGAGCGAAGGTGATGGTGTGTGTGCCACCTGTGTTGTTCACCGCGTTGACCGCATCCCGCAGAGTGACGGTGGCTCCGAGCGTGGGGATGGTGATGGAGCCGTTGAAGCCCGCCGGGTCGGCGGTGCTGTTGACGACGATGGTATCGGCGCGGGCTGGCAAGGCAGCCAGCAGGAGGGTGGCGAGCAGGGCGGAAGGCAGCTTCATCACCGGGTTTCTTACCCGTCGCGGAAGAAACCTTGTGCCCGGATGAAAAAAAATCTCAGTAATCTGGAGCAATCACCCTGCGGGCCCATTCGGCATAGGGCCCGGTGGCGTTGATGAGGGTCTTGCGGATTTCAAAAAGACCGCTGCCATCGAGCAGGTGCGGGGTTTCCGCGTCGTCGAAACGCATCTGGGCAAGCGATTCGAGGAGTTCGGGAAACCACGGGGGGACCGGTTCGCGGGGCTGGGCGACGGTGTGCAGCGCGGTGCCGGCCGCGGCGACTCCCGTGAGGACGCGGGAGCCGTCGGCGGTCATGAAGGCACGCCACGATTCGGAGTCCATGCCGACGCCACTGGTCATCGGGTCGCGAACGTGGAGCGTGAGCGGCTCGGCACGCACGGGGTCCCAGAAACGGAAGCCTTGGTGATCGACGACGAGGACCGCCTTTCCATCGGCGGTGAAGCGCACGGTGTGGACGGTCGATTTTTGCGGCAGTGGCGGACTGGCAGGTGATCCGTCGGGCAGATGCCAGAACCTCAGGGTCCCGTCGCGGCAGCCGGTGGCGAGAAGTTTGCCGTCAGGCGAGATTTCCAAGTGCGAGAGCCAGGCGGCGTGCGGCAACGGGCTGCCGATGGGCTGGCCGCTGCGGGCATCCCACAGGCGGGCGCTGCGGTCGTAGGAGGCGGTGGCGAGAAAGCGCGAGTCGGGACTCCAGGCGGCGGCGATGCGCTTGTCGGTGTGGCCTTCGAGGGTGGCGAGTTTTTGTCCGGTGGTGACATCCCAGACGTGGGCGAGCCGGTCGGTGGAGCCCGAGACGAAGCGGCCACTGCCGTCGGGCGCGAAGCGGATGACCTTGATCTCACCGGGGTGGGGCCGGGTGTGGACAAGACGACCGTCGGCGGTGTCGTAAATGCGGATGTGGCCGTCATTGTGGCCGGCGACGATGCGGGTGCCGTCGGGTGAAAGCTCGCCCGGGCGGATGAGTCCGGGTTCGCGGGCGGGCGGCCAGAGTTCGGTGCCATCGGCCAGCGACCAGCCGTAGCGCCAGCCGCTGGCCGTCAGCGCATAACAGCGGGTGCCGTCGGGCGAGAAGAGGTGGATGTAGCAATGGCCGCGTGTGGGCACGTCGAGAAGCGTGCAGCCGGTCGCGATATCATGGACGATCGAATAAGGACCCGGGCCGAAGGCGGCGAGGCGCCCGTCGGGCGAAATGCGGGAGGAACTGAGCGAGCGCTCGATCGGGTGGAAGCGGCGGACGATGGGCGCGGGCGTGGTACCCCGCCAGACGGTGGGCAGGCGGCTGCCGGATGGGCTTCGGGTAGGCGTGACAAGGATCGACGAGCCGTCGGCAGCGAGGGAGGTCTTCGCATCGTGATGGGTATCGCGACGGATTGCCTGGAGGCGAACCTCGCCGGTGGTGGTATCCCGGAGGCAGGCGCGTCCGTCGGACGCGAAGCTGAGCGCCGCGGTGCCGTCGGCGGTGCCGACGAGGCTCAGTTGCTCGTAGAAATGCCGCATCGGCGGTGAGACCCGGGTGCCGGTGGCTGTATCGTGAACTGCGAGATTGTCGGAAGTTCCGGTGAGCAGGATACGTGAGCCGTCGGGGTTGAAGACGCCGCGGGAGTAATCGTCGAAGGGACTCTCGATGGTGGGGAGCTCGAGGGCGCGGTCGAAGTTGCGCAAATGCACCCTGCCATTGGTATCGATCACGGCAAGGTGACTGCCATCGACCGAGAGGCTGGCATGGCGAATTTCCGGCGGGGCTTCGTGTCGCCAGATTTTCGAGCCATCGGCTGTGTTCAGGGCGAAGGCGTGGTGGCGCGACCAGACGACGGCGCGATCTCCATCCGAGCTGAGAACGAGGCCGGCAGGCGGCTCGTCGAGGGAGAGGCGGAGCGGGTGGTTGTCCGGGCGGTGGATTTCGAGAAAGCCATCGCCTGCCGCAAGCCAGATCCGTCCGTCTGCGGATGCGGTGAGGCTCGTGACCGGTTCCGGTTTTCCCTCGCGTGGCAGCTTCACGGGCAGGTCATCCGGATTTCGGCAGAGCCACACTCCGCCATCGGCGCCGGCATAGGCCAACGCGCCGCCACCAGCCGCCAGGGCGGTCACCGCGGCGGGTGGGTGGTAAGACGCAAGGCGCCGGTTGGAAGAGGTTTCCCGGAGCGTGACGCCATCCGGTCCGGCACTCGCGACCCATCTGCCATCGGCGGCAAGAACGGGAGGCGGAAATGCCGGATCCCATGGGTCGAGCGGTGGCCCGGCGAGGACCGGGAACGGGCGTTGATCGACCAGGGACATCGCCATCATCGCGGCCTGCCAACGCCCGGGATCGCGTCGCAGCTGAGCGGCGAGGCGGGCGAGCGCGACCGGAGCCTCGTCGGCCGATTCCGCCTGACGCGTGATTTCGCGCCAGCGGAGTTGGTCGAGCACGATGCCTTGGGCGGCGTGGGCGGCCTCGACCTGCCGCCACTGCCGGAGCGCGGTGCCGAGCCCGACGAGGACGGAAAGGACGAGCAATGCGCCGAGTCCGGCGGTCACTGGTCGGCGGCGCATCCACGAGCCGATGTGCCGAACCAGCGGCTGCGGCGTGGCGGTGACCGGTTCGCCGCGGCTGAACCGTTCGAGGTCGGCGGCGAGGTCGGCGGCCGTGCCGTAGCGGTCGGCGGCCTGCTTCGCGAGGCACTTGAGACAGACGATGCGCAGGTCGCGAGGAATGTTGGCGGGTAGGACCGCGCGTTCCTCGACCACGCGGCGCAGGGTTTCCGCGGTCGAGCGTCCGGCGAAGGGCGGGCTTCCTGTTAGAAGTTCGAAGAGCACCGCGCCGATGCCATAGACGTCGGTGGCGGTGGTGATGCCGTCGTCGGCGGGCTCGATCTGCTCGGGTGCCATGTAAGCCGGGCTGCCGACGAGGTGAAGCGTGCGGGTGAGCTGGGCGGCAGGTTCGTCGAGCAGCTTGGCGAGGCCGAAGTCGGTGACCTGCGGCCCGAGTTCGGGATCCCAGAGGATGTTCGACGGCTTGAGGTCGCGGTGGAGGATCCCGTGGCTGTGGGCGTGGGCGACGGCCCGGGCGACCAAGGCGACGGCGGCGGCGAGCGCGGGGAAGTCCCGACGGCGGGTGGCGGCCCAGTCGGCGATCGTTTGCCCGCCCGGCACGTGGCGCATCGTGAGATACGGCAGCATCTCGTGCTCGCCGGTTTCATAGACCGGGACAATGTTCGGGTGGTGCAGGGCGGCGGCGGCGCGCGCCTCGCGCTGGAACATCGCACGGGCTTCGTCGCCGGCGATCTCGCCGCCGAGGATCATCTTGATCGCCAGCTCGCGGCCGAGGCTGGCCTGACGGGCGCGATAGACGATGCCCATGCCGCCGCGGGCGACTTCGGCCAGCAGCTCGTAGTCGCCGAAGCGACGGGTCTGGCAGGGGTTGAGCAGGTCTTCGTCGTCTTCCGCCGGCAACGCGGCGGTCGCCAGTCCGAGCAGGCAGCGCGGGCATTGCCCCGCCACCGTGGCCCCGGCCATCGGCCCACCACATACCCCGCACACGGCGGATGCTGAGGTGGTGGGATCGACGGAAGAGGACATCGCTTGCAGTGCTTACTTACCGGTTTGCGGCGAAACCTTGCGCGCTCATGCGCCGGGGCCGGAAAGGATCGTCATCAGGTGGCGCAGTTCATCATCGACCTCCGCAGGGTGGCTCACGGTGGCGGCGATCTCCTCGCGGACGAGCCCCCCGTAGCTGTGGCGCATGCGGTGCACGGCAGCGGTCACGGCACTTTCGCTCATGTCGAGCTTCTCGCCGATGCGGGCGTAGCCCGGCCGGCCCTTCGCGCCGGAAAGGTGCGGCTGCAGCGCGGCGAAAAGATCGGCGCGGCCGGCGGTCTCGTATTTCAGTCGCAGTTTCTCCATCGCCCGGGCCAGCAGCGCGATGCCCCAGGCACGCTCGTAGGCCTGCTCGGGCGTGGCGGAATCCGAGGCCAGCGAAAGGTGGAAAGATTCGCCATCGGGCCCGTCGATCGAAAGCGCGGCCTGCCCTCCCCCGCGCTTCAGGGCGGCGGCGTCCCGGCGGTGCCTGGCGAGGAAGTGGGTGAACGACCCGAGCAGAAAGCTGCGGAAGCGACCGCGATTCGGATCGGCCCTCGCAAAGGAACCGGACTCGAGCAGACCGAGGATGAACCCCTGGGTGAGATCCTGCGCATCGTGCGGCGAATGACCCCTGCGGCGGGCAAAATGATAGAGTGGGCGCCAGTAGTCCGCACACAACCCGGCCAGCGCCTCATGCGCCGCCTCGGCATCCTCTCCGCGCACGCGCAGCACCCGGCTCCATTGCGTGGTGAGGAACAATTCAGGCCCGGGCGGCATGTCGGAATCGCTCATCGATTGAGTCAACGGCGTGCGGCGGATGGTTGCCCGCAAAGAAGGCGGACGCAATTGGCGATTCCGGTGACCCACACCATCTCTTTGAATTGGCCTGACGGTCTGACCGGGTGATTGAACCGCCAAGACGCCAAGACGCAAAGGCCCGACCGGTGCAGGTCTCCAAAGTCCCCTTCTTTGCGCCTTGGCGTCTTGGCGGTTCAACAACTCCACGCGCTCCGAAGCGTCAGGTTCCTTCTTGGGACTCGTATCATTCCCGAAGGGTGGACGGGCTCCGCCGATCCATGACCGGGATCCCGCAACTGCGGGACCACTGGCAGGTGATTCAAAAGCTGGCCGTCATCCCCGCGTAGGCACCGAGGCCCGCACCATCGACGACGGTGCCGCCGATGTTCGAGAGCTGGTAGTCGGTGTCGGCGAGGTTCTCGAGGCGTCCGTGGAGCGTCAGGTGGTCGTTGATACGGTAGCTCCCGTAGATCCGCAGCAGCAGGTAGTCGTCGAGCGGCGCGCCCCCGTAGCTCCGCTCATCGACGTAGGTCGCGCCGATGCCGAGCAGGAGCCGATCAAGCGGGCTCCAATCGAATGAGGCCGTGGCCGTGTGCTCCGGTTGATCCTGCAGGGATTCATCAAGCCACGTCCACGCTAGGCGGTAGGCAAAGAGACCGTCGCACCACGATCCGCTCATCGCCGTCTCAAGTCCGCGCGCCGGCGTGTCGCCGGGCAGGTTCACCGGAGGCGTGGGCAACGACCGGATCCGATTCTCGATCGAGTTCTCGAACCAGGTCACCGCAAGCCGATGGTTCTCCCCGATCCGCTGTTCGATCCCGATGTCCCAACCAATGCTCGTCTGGGCCCTGAGGTTCGGATCACCGACGCCGAAGGCGGTGCCGTAGAGATCGAGAAAGGTCGGCGCCCGGAAGGCACGCCCGATGCCGCCACGTAGCCGAGAGCCTTCAGCAAATTCCCACGAAGCGCCCGCGCGCCAGGTGAACTCGTCGCCGTAGCTCTGGTCGTCCTGCCAGCGCACCACGGCATCGGCGACGAAGGAATCGACCGGTTGCCACTGCCAGCCGAGATAGGCGCCGAGGCGATCGACCGCCACGTCGGTGCCGATGGTATTGGCGAAGTCGGTATGTTCGAAGGAGGCGCCGGCCAGCAGGCGGTGCCCATCGGTGACCTCGATCACGTGATCGGTGTAAACGGCGGTCCGCTCGAGATCCGTGCCGAAGTTTCCGAAGAATCCCTCGTTGTCGTAGCTTTCGCGATAATGCCCGAGCGTCACCCGGGCACGCCATGCCTCGGTGGGACGGGCGTCGAGGTAGATCGTGCCGAGGGTCGCGTCGAGGTGATCGACGTTTGGTCCGAAGAAGCCGGGAAAGTCGAAGCGTGAGTCGATCGCGCGAAAGGTCATGCCGAGCGTGACATCGTCGGCCGGCGTCCATTCGAATCGCAGCGCGGCGCGCGAGCGGACATACTCCTGATCGACGGCGTCATTGCGGGTACCGCCGCGCCCGAGGCCGGCGAACCACGAGACGTCGCCGCTTCTCCCCGAGTGGGAAAGGTGGACGTCGAAGCCGTCGAAGGATCCACCTTCGACCCGCAGGCGGCCGCCGGGGTTGCCCTCGCCGCGGGCGGTCTCCAGCCACACCACGCCGCCGATCGACTCGCTGCCGTGGATCGCGGCCTGGGGTCCGCGCAGGATCTCGATCCGGTCGAGGTCGTCGAGTCGGGCACCGGCGAGGAAGTTGCCGAGCGGCACGGTGGCGTCGCTGAGGCGCATGCCGTCGACGACCAGTTGCGAGTCCGCCGTGGTCGTGCCGCGGATGAAGAGCGATCCGGCGGCCCCGGTCTGACCGGCGGTCGAGGTGGCGATCACTCCCGGCGACTCGTTCAGCGCGTCGCGCAGTTCCACCACGCCCCGTTGCTCGAGGTCGCGCGGGTCGAGCGAGGTGAGCGTCGAGGTGGTCGATCCCGGCTCGATCGGCGTCCGCAGCGCGGCGACGACCAGACGGTCGAGTTCCGATTCGATCTCGGCCGTCGCGGGGACGGCGAGGGAGAAAACCGCCAGCAAGAGGCGGCACGTCCTTGACGCCCGGAAAACTCCGGACGGTTTGTGTGGTTGCATTCGATGTCTTGGGGTCCGTGACCTGAAATCCGCAGGTCGTTTCAGACAAGCTCCCCAGGCTGGCGATCTGACTCCCCCGCCCCAGATTCAAGGTGGCCAGCGCTTCCGAACGACCATGTTGAATCTGGGGCGGGGTCACAGTGGCGGGACCGTTCCGGATTCGCACCGGATTCCCCATCAATTTCCTGCCCGTGCCACGGGCTTCCCGGAGGCTGCCGCCGGGACGAGCCCGACGACGAGTCGAGAGTGCACGGATGGCCCGGCAACGGCAAGGCGGATCCTCACTCCCGCCCCGGGCGGATCCGGGCAACCAGGTAATCGGGATCATCCTCGGCCACCTCGATGTCGATCAGCGCGTCGGCGCGCTCCAGCATGCGGGCGCAGTCTTTCGACAAATGCCGCAGCCTGAGCCGCTTGCCGGCCTTGCGGTAGCGTTCGGTGAGCGCATTGATCGCCTCGATGCCGGAAAGGTCGCAGACCCGCGCCCGGGCGAAGTCGATCACGATGCTCGGCACGTCGGAGCGTGCCTGGAAGTGGTCGGCGAAATCCCTCACCGAGCCGAAGTAGAGCAGTCCTTCCAGCGAGTAGAGCTTCTCGTCCTCGCTTTCGCTCACCACCTCGACATGGACGTGGCGCGAGCTTTCCCAGGCGAAGACAAGAGCGGAAAGGATGACGCCGACGAAGACCGCAAGGGCCAGGTTGTGCATGAAGACGGTGACCAGCGTCACCGCCACGATCACCAGGATCTCGGAAGCCGGCACCTTGCCGAAAGTGCGCAGCGACGACCATTCGAAGGTGCCGATGACCACCATGAACATCACGCCGACGAGGGCGGCGATGGGGATCTGGACGATCACCGGACCGGCGAAAAGGACGAAGACCGCCAGCGCCAGCGCGGCGACGATGCCCGAAGTGCGGCCGCGGCCGCCGGAGCGGATGTTGATCAGCGACTGGCCGATCATCGCGCAGCCGCCCATGCCGCCGAACAGGCCGGAGAGTACGTTGGCGCCGCCCTGGGCGAGGCACTCGCGGTTGCCGTGGCCGCGGGTCTCGGTCATCTCGTCGATGAGTTGCAGGGTCATCAGCGACTCGATCAGGCCGACCAGCGCGATGGTCAGGGCGATGGGCAGGATGGATTTGAAGAATGCCCAGTCCCAGGGGATGCCCGCAAAGTTGGCGGGCATCGGGAAGGCGTTGCTCAGCGTGCCGTCACCGCCTCCGTCGCGGAGGACATCGGCGATGGTGCGGGCGTCGAAGACCCCGAAGTAGCCGAGAGTGCCGATGAGGATGATCGCCGCCAGCGCCGAGGGGACCGCCTTGGTGAGCTTCGGCAGGAAATGGATGATCGCCATCGAGGCAATCACGAGCCCGATCATGAGGGCGAGCTGCGGGCCCTGCAGCCAATCCATCATCCGCGTGCCCTCCTCGTTCATTCCGACGAACTTCTGGAAGAACCCGAGCTGGCCGACCGCGATCACGATCGCGAGGCCGTTGACGAAGCCGATCATCACCGGGTGCGGAACGAGCCGGATGAAACGTCCGAGTTTCAGCAGGCCGGCGCCGAACTGGATGATCCCGGCGAGGACCAGCGTGACGAACAGATACTTGAGACCCATCTCCTCGCCCCCCGCCTGTTCGCCGAGATCGACCGCCTTGGCCGCCACGATCGCGATCGCGCCGGTGGCGCCCGAGATCATCCCCGGACGGCCGCCGAGGGAGGCGGTGATGAATCCGACGAACACCGCCGACCAGAGCCCGATGACCGGGCTCACGCCGGCGAGGAACGAGAACGCGATGGCTTCGGGCACCAGGGCGAGCGCAACGGTCAGCCCGGAAAGCGTGTCGTCTTTCCAGTTGCCGTTCTTCTTGCGGAAAAAGTCGGAAAACATCGGTCGGTGGCGGGAAAAGCGGCGCGCATAGGGGTGATTCCAACAAAGCGCAAGGGCCGAGCGCCGGACGTGACGCCCACGCGCGGGAAAACAATCCGCCGGTTTTGTAATGTTCCCCCCTTTCCACTCCGGGGCATCATGGCCGCGAAATGGAACCCGGCATCATCATCGTCCTCTTCATCGTGCTCGCCATCGTCTTCCGGCTGATGGCCGGTTCCTTCGACGGCGAGCGGGTCGAAAGATACCTGAGGGACCAGGGCTACGAGCTGATCGACCGGAGCTGGGATCCCTTCGGGCCCGGATGGTTCGGCGAGAAGGATTCGCGGATCTATCAGGTCGTCTACCGCGACCGTGAGGGCCGCGTCCACCAGGCCCACGTCAAGACCTCGATGATGAGCGGTGTTTACCTGACCAACGACCGCGTCGTCGAGGAACCTCGATCCGGAGTCCCGCGAGCGAAGGAAAGCCTTGAAAACGAAAAGGAGCGGCTCCAGCGCCGGCTCGCCGAAATCGAAGCGGAACAGAACCGTGATCGGGTCTAGAATTTCCCCGTCCGCCAGCAACCCCATGCAAGACAACGACTATTCAAGAGACTACTCCGACGACTCGCTGTGGAGGAAGCTCGGCGGCTTCGCCCGCAAGGCGGGTGTCGAGGTCGTCGAGAAGGTGCTGACGCTCTATGAGACCCTCAGGGACGAGGATACCCCGAAGTGGGCGAAAGGCACGATCATCTCGGCCCTCGGCTACTTCATCGCTCCCCTCGACGCGATCCCGGACCTCGTGCCGCTCGCGGGCTTTTCCGACGACCTCGGCGCGCTGGCCGTCGCCTTCGGCATCGTGGCGGCACATGTGAAGAAGAAACATGTCGAGCTGGCGAGGGAGCGCATGAAGCGCTGGCTGCCGGAGAACGGAGACTGAGGCCCATCGCTTTCCCATGGCCTGGCTCGAGAATCCCCACCGTCACACCTCCCATGACATGGAGAATCTCGCCTATCCTCCTTCCGGTGGATGGGTGAAGCTGGTGCTGCTCGGCATCCTGCTGCCCGCCGTGATCATCCATGCGGGGGTGACGGCGTGGATCACCGAGCAGGCGATCTGGTTTGGTGATGGCGCCGACATCGAAGTCAAGGGAGCGACCGCCAAGTCGCTCGGTGTCGTCTATGGATGCGTCGGACTCTTCTGCCACTTCCGCTGGTGCTGGGGGCTCATCCCGGTTTATCGCGTCTATCACCCCGGGACGGTCTTCTCGCTGCTGGGCATTCTCACCGGCATGGGTTTCGCCGTCTGGCATGCCTTTTCCTGAATCGACGCCCGGTCCGCGGCTGCAACATTCCCCTCGCCCTCTTCGTTCAAAGGCAACGCCATGAGCCTCCTGAAACCCTTTCGACATCTCGCCTGCCTGATCCCGCTGCTCGCCGCTCCGCTCGAAGCCGCGCCCAACATCCTCTTCATCTACCTCGATGACTTCGGTTGGAAGGACACCGGTTACATGGGCTCGGACTTCTACGAGACGCCGAATCTCGACGCGCTGGCAAAAGGCGGCATGGTCTTCACCGACGCCTACTCGAATGCCGCCAACTGCGCGCCGGCAAGGGCGAGCCTGCTGAGCGGCCAGTACACGCCGCGCCACCGCATCTTCAATGTCGGCACCCGGCCGCGTGGCAACGCGAAACACCGTCGCCTCGAGCAGGTCACGGGCACGACCGTCCTTGACGACAAGATCGTCACCTGGGCCGAGACGCTCAAGAAGGCCGGCTACCGCACCGGGATGTTCGGCAAGTGGCACCTCGGTCCCGACCCGACCACGCAGGGATTCGACGTCGCGGTGGAGCATCAGAAGCTCACGCCGAAATACGGTCACTACGGGCCGAACGACGAATACCTGGCCGACATGCTCACCGACCGGACGATCGACTTCATCGAGGAAAGCAAGGACCGGCCCTGGTGTGCCTACCTCGCCCACTTCGGCGTCCACACCCCGCTCGATCCGAAAAAGGACCTGCTGCCGAAGTACGAGGCGAAGAAGCCCGGCAAACTGCACGACCACGTGGTGATGGCGACCATGATCCAGGCGATCGACGACGCCACCGGCCGCTTGATCGAGGCACTCGACCGGCTCGGCGAGCGGGACAACACGGTGATCGTCTTCTTCTCCGACAACGGCGGCTACGGTCCGGCCACCGACATGGATCCGCTCTGGGGCTACAAGGGCACCTATTTCGAGGGTGGAATCCGGGTGCCGCTCTTCGTCAACTGGCCCGGGGTCGTGAAGGCGGGCGGCACCTGCGACGAGCCGGTGATCGGCACCGACCTCTATCCCACCTTCTGCGAGATCGCCGGGGCGAAGTTACCCGACCAACCGCTCGATGGCCGCAGCCTGGTGCCGCTGCTGCGCGGCGAAATCGGGACCTTCGGCGAGCGGCCGATCTACTGGCACTTCCCCGCCTACCTGCAGAGCTACAGCGTTTACGACGAACAACGCGACCCGCTGTTCCGTTCGCGTCCGGTGGCGGCAATCAGGATCGGCGACTACAAGCTGAAGGAATACCACGAGGACGGCCACGTGGCGCTTTACAACCTCAAGGACGACATCCGGGAGCGCCGGAACCTCGCCGAAGCAATGCCGGACAAGCGCGATGACGTGCTGGAGCAACTGCACCAGTGGCAGAAGGACATGGACGCAGCGATTCCCAGGAAAGCGAAT
>CALGOH010000283.1 GCA_937957985.1 uncultured Verrucomicrobiae bacterium
AGGCCGGACCACCGATTTCAAGCGAAACGGCCACGGGATGAACCGTGGCCGCCTCGAAGGAAAGGGGTTAGCGACGAAGGCCGAGGCCCTGGATCAACTTCTGGTAGCGTTCCTCGTCCTTGGCCTTGAGGTAGTCGAGGAGCTTGCGGCGCTGGGCCACGAGCTTGAGGAGGCCGCGGCGCGAGGAATTGTCCTTCTTGTGCGTCGCGAGGTGATCGGTGAGGTGGACGATGCGCTTCGTCATCAGTGCCACCTGGTAGTCGGCGCTGCCGGTGTCGGTTTCGTGGACCTTGTAATCGGCCGGATTGATGGTGCTTTCGCTCATGGTTTGCTTTGATTCGATCCAGCCACCTTGGCCGGTCCGCCCTTGATCGGGACCGCGGAGAAAAGCGGGTTTTCCCCGATTTGCAAGGACAGAATACCCGTGTCCGGCTCCGCGGCCACGGCGGATCAGCGAATCAGGCCGGTGAGCCGCTCCTCCAGCAGGGCGGTGAGCCTGGCCGGCCCCTCCTTCTTCGGCAGCTCGCCGCCGGCGATCATCGCCGAGACGTCGATGGGCTCGCCCGCCTTCACGCTCGCCCGGCGGGGAACCGGGTAGGAGGGAAACCCGAAAAGATCCTCCTCCAGCTTCATGACCGTCTCGGCGTGACGGTCGAGGGTGGGCTCGGCGAGCAGGTAGTCGCCGATGTAGCTGTGCGCCTGGAGCGCGGTGAAGGCCCGGTCGAGGTCGTCGAGCAGCAGATCCCGCTCGACCGGATCCGGCGGATCCTCGACGTCGAGCAGACGGCGGCGAAGCCGGTAGCGCAGCGCCCGGACCCGCTCGGGCGGATTCGAGGCCCTGGGATCGCGCCCCATCCGCTCCTCGACCTGACCGAGCAGCCGCTCGCAAAGACCTGTCAGCCGCTCCTGAAGCTCGCCGCGACCCGCCTCACCGAGGAACTCGGTTTCCTTCAAGGCCATGATCCCGGCACCGAGCCGCAGGATCCGGTCGCGCACCGGCATCGATGGCTTCGGGGTCCAGCCGATCCGGTCCTCGAGGCGGTCGAGCCGCCCACTGAAGGTACCCTCGACGGCGGGGTCGTGCTGAAACCTCATCCCCACCGGCACCAGCCACGCCGAGCGGCCTTCAGGCAGCCGTCCCGCCCCCTTGATCAGGATCGAGGCGACGCCTTCGTGCAGCGGATCGAGTCGCTCATGGTGGTGGTAGATCTCACCCTCCGGGTAGATCACCAGCGGGACGCCGTCGCCGAGCAACCCGATCGCGGTCTTGATCGCCGCCAGATCCGGTCCGTCGCGATCCACGGAAAACACCCCCATCGCCTGCAGCGCCCAGCTCTGGACCGCTCCGGCCTCGAAAATCTCGCGAGCGGCCATGAAATGAAACGGCAGCCCGTGCCGCCGCCCGACCTCCATCATCAGGTGCGGATCGGCGTGATCCGCGTGGTTCGGGGCCAGCAGGACGGCGTCACCGGCGCTCACTTTCGCAGCGAGCCCTTCGAACCCCTCCTCCTCGATGCCGGAGATGCGATACTTCCGCTCCAGCAGGATCCTGCGGTTGAACCACAGCGCCAGCGGACGGAACCAGCCTGCCGGTTTCGGCGGCCGGAAGGTGTAGGGCAGGTCATTGCGCAATCGCCGCATGACATTCACTAGTCAAAGCCCGGCAAGCCCGGAAGTTCCAATCTTCTTCAAGAAGCGTCCGGCAGTCGGAGAATTCAAAATTCGGAATTTCTAAAATTCCAGATTTGCGATGCGATTGGTAAAGAAAAGCTAATCAATTTGATGCCTTTCGCCTTCCACCTCCGGGTTCCGATTCTTCTCGCACTGGCCGGAACCGTTCAAGCCGCCCTGACGGTGAATCCGGCCGTGCCGTTCACCCATCATGTGGTGATCCAGCCCATCATCGTGTCGAAGTCCACCGGCGAGGAGGCCGAGTTCATGGGAAATGCCGCATCGGAGGCCTACATCAAGGGCCAGGTCGATGCGGCATGGGCCCAGGTCGGTGTGAACATCGAGTGGCTTGCTCCGAACTACTACGAAAACGACTTTGCCTACGATGGGTCGCCGACGGACTACAGCAGCACACCCCGTCCAACGAGTCACCTCGGCACGATTCGAAGTGCCGCTCCCGCTCCGCCGAAAAGCACGAACGCCATCGTCGTGAACATGTTCTTTGTCGAGATCTGTCCGGGATTCGAGCAACTGGCGGACAACTACGCCAACGGACTGGCGTCGATCGACCGCAACGGAATCACGGTGCACGTCGGTCGCTTCCTTGTGCAGGACGGTGGCTACAACTGGAACAACGGAGGGCGGGATGTCGTGGCTTCCGTGCTGGCCCACGAGATCGGACACAACCTCGGGCTCAGTCACTATTCGCCCTCCAACGACAACCTGATGTTCAGCGGATCCGGCACGGCCGACCGCTTGGTGGAAAGTCAGCAAACCATCATCTTCACCAACGACAGCGGAACGGACGGATACGACTTTCTGCAATCGGGGGCGTCTCCCGGCGGCTACGACGCGTGGGCGGCGACTTTCCCGCTTTCCGGGGGCCCCGGCGACGACGAGGACCTCGACCGCCTGAGCAACGGCTTCGAGTTCCTCTTCGGGTCCTCGCCCGTCGTGCACACGGCCTTTCCCCCGCCCACCATGACCCCGGCCGGACCGGTGTGGACGCTGCCGAAGCAATCCGACGCGGTGAACGACGGCTTCGACTATCTCGTCGAGACCTCACCGAGCCTTGGCGGATGGCTCCCGGCGGGCACCGCGGGAAGCGGGAGCACCGTCCTCTCCGACACCAATGCCGAGGTCTCGGTGCGGTTGAACGGCGGTGCTTCCTCCGCCTTCCTGCGGGTGGACGTTCAGACGCCTCCGGCGGCAGCCGCCGCTCCGGCCATCGCGGCTCTGGTGGAAGATCCGGACAAGGAACAACATTCCGCCTGCTCCGGCGGATGCCACGGCTGCTTGAAATCCGTCCCTCCGCCTACTGGCGATTGAAGCGGGCCACCTCGCGCTGGGCCTCGCGCAGCTCGACCTTCTTCTTCAGGTCGTGGCGCTGGTCGCGGTGGCTCTTGCCCTTGCCGACTCCGATCTCGACCTTCACGCGGCCGTTCTTCCAGTAAATCCGCAGGCAGGGCACCGTCGATCCCTTGGCTTCGAGCGCGTGCTCGAGCTTGCGGATCTCGGCCTTGTGCAGCAGCAGCCGGCGCGGTCTCCGGGCCTCGTGCTGGAAGAACGAACCCGCCGTTTCCCAGGGCTGGATGTGGCAGCCGTAGAGGAACACCTGACCCTTCTCGACCCGGGCGAAGGCATCGGCGATGTTCGCCTTCCCCGCGCGCACCGACTTGACCTCGGTGCCCTTCAGCTCGATGCCCGCCTCGTAGCGTTCCTCGATGTGGAAATCGCGGAGCGCCTTGCGGTTGCTGGCGATCTCGTTGCTCATCGCCTTCGGTGCCCGTCCGGGCTTTGACCGGGACGTCCCGGAATCACATGTTGGCCGCCTCGCCGACCAACTTGATCTTGCCCTCGATGATCTCCTGCAAGGCGATGTCGGCGGCTCCCATGCTCGGCACGGTCGGGATCAGCGGGGAGCGCCCAGTGTTCAGTTGGCGGACCCGCTTGGAAACCATGTTGATGAGAACCAGGGGATCGGGAACGATTTCGGACGCCTTCTCGACAAGATCGCTTTTCATGGGTGTGCCTGCAAACCGGGTAGAGGGCTTCGGCTGCTCGAAAGGAATGACGTTATCGCGAGACATGCCGTGCCTGCCGGTCCTCCACGACCGGGAGGCGGGAGAGAACACGAAACCACCGCATTGACAAGCCGAAACTGAGGATTTTACGCGGAAACTCGTCACTTCGGCATCAAATCGATCCCAAAGTGCCTGAGGACCACCACGGTGAGCCAGAACAGCCCGACGGTAACCAGGCAGTTCAGCCCCAGCGCCGGCCAGAATCCCAAGCCCGCCCGCAGCATCCACGGCAGGATGAGGAACATCGGCAGCGTCGGCAGCACGAACCAGAAGGTCCCCTCGGCGTGGTTGGCGATGCGCTCGGGCGTCTGCTTTCCCGCCTGCATCCAGATCATGGCGATCAGCGAGGTCAGCGGCAGCGCGATGAGCAGCGCCGAGAGCCGGTCGCTCACCACCTGGATCTTGGTCACGAAGAGAATCACCAGCGCGGTGACGACCAGCTTCACCGCGTCCATCGCGGAGAACGAGAACACCCTTTCCCAATCGATCTTGCTCATGGTCCGACTTGCGACACCCCGAGCCTGACGCTAAGGGCAGGGGATGCAAGTTCTCCGTTCCGGCTCCGTGCTCGCCTTCCTGCTCCTCGCCAGTTCCTGCGGACCCACGGCTCCGGCCACCGAGCCGGTCTCCGGCGTGGGTGGCCGGCTCAGCGCCGCCCAGAAGGAAAAGATCGGCCGCATGATCTGGCAGAACGAATGCGGGGGGACGGTCAGCGGCCTGACCACCTGGAACGCCGGCGAGGAGTTCCCGTCGCTCGGGATCGGGCACTTCATCTGGTATCCGGCCGGGTTCGAGGGGCGCTGGGAGGAAAGCTGGCCCCGTTTCACGTCCTACGCCCTCTCCCGCGGTGCCACCGTGCCGCCGGCCGGCCGTGGCGCTGACGCCCCTTGGCCGAACAAGGCCGCCTTCCAGGCCCAGTTCGACGGGCTGGCGATGAGCCAGCTCCGCCAGTGGCTGGCGGACAATGTGACGCTCCAGACCGATTTCATCATCGCCCGCTCGCAGGCCGCGCTGCCGAAGATCCTGAACGCCGCGCCGCCCGCCGACCGGGCCCGCGTCCGCGACAACTACCACAAGGTCGCCAGCACCGCCAACGGCACCTACGCGCTGATCGACTACGTCAATTTCAAGGGCGACGGCACCAAGACCGGCGAGCGCTACAACGGCCAGGGATGGGGCCTGCTCCAGGTGCTGCAGGGAATGAAGAACGTCCCGGCCGGCCAGCCCGCCGCCCGCGAGTTCGCCGCCTCCGCCAAGCGCGCCCTCGACCGCCGCATCGCCAACTCCCCGCCCGCCCGCGGCGAGTCCCGCTGGCGCGCCGGCTGGCACAACCGCTGCGATACCTACGCCCGCCCCTTGTGATGCCACCACCACCGGTCTTCCGTCTTCCGTCTTCCGTCTTCCCCTTGAAACGCCACCACCACGGACTTCCCTGGCCGCGACTCCACCGCGAGGAAAAGATCGCCTGCGGGTTCTGCGACGCCGTGCAGCAGGCTCCGCCGCTGCGCGAGGGCGAGGCCGCCTACTGCGTCCACTGCGGCGAGTTGCTCTACCAGAACCGCCCCCGCTCGCTGTCCCGCGCGACCGGTTTCTCGATCGCCGCGCTGATCTTCATGGCGCTCGCCCACGCCTTCCCCTTCCTCACCATGAGCGCCGCGGGCAGCCGCACCGAGCTGACCCTCGTGGCCTGCGCCAGGGCCCTGTCGGCCGACGGCGAACCGTTGCTGGCCTGGCTCTGCGTCATCTTCACCATCGTCGCGCCGGTCCTGCTCACCGCGGGCCTGCTCTACCTCTGCGCGCCGCTCATGCTCGGGCGCGCCCTGCCCGGCGCCCGCTGGATCGCCCGCACCTTCCAGCGGTCCGAGCCGTGGTCGATGCTCGAGGTCTTCCTGCTCGGGTTCATCGTCTCGCTCCTCAAGCTCGGCAGCGTCGCCGAGATCCACTTCCACGTCGGCCTGTGGGCGCTGGTGGCCGTCGTCCTCTCGCTCGCCGGCGCCACCGCCGGCATCGACCGCCGCGAACTGTGGGACCGCCTCGAACTCGCCTTCGCCCGATGAACAAGATCTCCTTCGCCGCCGACCAGGGCCTGGCCTCCTGCCAGACCTGCGGCCGACTCGGTCCGGCTTCCGACGGCCACTGTCGCCGCTGCGGAGCGCGCCTCCACCTGCGCAAACCCGACAGCCTCGCCCGCACCGTCGCGCTGCTGGTCGGCGCCGTCGCCCTCTACTTCCCCGCCATGTCGCTGCCCGTCATGCGCGTCTCCGGCTTCGGCGGCGGCGAGGACAGCACCATCCTCTCCGGCGTGGTGACCTTCTGGAACATGGGCTCCTATCCGGTCGCCATCATCATCTTCACCGCCAGCGTGCTCATCCCCATCCTCAAGATCCTCGCCCTCGTCTGGCTGTGCCTCGCCGCCGTCGGCAAGGTCGGCGGCAGCCGCCACAAGCTCGCCTTCACCTACCACCTCACCGAAATCTTCGGCCGCTGGTCCATGGTCGATGTTTTCGTGGTCGCCATCCTTGCGTGTCTGGTCAGGCTGGGCAACCTGATGACCATCAACCCAGGTCCCGCGGCCATCTCCTTCGCCGCGGTGGTGATCCTCACCATGTTCGCCGCCATGTCCTTCGATCCCCGACTGCTGTGGGACCGCCAACGCCATCATCCATGACCGACGACGCCATCCCGGAACCAACCGTACGCCAGCGCCGACGCCTGAGCAGCGTGTGGCTGGTGCCGATCGTCGCCCTGGCGCTCGCCGGCTGGCTCGTCTGGAAAAACCGGGCCGAACTCGGTCCGCTCGCCGTGGTGACCTTCGAGACCGCCGAGGGCATCTCCGCCGGCAAGACCGAGGTGCGCTGCCGCTCGGTGAAGGTCGGCATGGTCGAGAACGTCCGCCTCGCCGAACACCTCGGCGGGGTGCGCGTCGAACTGCGCATCGATCCCCAGTATGACGGGCTCCTGCGCGAGGGCTCGCGCTTCTGGGTCGTCCGTCCGCGCGTCTCCACCAGCACCATTTCCGGGCTCGGCACCCTCATCACCGGCGCCTACATCGAGCTGGATCCCGCCGAGTCGAAACCCACAGCCACCTACTTCACCGGCCTGGAGAACCCCCCCGTCACACCCGCCAACGTGCCCGGACTCCGGCTTTCCCTGATCGCCGAGGACGCCGGTTCGCTCAGCGTCGGCTCGCCGATCTACCATCGCGGCTTCGAGGTCGGCCGCGTCGAGCGCACCAACCTCGACGCCGAAGCCCGCCGCATCCGTTTCGACATCTTCATCGAGGAACAATACGCGACGCTTGTCCGCACCGGATCCCGCTTCTGGAACAACAGCGGCATCGAAATCAGCGCCGGCACCGAGGGATTCAAGTTCCGCACGCCCACGATCCAGGCGCTGGTCAGCGGCGGCGCCTCCTTCTCGACCCCGCTCAAGCTCCGCAACACGCCGCCCGCGGAAAGCAACACCACCTTCACCCTGCACCCGGACGAAAAGGCCGCGATCAACTCCACCTTCCAGCCCGACCGGCGGCTCCTGCTGCTCTTCGACCAGTCCGTCCGCGGCCTCAAGCCCGAGGCCCCGGTCGAGTTCCGCGGCATCCCGCTCGGACGCGTGGTCGATATCTCGCTGGAGGAGGCCCTCCCCGGCGACCGCCGCATCCCGGTCATCATCGAGCTCGATTCCTCCGCCTTCCGCAAGGCCTCCGCCCTCGGTGCCGACGGCGAGATCGACCTCGCCGACGCCGTCGAGTCCGGCCTGCGCGCCCGCATGGCCACCGCCTCACTGATCACCGGCGCTCTCTACATCGAGCTCGACATCTTCCCCGACGCCCCCCCGGCCAGTCTTTCCAAGCGTGGCGACTACTCCGTCATCCCCACGATGTCCTCCGGTCTCGCCCAACTCGAGGTCAGGGTGAACTCCATCCTCGCCAAGATCGAAAAACTCCCGCTCGAGGAATCCCTCGCGAGCTTCGGCAAGGCCGCGGACGAAACCGCGCTCACCCTCGCCGAATCGCGCAGCACCATGAAGGAACTCGAAGCCACCCTCGCCGAAGCCCGGGCCTTCCTCTCCAACGACTCGACCCGCGAGATCCCCGAAAGCCTCAACAACACCCTCGCCGAACTCCAGACCTCCATCGAATCCCTCGGACCGGGAGGCCAGGTGCAGGGCGACCTCCGCCGCACCCTCGACGAACTCCGCTCCGCCCTGCGCGCCTTCGAGAGCCTGTCCGAAACCATCGACGAAGAACCCAACTCGCTGCTCTTCGGTCGCGACTCCTCCGGCGATCCCATCCCCAGGGCCCGTCGCTGAATTCGAAGTCCAAACTCCAAATCTCATGCCTTTCCTCTCCAAGCTTGGCGTCCTTTGCGTCTTGGCGGTTCACCTTCTTTCCTGCGCGCCCTCCAAACAATACTACCTCCTCACCCCGGCAGGCCCCGCTCCCTCCGGCGGCGGGCGCGGCATCGGCGTCGGACCGGTTGCGCTCGCGGCCTACCTCGACCGGCCGAACATGGTGTTTCACGAAAGCGGCAACCGCCTCGCCGTCGCCACCAACCACCGCTGGGCGGGCGACCTCGAGGACAACATCGCCTCGGTCCTCGCCACCAATCTCGGTCGCGAACTCGGCACCGGCAACGTCCGCACCTACCCCTGGGCCGATGATGGCGACCTGCAACACCAGATCAGCATCGACATCCGCCAGATGCACGGCACCGCCGACGGTGACGCCTTCATCGAGGCCGCCTGGCGCGTCTATTCGCTGCCCGACCGCCGCATGACCGCCAGCAAGAGCTGGTCCGGCACCGAGCCCCTCGAAGCCGACGGCTACAACGAACTCGCCGCCGCCGAGTCCCGCCTGCTCGCCCGCCTGGCCCGCGAGATCGCGGCGTCGCTCTGAATCCGGCGATTGGAAACGGACCCATTGACGCCGATCCGCCGTTCGGCTAGATGCGATCCATACCCATGGATTCACTGGTCGGGAACGTCTGCGCGGACGGACGACCGCCTTGAACCTCAGGGGGCAACCCATCCCCAACATGAAACACGGTTTCGTGGCGGTCACGGCCGCGATGCTCGCCGCATCCTCCCTCGGCGATTCCCCGACCGGCACGCCGGTGCTGGAATTCACCACCGGGCTTCCCGGTCAGCAGGTCCATCTCTCGTGGTCCTCGCAACCCGGCCTCCGCTACGCCATCGAGAAGTCGGATGACCTCGGTGGAGGTGACGGCGGCGGATGGACACGTGTCGCCCTGGTGCAAGCCACCGAGACGACGACTGAGTGGACCGATCCGGCGCCCACGGCCGACCGAGCGTTCTTCCGCATCGTCCAACCCGAGGCAGAGGTCCATTCAATCGCGGAGCCGGTGCTTTCCTCCACCGGTGGAAGCCTGGTCGTGTACGGCCAGTGCATCCCCGACGGATCGTTCCTGATGCTGGAGATCGAAGGCTTTGCACCGGTCTTCGCCTCGCTTGTCGCCAGCGGACCGGGCCAATGGACCGCCACCTTTGGCGGTGGATTGATTCCCGGAGCCAACGTCCTGTCCGCCGCGGTCACCGATGGCGGCGGCACCACCATCTGCCCGGTCGATGTCGACATCAGCATCACTGAAAATGGCTTCGCCGCCGACGCCCCGCCGGGCTCGCTGCCGCCCGCCGCGCCGGTCCCGGAATTCGCCAGCAACCCGATTCCCGGCATCGGCGTCGTGATCAAGAAAAACCGCTGCACCAGCACCGCAAGCCGCGCCGGCCCGGGCGACTACCTCGACGACGACGATGATGGCGACATGGTCCCGACCAACGCCTCGATCCCGGTGCCCGGCGTCGGCGTGGTGGTGAAGAAGCATCCCGTTAGCACCCATGCGAGATGGGGCGGGCCGGGTGATTGCGATGACGAAGACTCCGGTTCCGACGATGCCTCCGCGCATCGCCTCGCTCCCGGCCGCAACGGCCTCCCCGGCGAGGTCTGCCTGGAATACGACGCCCTCACCCTCGTCTGCCCCGCCGGCCCGCCGATCCCGTGGGTCATGACCTACCGCTCGATGGCCCCGGTCAGCTCCGGCCACGGCCCCGGCTGGGATTTCGCCTGCAACATCTTCATCGAGGCCGGTTCGAGCACCGCACCCACCGTGACGATCCACGACGGTGCCGGCCGCGCCGACGTCTTCCGCCGCGCGGCCGACGGGACCTACCGCGCCGACGGCTTCTCGCGCGTCGGCCAGTTCGCCGGCGACGTCTTCACCCTCACCTTCGCCAACGGCGGCACCTGGACCTTCCATGCCATCGGCGGCACCGTGACCTCCGGCAAGATCGAAACGATCACCGATCCCAACGGCAATGCCATCACCTGCGATTACGACATCAGCGGACTGCTCTCGTCCGTCTCAAGCTCCTTCGGCCAGAGCCTTGCCGTCACGTGGTCCGGCGGCCGCGTCGCCTCGGTCACCGACCACACCGGCCGCAGCGTCAGTTTCTCCTACGATGGCTCCGGCGCGCTCGAGTCGATCGGCTGTCCCGCGGAATCCGGGCTGCCGCCCGCCGCCGGCCCGACCACCTTCACCTACAGCAGCGGCACCGGCACCCCGCGCCTCGAGGGCAACCTGCTCTCCGTCACCGACGGTGCCGGCCGCATGCTCGAGTCGTTCACCTATGCCGCGACCACCAACCCCGCCGATATCGAGTTCGATACGCTCGTCACCCACAGCGCGCACGAGATGGGCCACAACCTCGGCATGTGCCACGATTCCACCGGCGGCCATCGCGTGGTTTACGAAAACGACGAACTCGGCCGCGTGGTTGAATGCCGCTTCGACAAGTTGCACCGCCTCATCCGCTGCCGCGTCCACACCGGCTTCCATCCGACCCCGGGATCCGCGGTTTCATCCACCGACTTTCCACTTTCCGGCAAGCTCCGCACGACCGATCCCGACTACTACGAAACCACCTGGGCCTACAACGCCGACTCGAACGTCACCGCGCTCACCGGGGCCGACGGCTCGCAAATGATCACCACCTACGAGCGCGACCTCAACCCCGCCTGCGCGCCCATCGAGCGCGGCAACGCCCGCGTGCAGACACTTGTTTCGTCCCTCGGCGAAAAGCGCAGCATCACCATGGAATACGAGCCGAACTCCGGCACCCCGGAATGCGCCCGACCGGGAAATCCCATCGGTGGGCTGCTGGTCAAGGGCGGCAAAAACCCCGGCGGCAATCCCTCAGCCCGCCCCGGCAACCCGATCGGCGGTCTCAACATCAAGGTCGGCAAGAACCCGGGTGGCGGGCTTTCCGCCGGGCGCCGCCGCGTCGAGGTGCTCAAGTCCAACAAGACCGGCGACCCGAACGCCAGCCGCGGCATCACGATCAACACCACCCACGTCGAATACGAAACCGCCAGCCGCCTCATCTGGAGCCCGCGCAGCAACATCGATGGACCCGATGACGACTGCGACGGCTTGATCGCCGCGTTTTTCAGCAAGAAGGGCTACGACTACTGGCAGGCACAATCCCAGCGGGCCGCCGGAGGATGGAAGCCCAAGGGCTGGGACGGCACGATCAAGGGCAGCACGCGCCTGACCGGCGACGATTTCGACAACGACTGCGACAGCGACACGGACGACGACGACATCGCCGCGCGTCCCGGGCAGCCGATCAAGGGCATCAGCGTGAAGGGCGGCCGCTCCACCGCCCGCCTCACCAAGCTCACCACTTCCCACGGCCAGAGCTTCTCCTGGACCTACGATGTCCATGGTAATTGCACCTCCTCGACCACACCCATCTCCGGCGGCGGCGCGGTTTACTTCTATGACGCCCAAGGCCGGCTCACCAACGTCACGACCGGCAACGGCGCGGACGGCGGGTTCCACGACGAACTTGCCTACGGCTCCGACGGTTTCCTCCACACCTACACCCAGGACGCCACGCCCGGCGGGAGAAACCTTACGACCACCTTCGAACACGACGCCCTCGGCCGATGCACGCGCATCGTCGATCCGATGGGCGCCGACTGGCTGCTCGAGTGGAGCCCGCTCGACGTCTGCACCCGCACCGAGTCGCCGCCGGTCGCGGGAGAGCGCATCGCCACCACCTTCAGCTACGACGATTCCGGCCGTCTTGCCCGTTGTGACGTCGAAAACCGCAACGCTGCGGGTGGCTTGGACAGCGGCAACCCCACCTACTCGACCTTCTGGGTTTACGATGATCCATTGAATCCCGACGATGGCAACACACGCGGCAAACTCGTCCGGGTGGCGGTCGAGGAACGTCCGACGAACGGCACAGGCTTGGTTCCCAGCACCATCGCCAACTACGCCATCACCGACTTCACCTACGACCCCGCCGGTCAGGTCGTCAGTGCCAGCACTCCCGCCGCTTGCCGCGGCCAGGCCGACGACATGGTCGTCAACCTTTCCTACGACGAGCGCGGCCTGCTCCACCGGACCGCCGCACCATGCATCAGGACCGAGACTGATAATCAGGGAATGACCGTTGAAATCGATATCACCCTCACCACCGAATACGACTACGACACCCTCGGCGCCTGCGTCCGCGAGGCCTGCCTCGCCCCCGACGGCGGCGAAACCCTCTACGCCTATGATGCCTTCCACCGCCCGTCCTCGATCACCGACGCGATGGGGAACGTGGCGACCTTCGACTATGGAAACGACGGCTATGTGACGTCTTCCGTTTTTGGGGAGGTCGAGGATGTGCCCGGCGATGCGGGAAACAGACTGATCTTCCGCATGAGGAAGCGGCCCGAGATTCTTTTCCAGGAATGGGACAACGAGATCGCGGAGCTGTCGCTGCCCGGCGTGACGGACGTCTGCTACGCCCTCGACGCCGCGAGTTCCGCTGCCAGCAGGTCCGGGAGTCGCGAGAACACCTCGTCCAACGAGTGGGTCGTCGGAACCTCGTCCCGCCACTACGCCCATGTCGATTGCCCGAGCCGGGCGACCGCCGCCTTCTTCGCCGTCTATCAGGAGGACGACGTGATCGAGACCGAGCGCTTCGGCCCCTCGGAAAGCCCGCCCTTCGCCAAGGAAACCACCGTCATCGACCGCTCACCCGCGGGCCTGGTCATGGCCGTCACGCTCAACGGCGACCTGCTCGATTCGTTCGGCTACGATTCCTCCGGCGCGCTCACCTCGATGAGCAATGCCGCCCGCACGATCGACCTGAACCGCGACGGCCGGCAGGACGTCGTCGTTTGCGGCAGGACCGACCATTTCCGCGTCGCCTCGCCGCCGACGCCGAAGATCTACACCCACACGATCACCCGTGACGCCCTTGGCCGCATCACCGCCGTCACCGATGGCGCGAACAATGCCAGTTCCTTTGCCTACGATTCGCTGGACCGATGCACCTCGCTCGCCGATCCCGGCCGGCCGCCGGTCACCTTCGCCTACGACGGTGGCGACGCCACCGGGCCCTACAGCGTCGTCGCCGCCTGCGACATCGACAACTCCGGTTCCTCCACCGAGCTCGGCCGCTGCCTGGTGCGTTGCGGTGCGCCGGTGCTGTCGCTCGATTCCAACGGCTACCCCAGCACCTTCACCTACGACGCGCTCGGCCGCCTCACCCGCTGCGACTTGCCGGACGGCACCTTTGCCACAATGTCTTACGATGCCCGCGGTTTCACTCACAACGGCCGCCTGCTCGATGCCAGCGGCACCGACCTTTCCTACGACGCCCTCGGCCGTGTCGTGAGTGTCAGCCTTACGGACGCGTCGGGCATCGCATCCGCCGAGGTCACCACTTACTCCTATGATGGCCTCGGGCGCCTCGTCAGCGCGTCACAAGGAGCGTCCACGGTGTCGATGACCTTGGACTCCGTCGGCAATCCGCTCAGCGAAACCACCTCCAACGGCACTGTCACCCGCACCTTCAACCACCGCGGACGCACCAGCGTCACCTACCCCGGCGCGGCCTCCATCCCCGAAACCCGCAACGAGTTCGGCCAGCTCACCAACGCCGGCGGAAACCTCGTTCGGTATGTGGGCATGCATATCTATCAGACAGAGCAGACCAACGGCGTGGTCACCACCTACAGCTACCGTGGCGAAGGAGACACCTCTCCGCCCGGCGATGCCTCCTACGACTCGTGCGTGCGGGTGACTTCCGCTTCCGGCGCCACCACGCTCGCCGACACCTTCATCCAGCACTCGCCCGACCAGCGGGTGACAAAGGCCGAGACATACTTTTCTGCAGATCAGGCAGGGCCGGGCCGGGCACGCAGCTACACTTACGATGACCTCGGCCGCGTCACCGCCTGCTTGACCGAAACTCAGGATTCACTGGGTGCGAGATCCACCGAAAGCGACGTCGTTTACACGCTCGATACCGCCGGCCGCCGCCTGAGCGTCACCGGTGGCACCCACCCTGGCAGCTACACGCAGGATCCCACCATCCCGCCCGGCGACCGGCAGATGGGTCAATACACCACCTGGCCCGGCGGCAGCCTCGAATGGGATGATCGCGGAAATCTCACCAACTTCAACATTGGTCCCAACCACCTCGACCTCGACAGCGACGGCGACGGCCGCCTTGTCGCGGTCAACGACGGCGGCAGCGGCACGCCGGTCGTCAGCTACACCTATGACGCACTCGGACGCCTCGCCTCGCGCACCGGATCCGCCGGTTCCGGCCTGCCGGACGTGACCACTTTCTTCGTCTGGGACGGCCCGCGCATGGTCCAGGAGCTCGACGATCCCGATGGCCCGGAAGGACCTGAGGAAATTTCCGCGGCCTTCACCTTCGTCTGCGGTGACGGCGGCATCCGCCACTGCATCTCCACTCGCAATGGCACCATGTATTACCCGTTCAACACCCTTGCCCGACAAAGCCCGCCCGGGCCGTCCGCCAGATTCGGTCACGCTCTCGCCTTGGCTGATGACCTCGGTGCCATCGTCGAGCGCTACGACCATGACGAGGCTGGGGAGCTGCTTCTTTTCGACGACACGGGAGCCGCCAAAACCACCGCCATCGGCCCCGTCCGCTGGATGGCCCCCGAGGCGCTGCGCGACCGCTCCACCGGCTTCGTCCACGGCCACGGCAGCGTTTACTCGCCGTCGTTGGGCGTGGTGGTGGGCAAGGACAAGGGTCTTGGGGGAAAACACGTCAGGACCGGCCACGTCACGCTCATGAAGTGACGGGCAACACCCGTGACGGGGCCATCCGTGGCCCGGAGTCCCTTCAACAAGCCCAAAATGGCTTGCCACCCGGGATTCCGCCCCCTACGTCCCCGCCCATGGCCACCGAGACCACGCTCATTCTCTTCAAGCCCGACGCCGTCGCCCAGAACCTCGTCGGCACCGTGCTTTCCCGCTTCGAAAAGGAAGGCTTCAAGATCCGCGGCCTCAAAATGATGTCGCTCAGCGACGAACTCCTCGCCGAGCACTACGCGCACATCGCCGACAAGCCCTTCTTCCCGGAGGTCCGCTCCTTCATGCAGGAAACCCCGGTCATCGCCCTGGCGCTCGAGGGCGAGGACGTCATCGCCAAGGTCCGCGACCTGCTCGGCCCCACGGATTCGAAGGAGGCCGCTCCCGGCACCATCCGCGGCGACTTCGGCGACAAGGGCGGCGACGCCAAGATGCGCAACGTCTGCCACGCGTCGGACGGCCCCGAAACCGCCGCCGCCGAGATCCGCCGCTTCTTCCACGAAGGCGAGGTCTTCTGACGGAGCGCGGACTTCAGTCCGCATCTTTTTCACCAGCACGGCCGCTTCCCCCCGGGCAGCGGCCGTTTCCGTATCCACTTTTTACTTTTCACTTTTTACTCGGCACTGCGTCGCTCCGCGACGCCAAACCGCCGCCAGCACGCTGCCGATGATGCAGTGATACACCGCCGAGATCGCCGCCGGCACCGGCGCCAGGGCGAACTCGGCGAAGTGCTTCGTCGCCAGCGCCGCGCCCAGCCCGCTGTTCTGCATCCCGACCTCGATCGACGCCGTGCGGCGCATCGCCACGTCCTTGCGGAAGAGCCACATCACCGCGTAGCCCACGCCGAAACCCAGCGCGTGCAGCGCGAAGACCGAGACGAAAAGCGGCACCGCCGCCGCGGCAATGAGATCCTTCTTCAGCGCCACGATGCAGCCGACGATGAGCACGATCACCCCCACGCTGACCACCGGTCCCACGGCATCCACAGCAGATCTCACCCTGTCGGAGCGCTTCAGCTTTCCGACCGCGGTATTCACCGCGATCCCTGCCACCAGCGGCAGCAGCACGATCACCAGCATCGACTTGAAAAGCGCCCACGCGTCCACCGGCAGCACCTTGCCCGCGAGCAACTTCGTCAGCAGCGGCGTCAGCGCGATCGCGGCAAAAGTCGAGCACATCGTCATCAGCACGCTGAGCGCCACGTTCGCCCGCGCCAGGTAGCAGATCACGTTGCTCGCCGTGCCGCCCGGACAGCAGGCGACGAGGATCAGCCCCAGCGCCAGTTCGGGCTGTAGCACGAAAACCTTCGCCACCACCCAGCCGCTGGCCGGCATGATCACGA
Organism: uncultured Verrucomicrobiae bacterium; assembly: GCA_937957985.1. Lineage (GTDB taxonomy): Bacteria > Verrucomicrobiota > Verrucomicrobiia > Verrucomicrobiales > Akkermansiaceae > Haloferula. The sequence continues at coordinate 16,248 of CALGOH010000283.1, forward strand.
ACTGCGCCGCCACCCCGGCGAAGACCGTCCCCGGCTGCCGCGCCACCGCGGTGAAATCCGCCACCCGCAGCGTCAGCCCCATTCCCAGCATGATCAGCCCCAGCCCGGGCTCGATCCACGGCGCGAACCACGTCCACGCCACCGGCTGGAACCACGCCCACGCGCAACCCAGCACGATCCACAAGGGAAACGCCGCCGCGAACCAACCGCACCATCTCGTCATCCTCCTTCTCTAACGATTTCCTCCCCCGGGTGAAGCGCGGAGTTCCGTGGGCAGCGCCACCTTCCACTCTCCGATCCTCCCGCTGTCCGCCCCCTTCAACTCCCTCGGAAACACCGCATTGCCCAGCGAGTGCGCGACCACCGCCCCGGCGTGCCGCTCCTCGCGCTGCACGACGTGCGGACCCGACCCCGCCACCAACACCGCCCCACGCGCCACCAGCCAGCGCGCCCGCTCTCGCTGCCCCTCGTTGACTTCGGTGCGGTACTCGTCGCCGCCGTGCATCAGCACGACGATCGACTCGCCCCGCACCCGCGCCGCCGCCATTTCCCGCTCGAGCGGAGCGGCATGATCGGGCAGGCAGGCGATGCCCGGCCCGTCGCCCGCCTTCAGCCCGCCGACGATCGACACGCCGAAGCACGCGACGCCCTCCGACACCCAGGGCCGGCATGCCTCGGCCGCATCGCGACCCGCGCCGAACACCCCGATTCCCGCACGTTCGAGGTGCCCGAGCGCATCGACCAATCCCTCCGGACCGGCGTCGCCGGCGTGGTTGTTGGCCATCGAAACCGCATCCACCCCGCGCCCTCGGAGCCATGCCAGCCGCTCGGGGGGAAAGCGGAAGTCGTGCGCCGGGCGTCCGGCTACCGGCAGCCCGGTCGGCACGCCCTCGAGGTTGGCGAGGAACAGGTCGGCTCCCGCTTTCGCGAATTCCTCCTCCACCACGAAGTCGCCGACCGGCACCACATCCCCCGCCACCCGCACGGTCACCGTTTCCCGCTCCGGCGGAGTCCACAGCCGCAGCGGCGGACGACCCTCCTGCAACTCAGCCACCGTGGTGAATTCCGGAAATCCGCCGAGGTGATGGAAGACCCGGTCCTCCGGCCCGACGCGACCGCGCGGCTCACGGTCCTCAATGAGCATCGCCACATGCTTGCCGAAATCGACCAGCACGCCGCGACGAACGTCCTCGCGGGAGATTTCGCCCCGCTTCTCGACCAACTGCGCGCGCAGGCGCCCCGGGTCGCCCCACTCCAGCCGCTCGCCCCGGCGTCGCCACGCATGGATCAGGAGGTTCGAACAGTCCGCGCCCCAGCCGGTCTCGACGCCTGAAAGCCCGTCCTCCTCCACCCCCGCGATCCCGAAGACGTAGGGCATCCCCATGCACTCGATCAACTCGCGGCCGATCCCCCTTCCCTGCCCGAAGCGCATCTCGACCGTTCCCGCGGGAAACCACCTGCCATCCTTCTCATACTCCGCCACGACCCGCGTGCGCCGCGTGTCCGCCCGCCACGGCTTCCAAGAGAGGGCGAAGTCCTCGGTCGTCGCCAGCAAGCTCCGACGCTCATGCACCCATCGCCCCGGCTTCTCCGCGAATCCCTTGCCGAGGCCGGTCTCCGGCAGCAGGTCATACGCCTGCCGCGCCGGTTCCAGCTCCCACCAGCGCACCCGACCGCTGCCTTCCGCCCCGTGGACCCGCAACACCGGCGCCTCGCCGATCGCGGGCAGCCGCCAGACGCCGTCGAGGTCTTCCTCCGCGCCGTCGATGGCGATCCGCACGGCCGGTGAGGGAAAATCGTGCTCCCGCTTCCGATCGACCACTCGGCAGCGTTCTGCCAGAACGGCCACCCAGGACCGCGCCACCGGCGAACCCGCCAGGTCCCAGCGCGCCGGCGAACCCTCGCGCGCCTTCAGCGAATCGTCCGGGCGGTCGTCGATCGAGGCATCGATCTCGACCACCGCCCCGCGCGTCCGCGCCACCGCCGAAAGCAGCATCGCCACCAGACGGTCCGCCTGCCCGTCGCTCTGCAGCCACGGCCGCGAGACCGACACGCTCACCGCGCGCAGGCACGGCCAGTCCATCGCCGCCACCCACATCCGGTCGAATGCCTCGACGGCCTCCGCCTCGTCCATCTCCGCGAAATGGTCGAGGTCGAGACTCCACGCCACCGGTCGCAGTCCCGGCTGCCACGCCTCGATGCCCCCGAGGTCGGTCACCCGCCACCTCGACGCCAGTTCACCCGCCGAGCGCGGCTCAATCTCGAGCCGCCCGTCGGTCGCACGGCGAGCGGACTCCAGCATCGACGGCAGGTCGCCGCCGGGAGCCACCCACCGCACCTGCCCGATGGGCCGCGGCATCAACGGCTCGATCCAGTTGAAGGCCTGGATCCGCCCCCCGGCCCGCCAAGCCTCGACCCGCTCCGCCCGCTCCTCTGCCGACGCCACCCGCCGCAGCTTCTCGCGGATTTCCTCCGACCGCTCCGCCGCCGAGGCATCCGAGTGCGCATCGGTCAGTACCAGCACATGGTCGGTGTCGAGATCCAGCGTCCGCGAAAACCAGCCGAAGCTCTCCGCATGGTTGTCCGAGACAAACACCGGCAGCATGTCCCGCGGCATGGCCGTCCCGGTCACGCCGACGAGAAGCAAGGCCAGCCCGCAAGCCCTCACCGCTGCGGCGTGATCTCCGGCTTCCGGTCCAGCGCCACCACCAGCCATGCGCGGCTCACGCAGAGGTCCTCGAAGCGCTTGCCCGGGTAGACCTCCTTGAAGGTCAGCCTCACCGTCCTCACCGGCTTGTCGTAGGCCTTCACCGGAATCTCCTGGACCTCCTTCGCATCCCGCAGCTCCGCCTCGAAGCGGTGCTCGCCGTTGAGCAGCACCTCCACCCGCTTCGGCCGCGCGTTCGCCGCAAACAGCTCGTCGCTCTTGTCATAGCCCGGGAGAATCTCGATCGCCGTCAGCGGCTTCGGCACCTCCGGCGTCAGTTCCAGCCACTCGCCCACGCCCGGGCCCGCCGCCCCCTCGCTCCAGGCCCCCTCCCACTCGCGCAATTTGTCCGGGGAGTAGGAAATGCCGTCGTCGTCCGGCAGCGTCGAACTCGCACGAACCTCGTAGTTCGCGTGCGCCATCGTCCACCGCCCGGCCCGCGAACGGTAGCTCACGTGGCTCTTCGGATCCTCCCAATCGCCCAAGGTTCTTCCAAAGCTCAACTCCTCCGGCTGCAGCTCGACCAGCAGGTCGTCGTCGAGCGTCGGCTCGAGGTTCTCGAACTCCCACACCCAGTTCGCCCCGTCCCTGCGGAAGCGGTTCACCGGCTTGATCACCTGCAGGTCGGCGGGATCGATCCCCACCGGCACCAGTTCGATCCGGCCGCGTCCGATCGTCCCGCCCCACACCGCCGCGGTCGAGAGCCGGTAGGGAAAGCGCGTCGCCTCCACATGCCCGTCGTCGCTCACCGACATTTCCGTGAGCGGCAGCCGACTACGGAACGAGATCCGCACCGTCTTCTCCTCGTCGCCGTCGAACTTCAGCTCGGAAACCAGCCAGCCCTTGATGTTGTCGAAGCGCGACATGTCCCAGTCCTCGTGTACGTCCGGGTTGCGCTTCGGCTTCGGCTCGGACTCCCACTTGGCCTTCAACGGCTTGCCGGCTGCCTCGATCCGGTAGTTCTCGCAGTAGAGCAGTCCCTCGTGGCCCTCCGGCCGCTTGTTCGACGGCGACCCGCCCAGGTCGGTGCCCGCATCGTAGCTTTCCTCGACCGGAAACCCGAAGCGAACCTTCACGCCCCGGTCCGTCAGGTTCTTCATCAGATAGCGCACCTCGACATCGGCGAAGTCCTCGTGGCATTCGACCCTCAGCAACTCATCGACGATCCGGATCTTCTCCGTGTTCTCCGGCTCGAAGCCGGCGATGTCGCCCGCGTTCTCGACGCCCCCGCGCCGGTAACCGCCGCCATTCGCCAGCGCCATCTCCGCCAGCCCGAACAAGATCAAGATTCCCGCCTTCATCGCATTCATTCTGGCGATGAAAGCGTCCGACGACAACGACTTCGTCTTCAGGCGAAGTAGGAGCGCTCCCACACCACCAGGAACGGCGCTCCCTCCCGCGCCTGCGGAAACACCTCGCCGCCCCGCGCCTCGATCCATGCACGCACCGCTTCCGACTCCTCGGCGCCACCCGAGTGGCCGGGATAGCAGACGACCGTCAACACGCCACCGGGTGCCAGCAGGTCCGCCGCCGCATCGAGCGCCGGCAGGGTGTACGTAGTCCGGGTGATCAGCGAATGATCCCCGCCGGGCAGGTAGCCGAGGTTGAACATCACCGCTCGCACCGAGTCCGCCTCGGCCCATGAGGCCATGTGGGTGTGGGACTCGCAGTGAAGTTCCACCCGCTCCGTCACGCCCGCCGCCTCCAGCCGGCGCCGTGTCGATTCGATCGCGGCCGGTTGCACGTCGAACGCGATCACCTTCCCGCGCTCCCCGACCAGGCGGGCCAGGAACAACGTGTCGTGTCCGTTTCCCGCCGTCGCATCGACCACCGTGTCGCCCGGCCGCACCGCCTCCGACACCACCTCGTGGGCCTGCGCCGTCGGTCGCTTCATGGCCCGATCCTCGCCGTTCCGGCACGGCTGGAAACTTGAAACTTGAATCTTGACGCGTTCCCGCCAGCCTGCCGCCCCGCCCGCGCGAACGACCGGGCGATTTCAACCACCACGACACATCCCCGCTTCCCATGGCCGCGAAAATCTACACCAACAAGGACGCCACCCTGGCGACCCTCAAGCGCAAGACCCTCGCCGTGATCGGCTTCGGCTCCCAGGGCCACGCCCACGCCCTCAACCTCAAGGACAGCGGCCTCAACGTCGTCATCGGCCTCTACAAGAAGTCAAAGTCCCGCGAAGTCGCCAAGAAGCTCGGCTTCAAGGTCATGGATACCGCCGACGCGGTGAAGGCCGCCGACGTCATCTTCGTCGCCGTGCCCGACACCAAGATCGCCTCGGTCTACGAGAAGGACATCGCCCCGCATCTCACCAAGGGCAAGACCCTCCTCTTCTCCCACGGCTTCGCCGTCCACTTCAAGACCATCGACCCGCCGACGAACGTCAACGTGATCATGGTCGCCCCGAAGGGCCCCGGCCACACCGTCCGTTCGCAGTTCGTCGATGGCAAGGGCGTCCCTGGCCTCATCGCCATCCACAACGACGCCGACGGCAATGCCAAGAAGATCGCCCTCGCCTGGGCCCGCGGCATCGGCTGCGCCCGCGCCGGGGTCTTCGAAACCAACTTCGAGGAGGAGACCGTCACCGACCTCTTCGGCGAGCAGGTCGTCCTCTGCGGCGGCGCCTCCGCGCTCGTGAAGGCGGGCTTCGAGGTGCTCGTCGAGGCCGGCTACCAGCCCGAGATGGCCTACTTCGAGTGCCTCCACGAGCTGAAGCTCATCGTCGACCTGATGAACGAGTCCGGCATCGCCGGCATGCGCTTCTCGGTCTCCGAAACCGCCGAGTGGGGCGACGTCACCGTCGGCCCGAAGATCATCGACGCTTCGGTGAAGAAGCGCATGGCCAAGCAGCTCAAGGAGATCAAGTCCGGCAAGTTCGCCCGCGAGTGGATCGCCGAGGCCGAAGGCGGCTGCAAGAACTTCGACAAGATCCGCAGGGCCGAGGCCGCCCACCCGATCGAGAAGGTCGGCGAGCGCCTGCGCTCGACCATGAGCTGGATCAAGCAGAAGAAGCTCAAGAAGGGCGCCGCCCAGGCCAGCTACGTGTCGGCTTCCAAGTAAGGAGCGCGGCTTTTCAAGCAACTGCATTTCCAAAGGCCCGGCCCTCTCCGCGAGGTCCGGGCCTTTTCGCGCCCCGGAAATGCCCCGGTCGCCGACAGAACCACGGAAATCCGAACGTTTCCGGCCCGTATCGACCCGCGGGTGCAGGCTTGCCACCCCGCATCCGGGTCGTTAGACCCTTCCCCCACCGAGATCCCACCAACTCCAACCCATGAGTACCACCGCCAACCAGAAACTGGTGTTTTGGGGCTGCTTCATCGCCCTCGTCACCACCTCCTTCGCGTTCATCAGCCGGGCCTTCCTGGTCAACATGCCCGACCTTTGGCCCGCCGAGTTCGGGCTCAACCAGGTCCAGGGCCAGGAACTCTTCGGCGCCGGCATCTGGCCGTTCGCGATCTCGATCATCCTCTTCAGCCTGATCATCGACAAGATCGGCTACCGGGTGGCGATGATCTTCAGCTTCGTCTGCTACGCCCTCTACGCGGTGCTCGCGCTGCGCGCGTACGGTGTGGTGAATCCCGGCGGTGAGGAACTCACCGGCGAGGCGCTCGATGCCGCCCGGGCCAACGCCTACAACCTGCTCTACGCCGGCTCGGTCATCTGCGCGCTCGGCAACGGCACCGTCGAGGCCTTCATCAACCCGGTCGTCGCCACCCTCTTCAACAAGGAGAAGACCAAGTGGCTCAACATCCTCCACGCCGGCTGGCCCGGCGGCCTCGTCTTCGGCGGCATCATCACCATCCTGCTCGGCAACTACGCGGCCGAGGACTGGCGCGTGCTGATCTACATCATCGCCCTTCCGGCGGTCATCTACCTCATCATGCTCTTCAAGGCGAAGTTCCCGGTCAACGAGCGGGTCGCCTCGGGCGTCACCTACCGCGAAATGCTCGCCGAATTCGGCATCCTCGGCGCCTTCATCGCCGCGGCCCTCGTCTTCAAGCAACTCGGCCTCGTCTTCGGCTGGGGCCCCGCCGTCACCATCGGCCTCATCGCCGTCTCGGTCATCGGCTACGGCCTCTACTGCCGCTCGCTCGGCCGTCCGATGATGATCCTGCTCTGCGTGGTCATGCTGCCGCTCGCCACCACCGAGCTCGGCACCGACGGCGCCATCACGGGCATCATGGAAGAGCCGCTCAAGGAAGCCGGACAGAATCCCCTGTGGGTGCTGATCTACACCTCCGCGATCATGATGGTGCTCCGCTTCTTCGCCGGCAGCATCGTCCACCGGATCAATCCGCTGGGTCTCCTGATGGTCTCGGCCGTCCTGGCCATCGCCGGCCTCTTCGCCCTTTCGGTGTCGAAGGGCCTCGTGATCATCTTCGCCGCCGCCACGCTCTACGGCATCGGCAAGACCTTCTTCTGGCCGACCACCCTCGGTGTCGTCGCCGAGCAGTTCCCGAAGGGCGGAGCGCTCACGCTCAACGCCATCGCCGGCATCGGCATGCTGTCGGTCGGCATTCTCGGCGGTCCGATCATCGGCGCGATGCAGGAGAAGTCGGCGCAGGCATCGATCGAGGAAAAACTCCCGGGCGTCTACGAGAAGGTCTCGAGCACCGAGGAATACGTCCTCGGCCAGTATGAGGCCGTGAAGGAGGACAAGGTCGCCGAGCTTCCCGAAGAGCAGGCCGCCCAGGTCCACCAGACCGCCAAGCGGGCCAAGCAGGGCGCGCTCGCGAAGATCACGATCTTCCCGGCCATCATGCTGGCCTTCTACATCGGCATGCACTTCTACTTCAAATCGCGCGGTGGCTACAAGCCGGTGGAACTCACCGGTGAACAGGCCGCCGGCGGGACCAAGGCACCCGCCGAGTTCTGATTTGCCACAGGCAGGATCCTCGCACAAAGGCGCGCTCCCTCCCGGGGCGCGCCTTTTCTCTTGGAGGCGGGACGCCCCCGTCCCGCGCACCAACACATTCCCGGAAGGCCCCGTCGAACTTGTGGGACGAAGGCGTCCCACCTCCGGAATCACCCCTCCCCCGGCGGAAAGATCACCGCCACCCGGTCGATGCCGCGGTCGGTGAATTCCTTCCAGTAGTTCTTCTCGATCTCCGAGGTGCGGCGACGGCGCTCATCCTCGTCAAGCTGCTCCCACGCCTCCTTGCCGATCGACCGCTGGAGGTCGCGATCGGCGAGACGGGTCACCAGTTCCTCCCCGAAATTCTCGTTGCGGCACTCGTCGTCGCACTCCGCGCA
>CALGOH010000284.1 GCA_937957985.1 uncultured Verrucomicrobiae bacterium
CGCGCCGGGTGCCGGACTTGAAGCTGTCCACGGCTGGATAGATGTAGTTCTCGGCGATCTTCCGGTCGAGGACGAGTTCCATGTTCCCGGTGCCCTTGAACTCCTGGAAAATCGCGTCGTCCGCCCGGCTGTTGGTCTGAACCAGGGCGGTGGCGAGGATGGTCAGCGAGCCGGCCTCGCGGGTGTTCCGGGCCGCCGCGAAGAGGCGACGCGGGATCTCGAGCGCCCCGACCATCACCCCGCCGGAGCCGATGCCGCGGCCCTTGCTCCGCTTGCCACCGGCGGCGTTGTTGTAGGCGCGGGCCAGGCGGGTGATCGAGTCCAGAAGCAGGAAGACGTGCTTGCCGCCCTCGACCAGGCGCTCGGCCCGCTCGATGGCGATCTCGGCGATCCGCGTGTGGTTCCTCGGATGCTCGTCGTTCGAGCTGGCGTAGATTTCCACATCCGGCAGCGCCCGCCGGAACTCGGTGACCTCCTCCGGCCGCTCGTCCACCAGCAGCACCATCGGGTGCAGCGTCTCGTCGTGCAGCTCCCGCACCGCCTCGGCGGTGTGCAGCAGCAGGGTCGTCTTGCCCGACCGCGGCGGCGAAACGATCAGCCCGCGCTGGCCGCGGCCGACGGGCGAGATCAGGTCGATGACCCGCGTCGTGTAGCGGTCCGGTTTCGTCTCGAAGGCGATCCGCTTGTTCGGGTTGATCGCCTTGAGTTCCTCGAAGGCCGGAAGCTTGCGGGCCTCGTCCGGCGAAAGGTCGTTGACGCTGGTGAGTTCGACCAACTGCGGCCCCCGCGGACCCTCCTGGCTGAGACCCTTGATCCAGACCCCGACCCGCAGGCCGTGACGGCGGACCAGTTCCGGCGACACGAAGACGTCGTCGCGGGCCTGCTCGAACTTCTTCGACGGCTGACGCAGGAATCCGAAGCCCTTGGGCGCCAGTTCCAGCAGACCATCGACCTCGACCTTCGGACCCTCGAGCACGGCGGGACGCTGTTCCGAATCTTCCGAGCCGCCCTCCTGACCTTCCCCGCCCCGACGGTTGCGGCGGTTGCGGCGGCGGCGGCGGCGACGCTTCCCGCCGCCCTCGTCCTGCGAATCGTCGTCCTCGGACTGCCTGCGGTCTTCACGTTCCTCACGATTTCCTCGATGATCCCGATTCTCGCGGTCGTCGCGCTTTACCGGACCGCCGCCGGGCACCCTGCCGAACTTCACCTCGCGGCCCTCGTCATCGGAGCCCGAATCGTCAGACGCGGCTTCCCGCGGCTTGTCATCGACGGGCGCCTCCCCCTTTTCTTCCCTCCTCGGTTCGCGCGCGGGAGCCTCCTCAACCACCTCGATCTCCTTCGCGGCTTTCTTCGCCACCTTCCTGGCCGCCTTTTTCGCGGTCTTCCGGGCGGCCTTCTTCGCCGTCTTCGTGGCCTTCGGCTTGTCGGCGGATTCCTCCGCCTCGGCCACGGGTTCGCGCTTGCTGTCGTCGCTCATGAAAATCGGGGAAAGGGTCAGTCCTCAAGTTGACCGAGCACCTCGTCGGTCACGTCGAAATTGGTGAAGACGTTGATCACGTCCGGGTGGTCGTCGAGCTTGTCGAAGAGGTCCATGACCTGCCGCGCCCGGCCGACTTCGCTGACCTCGATCGGGTTCTGCGGCAGCGAGACCAGCTTGCGGGTTTTCGGTTTGAAACCCTGCCGCTCGAGCGAATCCGCCGCCGCGGCCAGGGCATCCGGCGCGGTGAGCACCACGTGCTCCTCCTCGTCGCGGCTCACGTCGTCGGCGCCCGCCAGGATCGCGGCCTCCATGATCGCCTCCTCGCCGATCCCGTCGGCCTCGATGCGGATCTCGCCCTTGCGGTCGAACTGATAGGCCACGCTGCCGGGGTCGGCCACGCTGCCGCCGCCCTTGGTGAAGATCGACCGCATGTCGGCCGCGGTGCGGTTGAGGTTGTCGGTCGCCGCCTCGATCAGGAAGGCGATGCCCTCCGGACCGTAGCCCTCGTAGGTCGTCTCCTGGATCGCCTCGCCGCCGAGTTCGCCGGTCCCCTTCCTGATCGCCCGCTCGATCTTGTCCTTGGGCATCGAGACCGACTTGGCGTTGTCGATCGCCGCGCGCAGCCGGGCATTCATCGTCGGGTCGCCGCCGCCGTCGCGCGCGGCGATGGCGATTTCGTGGGCACACTTGCTGAAGACCTTGCCGCGGACGACATCGACACGGGCCTTGATGTGCTTAACCTTGGACCACTTGTTGTGACCTGCCATGAGGAAGGGTGGGAACCCGATCGCGGAACGCATGAGCTTTTCCCGCGAAGGAGAAGGAACGATGGAGAAACGCCGGAAAGGGTGACCCCGCACGGAACTGCCGCAATCGCGGCGGGTGGCGGGAACCCGAACCGTAGCAAGCTGTTCAAGCACAGCCGCCGCCTCGGTCGGACAGGGGGAGATTGAAGGCCTGCCGGCCCTTTGGCAAAGGAATTCTTCGGGGCAATGGGGGACAAGGAATCCGCAATCCCATCTCCCAATTACGCCAACCCCACCGCCTTGCGCACGCGGTCGAGGACGAGGCTTGCGGTGTCGCGCGCCTTCGCCGCGCCCGCGGCCAGCACGGAATCGACGTAGCCGGGATCGGCCAGCAGTTCCTCCCGGCGCTTCCGCATCGGCGCGAAGTAGTCCCAGTAAGCCTCGGCGAGACGCTTCTTTAAGTCGCCGTAGCCGACACCGCCGCTTTGGTGGTCGGCGACCATTTTCGCGTAATCCTCCTCGCTGGCGAAAAGCTTGAAGAGCGGCAGGATCAGCGAGCCGTCGACCGGCTTCGGATCCTCGACCGGGGTCGAGTCGGTGACGATGCGCATGATGAGCTTCTTCGACGGCTTCTCCTCGCCGAAGAGCGGAAGCGTGTTGTGGTAGCTCTTGCTCATCTTCTGGCCGTCGAGGCCGGGCACCGACGCCACGTCGTCGCGGATGATCGGCTCCGGCACCACCAGCGTGCCCTCGCCGTAGGCGTCGTTGATCTTGCCGGCCAGGTCGCGGGTCATCTCGAGGTGCTGCTTCTGGTCCTTGCCGACCGGGACGAGGTTCGAGTCGTAGAGCAGGATGTCCGCCGCCATCAGCACCGGGTAGGCGAAGAGCCCGTGGTTCGGCGCGATGCCCTTGGCGGTCTTGTCCTTGTACGAGTGCGCCTTTTCCAGCATGCTCACCGGGCAGACGGTGGAGAGGATCCAGGCCATCTCGTTGACCTCCGGCACGTCGGACTGGCGGAAGAAGACCGCGCGCCCGGGGTCGAGGCCGCAGGCGAGGAAGTCGACCGCCAGCTCGCGGGTGAACTCGCGCAGCTCGTCCGGGTTCCGGACCGTGGTCATCGCGTGGTAGTTGGCGATGAAGTAGAAGGCCTCGCCCTCCTCCTGGAGGCGCACCGCGGGCTCCATCGCGCCGAAGTAGTTGCCGACGTGGAGTTTGCCGCTCGGTTGCAGGCCGGTGAGGATGCGCATGCGGCGGACGATGAAAACTCCGGCCCGCCCGGTCAAGGTCCGGGCTGCGATGTCCGCTTGCGGGATACCGGGAGCGGACTACCCTCCGCCATGGTCATCGACTGCCCCTCCGGCTCCTGCCGCATCCCGAAGTGGATGCCGCGCCTGCTGGTGGCCGCCGGGATCTATCACCTGCTCTTCGCCCTCTGGGTCGGCTTCTGGCCCTACCACTGTTTCGACTGGATCGGCTGCGCCCGGCCGAACCACCCGCTGATCTGGCGCGCGATCGGATTCCTGTCATGCGCCTTCGGCATCGGATTCCTCATCGCCGCCCGCGCCCCGATCCGCCACTGGCCGATCGTCCTGATCGGCTTCATCAAGTTCGCCTTCGTCGTCATCACTCTCGTCGTCGGGCTTTTGGAGGGTCCCCTGCCCCGGGAAATCATCGGTCTGGTGGTGATCGACGACCTGATCTGGTTGTTCCCCTTCGCCGCCATCCTGTGGGCCAGCGCCGAGGCGCATGCCGGCCGTCCGCCATCGGGCGAGCCGCCGCTCACGCTCGAGCAGGCCGGCAGGCGCTACAAGCTCTCGACCGGCGAGACCCTCGCCGAGGCCGCGGCGGAGCGCACCCTCGTGCTCGTCTTCCTCCGCCACTTCGGCTGCACCTTCACCCGGAAGATCCTGCGCGAGCTGGAGGACCTTAAACTCGAGGCCGATCGCCACGACGCCCGCCTGGTGCTGGTGCACATGCTCTCGCCCGGCGACGAGAAGCAGTACATCCACCACCGCCGCGACATCGCCCGGATCGCGGACCCGATGTGCGAGCTCTACCGCGCCTTCGGGCTGGGAAAAGGCGGCTTTCTCGAACTCTTCGGCCCCCGCGTGTGGCTGCCGCTCGCCGCCGCGCTGCTCCGGGGCTGCGGCGTCGGCCACCTCGCCGGCGACGGCCTCCAGCTCCCCGGCGCGTTCCTTTACCGGAACGGCGAGATCGTCCGCGCCCAGCGGGCCCGCACCCAGGCCGACCTGCCGGACCTGCCCGGCCTCTTCAAAGGGTTGCAAGACGACCCCGGGGCTGAAAGCGTCCCGGTGTGAGTTCGCTCGTGAACAAGACCATCCTCGTGACCGGCGCCTCCAGCGGCATCGGCCGGGCGACGGCCTCCGGCCTGATGAGCCGCGGCGCCCGGGTGATCGGCGTCTCGCGCCGTCCCGACGCCCTGGCAGAAGGAATCGTCCCGATCGAGGCCGACCTCACCCGCCGCGAGGACATCCTCGAGGTCTTCCGCCAGATCGACCGCATCGACGCCCTGGTGAACAACGCCGGCATCGCCTACCTCTCGCGCATCATCGACGGCAACCCGGCGGACTGGGAGGAGATGTGGCGGGTCAACGTCTTCGCCCTGACGCTCTGCTCCCAGCTCGCGCTCCGCCATTTTCCTAAGACCGGCGGCCGCATCGTCAACGTCTCCTCCATGAGCGGCCACCGCGTCCCCCCGACCGGCGGCTTCTACGCGCCGACGAAGTTCGCCGTGCGGGCAATCACCGACGCCATGCGCCTCGAGATCAAGGCCGCGGGCCTGCCCGTGCAGGTCGGGTGCGTGTCGCCCGGCTTCGTCGATACCCCGCTGCTCGAGCACTATTTCCGCGGACGCGAGGACACGCTCCAGAAAACCAAGGAGGCGATGGCGATGCTCCAGCCCGGCGACGTCGCCCGCTGCATCATCCAGCTCCTCGAAACCCCGCCCCACGTCGAGATCGGCGACATCCTCCTCCGCAGCTCCGACCAGAAGGTTTAGGGGTTATTCGTTATTGGTTATCGGTCATCGCTCGATCAGCTTTCCCCATGCCTTCCCCGGTCAACATCGTCTGCATGAAGTGGGGCACCCGCTACCCCGCCTCCTACGTCAACATCCTCTTCCGCTCGGTCGGGCGGAACCTTTCGAGGCCCTTCCGCTTCATCTGCATCACCGATGACGACACCGACCTGCTCGACGGGATCGAGATCGGCGACTTCCTGCCCGATCCAGGCCTGGTGACCTCGAAATGGCCGAACGTCTTCATGAAGCCCATGCTGACGAAGGACGGATACCTCGACCTCGAAGGGCCCACGCTTTTCCTCGACCTCGACCTGGTCGTGCTCGACCCGATCGACTGCTTCTTCGACTACCGGCCGGGGAAGAACTGCATCATCCACAACTGGTGGGAGCGCCGGAAGCAGATCCTCCGCAAGCGCCCCGAGATCGGCAATTCGTCGATCTTCCGCTTCGAGGCCGGCCGCTCGAACTACATCTACGAGACCTTCATGCGCGGTAATGAGCGGGTCGAGACCCGCTCTATCTTCGTCACCGAACAGCACTTCCTCACCTACGCCATGAAGGAGCGCTACTGGTGGCCGGAGGAATGGGTCCGCAGCTTCAAGTTCAACGTCCGCCCGCCCTTTCCGCTGAACCTCGTGATGACCCCGCGTCAGCCCAAGGGCGCGAAGTTCCTCGTCTTCCACGGCCAGCCGGACCCGCACGACGCCGTCGAGGGCTTCGCCGGGAAGAAGCTGCACCACCGCGTGAAACCCACCCCCTGGGTCGCCGACCACTGGAAGCTGTAGGAGTGGCGCTTGGAAAGCGCCATAGCAGGGCTGGGCGGCCTCCCGGCCGCTTCTTTTGGCGCGCACTCCCCATCGGCACGTTCGCCACACTGACGGCGGTCTCCTCCCCGCGGCTGAAAGCCGCCCCGCCCTGGTATGGCGCTTGGAAAGCGCCACTCCCTTTCCGCCTGACAAGCCCTCCTTCATCGATTACTCCCGCCCCGGCATGCAGCTCTGGATCTGCCCCCTGCTCGCGTTCCTCCTCGGATCGATCCCCTTTGGCCTGATCATCGCCCGGATGAAGGGCATCGACATCCGCGCCCACGGCTCCGGAAACATCGGCGCCACCAACGTGCTTCGCATCGTCGGCAAGCAGTACGGCATCACCTGCCTCTTCCTCGATCTGCTCAAGGGCCTGATCCCCACCCTCCTCGGTGTCAGCCTGATCCGGTTCATCGACGCCTCGGGCGGACTCAACGGCAACCCCATGGCGATCGGTTCCCTCGAAGGCTACGCGCACGCCTTCCCTGCCGCCGACCAGTGGAAGGCCCAGACACTACAGGTCGTCACCGGTCTGCTGGCGATCCTCGGACACAACTACTCGCCGTGGGTCGGCTTCAAGGGCGGCAAGGGCATCGCCACCTCGGCCGGCGTGCTGATCGCGCTGATGCCCTTCGCGGTCATCATCCTCGTGCTCATCTGGGCGATCACCTTCCTGATCTCCCGCTACGTCTCCCTCGCCTCCATCGTCGCTGCGGCGGCCATTCCGCCGATCATGCTCTGGGGGTCGTCGCACCATGGAAAGCTTCAGGACGGCACCTGGAACAAGCCGCTCTTCATTTTCACACTCCTCATCTCGATCCTCGCCATCTGGAAACACCGGACCAACATCCAACGACTCCGCGAAGGAACCGAACACCGCTTCACACGCAAGAAGAAGTGAGCTCGGCGAAACCGCGAACCCTTTCCCAACCATGACCTTCCAAAAAGCCGCCATTCTCGGAGCCGGATCGCTCGGCACCTCGCTCGCCAAACTGCTCGCGCCCAAACTCGATCCGGTCCTGCTGGTCTCGGTGGAGGCGGATGTCGTCGAGGGCATCAACCGCGACCACCGGAATCCGAAATACCTCAGCGACATCGACCTGCCGCACCACATCCGCGCCACCGGCGACCCGCGCGAGGCGCTCGACCAGCCGCTGGTGATCTTCGCCGTCCCCACCAGCGCCATCCGCCCGGTCGCGAAGGAACTCGCCACCCTCGGCCTGCCCGCCACCACGCCGCTGCTTTCCTGCGCCAAAGGCATCGAACGCAACACCGGCGAACGCATGAGCCAGATCCTGCGCGACGTGTTTCCCGAGAACCCGATCGGCATCCTGACCGGGCCGAATCACGCCGAGGAGATCGCCAAGGACCTGATCACCTGCGCCGTGGTCGGCTCCGAGGACGAAGCGCTGGCAAAGTCGCTGCAGGAGCTTTTCACGCTCCCCCACTTCCGGACCTACACCACCCACGACGTCGCCGGCATCGAACTCGGCGGCGCGGTCAAGAACGTCTACGCCCTGGCCGCCGGCATGGCCCACGGCATCGGCGTCGGCGACAACGCCGTGGCCGCGCTGGTCACCCGGGCGCTGGCCGAGATGGTGAGGCTCGGCACCGCGCTGGGCGGCGAGAAGGAGACATTCGTCGGCCTGTCGGGCGTCGGCGACCTGATCGTGACCTGTTTCTCGGAACACTCGCGCAACCACCGTGTCGGCCACGCCATCGGCTCCGGCAAGACCCTCAAGGAAGCCGTCGACTCGCTGGGAATGGTGGCCGAAGGCGTGCCCAACACGCTCTCGATCCACGAGGCGGCCCGCAAGGTCGGCGTCCGCACGCCCATCCTCGACAGCGTCTACGCGGTGCTCTATCAGGACAAACCGGCCGCCGAGGCGCTGCGCGAACTGCTGGAGCGCGATCCCCGCCCCGAGGTGGAATAGGAGGCGGGACGCCCCCGTCCCGCAACCCACCCGGCAACCTTCTCCCGAGAGCCAGCTACCAGAGAGTGGCAGCCCGCAAGAATCGTGGGACGAGGCACCCCCACCTCCTGACGAAAAAACATCGGCAAACGCCGATCCGCCCCCTAGACCTCGCGCGCCCTCATGGACGCCCTTCCCAAAGCCGACACCGAGAAGAAAGACGGCATCATCCGCCGCCTCTACAACTGGACCATCTCGTGGGCCGACCGCCCCGGCGGGACCTGGGCGCTGTTCCTCATCGCCTTCGCCGAGTCGTCCTTCTTTCCCATCCCGCCGGACGTCCTGCTGCTCGCCCTGTGCTTCGGCGCGAGGGAGAAATGGCTCCGGTACGCCCTCATCTGCACCGCCGGCTCGGTGCTCGGCGGCATCGCCGGCTGGTACATCGGCTGGGGCCTGCGCGAACCGGTGGCCATCCCGCTGATGAACCTCTTCGACAACGACGGCCACACCCGGGAGAAGATCGAGGTCTGGTATGCCGCTTACGGCTTCTGGGGCATCCTGCTCGCCGCCATCACACCCATTCCCTACAAGGTCTTCACGGTCTTTTCGGGCATGATGAACTACAGCCTGCCCGTGCTGATCGGCGCCTCGATCATCGGTCGCGGCTTCCGTTTCATCGTCGTCGCCGCGGTGGTCCGCTGGTTCGGCCACCGCTTCCGCCCCTTCATCGAGAAGAACCTCGAATGGTGCTTCGTGGCCTTCGGCGTGCTCCTGATCGGCGGCATCCTCGCGATCAAGCTGCTGCGCTGAATCAGGAGCGCGGCTTTGCAAGCCGCTTGAACCCAGGCCCGACCGGATGATGCGGCTTGCAAAGCCGCGCTCCCCATCCGTCACCTCGGCGCCGGCACCGTCCGCTCCGGCTTCTCGAACTTGAGCGTGCTGCGACCGATCGTCTTGTCGCCGTTCATGGTCGCGACCTCCATCCTCTTGAGCGTGTGGCCGCCGCCGGGGACGCTTTGGGTCTCCCGCACCTCGAAGCGCTTCAGTCTTTTCCCGCTGCGGTCGAAGCCCTCGATCTTCATGAAGGCGCCGAACTCCTTGTGGATCCACACATAGACCGCCGCGTAGGCCCCCTTGCTCCCGGGATTGTTCACCCGGATCTTCCAGCAGTTGAATCCATTGACCCGTTCCTCGCCTTCCAGCTTCGGATTCGGCCAGTACAGGAAACGGAACGACAGGTCCTCGTAGGTCAGGTCGCTTCCCGCGATCGGCTGGCTGAGCTTCGCCGGGGGAAACGGAACGCTCTTGCCGCCCTTCCACTCGAACAGGTCGAACTGGTCGTCACCGAGCTTGAGGTGGAACGGCACCCACTTCCCGTTCTCGAGAAACTGGAACTGGATGTTCTTCCCCTTCAAAAAAAGCGCGACGTCGGTGTCTTCCAACTCACCCCTCAGATCCGCATGCTGCAGGGTCGCGCCGATCCTCGCCCTCTCCATCAACTGCTCGGCATCCTGCGCCCACGCCGGGGCGGTCAGCAGCACCGCCACCAGCATCCTCGAAATCCATCGTTTCATCATCGTCGTCATCATCGCTTCTCCCCCTCCGACGCGCAAGCATCCCTCCTCCTTCAAAATTTCCGTGCCCCGGCACCCATCAAATTTTCCAATTTTCCGCATTGGAGCTTGCCGGGAAACGGGCGGCTCCGTTGGATTCTCGGCGACGATTCCGTCAACCTCCCCACGACGCCCATGAGTCTGCGCACCCAGCTTTCGGAACTGCTCCCCGCCCTGCTCCCCAGCAACCCTTCCGAAGCGATCAAAGGCACCGAACTGATCCGCCTCGCCCGGCTGCAGCTCAAGGGCAACTACTCCGACGCCTCGCTGCGCTACCATTTCTCGATCATGTCCTGCGATCCGGCCTCGCCGATCGCCAAGGTCGAGAAGGGCCAGGGCTACTACCGCCGCACCGCGCCGGTGCCCGCCCTTTCCGGCGCCCAGGAACTGCTCGCCCTCAGCCAGGGCCGGCTGGACGACCTCTCGGAGAACCGCGAGGCGGTCGACCACGCCCTGGAGCGGGTCAAGAAGTTCCGCGCCATCGTTCGCCGCTTCAGCGAGCTCAACGGGCGCTTCCCCTTCGAGTTCCGCCACGCCTTCGCCGCCGGCGCGCCGCTGGGCAACCTCTGGAAGTTTCCCGAACTGGTCGTCGTCGACTGGCAGACCGGCGACGAGGACTCCGATACCGAAATGGCGCTCGATTCCCGCATGCTCGCCCTCAAGCAGCGGCTCGGCCTGCCGCCCTTCCGCCTCTGCTCGACCCGGCTGCGGATCCAGGCCTCGCTGCACGGCTTCCGCGAGGATTTCTTCCAGGCCGTCTCGTCGGCGATGTGGACCCAGGGCGGCGAACTGATCTACGCCACGCCGATCAAGGACGAGGCGCTGGCCGACGGCCTCCGCGCCCTCAACGCCGCCTTCGGCGTCGGCGTCAGCTCCTTCGGCATCGGCATCGAGGCGCTCGACGACCTCCCGCGCGCCGCCAACATCCTCAACGCCCACCCGAAGGAGACCGAGGCCCTGATGGAGCGGATCCACTTCGACCGCATCGCCGCGCCGCGCTACCGCGACCACATCGACTGGTCCGCCCTGGAGTCCCTGCGCCGCGAAAGCGAGGAGGCCGCCGCCCTGATCGAGTGGATCAACGGCTGCATCGACGCCGGCAGCGCCTCCCATTTCTCGCCGAAATAAGGGCGCTCGCGGCGGACATCAGGGCAAAGAAACGCGCGCGCCTTGCCCTCGCGCGTCGATCCGCTACGCTCCCCGGCTTTCCGATGCACCGCGTTTTCGTCGAAAAGAAGCCCGAGTTCGCCAACGAAGCCCGCCACCTCCTGCGCGAACTCCGCGAGTCGCTGGAACTCGACCGCCTCGCCGGCCTGCGACTCGTCCAGCGCTACGATCTCGAGGGGCTCGACGACGCGGAGTTCGACCTCGCCGTCCGCAACGTCCTCTCCGAACCGCAGACCGACGTTTCGACCCCCGATCTCGCGATCCCCGACGGTGTCAGCGCCTTCGCCGTCGAGTACCTTCCCGGCCAGTTCGACCAACGCGCCGACTCCGCCGCCCAGTGCATCCAGATCCTCACCGGCAAGGAACGCCCCGCCGTCGCCTCGGCCCGGGTGATCCTCCTCGAAGGCGCGCTTTCCGACGCCGACGTCCAGGCGGTCAAACACTACGTCATCAACGCCGTCGATTCCCACGAGGCGTCGATGGAGACGCCGGACACGCTCGACCACCCCAGCCCGC
Source organism: uncultured Verrucomicrobiae bacterium (assembly GCA_937957985.1). Taxonomy (GTDB): domain Bacteria; phylum Verrucomicrobiota; class Verrucomicrobiia; order Verrucomicrobiales; family Akkermansiaceae; genus Haloferula. The sequence goes on from CALGOH010000284.1 coordinate 11,282, forward strand.
CTCCGCCGGACGTCGAAATACTCGCCGATTTCGGCAGCCGCGAACCCGACGAGATCCGCGCCGCACTCGGCCTCGCCATGTCCGCCGAGGACGTCGCCTTCTGCCAGCGCCATTTCCGCGACGAGGAAAAGCGCGACCCGTCGATCACCGAGATCCGGATGCTCGACACCTACTGGTCCGACCATTGCCGCCACACCACCTTCCTCACCCGGATCGAGGACGTCACCTTCGACGAGGGCACCGGACCGATCCAGCGGGCCTGGAAGAGCTACCTCGAGGTCCGCGAAAGCCTCGGCCGCACCGACAAGCCGGTCACCCTCATGGACATCGCCCTCTGCGGCATGCGCGAGCTCCGTGCTTCGGGCGAACTCGACAATCTCGAGGAGTCCGAAGAGATCAACGCCGCCTCCATCATCGTCCCGGTCGTCATCGATGGTCGCGAGCCCGAGGAGTGGCTCGTGCAGTTCAAGAACGAGACCCACAACCACCCGACCGAGATCGAGCCCTTCGGCGGCGCGGCCACCTGCCTCGGCGGCTGCATCCGCGATCCGCTCTCGGGCCGCTCCTACGTCTATCAGGCGATGCGGGTCACCGGCGCGGCCGACCCGCTCGCCCCCTTTTCCGAAACCCTGCCCGGCAAGCTTCCGCAGCGGAAGATCTGCCAGATCGCCGCCGAGGGCTACGCCTCCTACGGCAACCAGATCGGCCTCGCCACCGGCATGGTCTCCGAGGTCTATCATCCCGGCTACCTCGCCAAGCGGATGGAGATCGGCGCCGTGGTCGCCGCCGCGCCACGGGAAAATGTCTTTCGCGGATCGCCGGCGAAAGGCGACCTCATCCTGCTCATCGGCGGACGCACCGGACGCGACGGCGTCGGCGGCGCCACCGGTTCGTCCAAGGAGCACGACGACTCCGCGTTGGAGAACTCGGCCGAGGTGCAGAAGGGCGACGCCCCCACCGAGCGCAAGATCCAGCGCCTTTTCCGCAACGCCGAACTCGCCCGCAAGATCAAGGTCTGCAACGACTTCGGCGCCGGTGGCGTGTCGGTCGCCATCGGTGAGATCGCGCCGTCACTCGACATCGACCTCGATGCCGTCACCAAGAAATACGACGGTCTCGACGGCACCGAGCTCGCCATTTCCGAGTCGCAGGAGCGCATGGCCGTCTGCATCGATCCCGCCGATGTCGACTTCTTCATCGCCGCCTCCGATGCCGAGAACCTCGAATGCACGCCGGTCGCCAGGGTCGCCGACCACGGCCGCCTGCGCATGACCTGGCGCGGCAAGCTCATCGTCGACCTCTCCCGCGCCTTCCTCGACACCAACGGCGTCCAGCAAAGCGCCCGAATCCACGTCCGTGGCTGCGGCGGCCCGCCGCAGCCTGCGCGCCGAAGCCTTGGCGAAGGAGGGGCCGTGGACGCGGCGGCCCGCCGCGACCTCCCCTCCCATCTGGCCCAGCTCAACCACTGCTCCCAAAAGGGCCTCGGCGAGATGTTCGATGGTTCGGTCGGCGCCGGCACCGTCTTGTGGCCCTTCGGCGGCGAGCGGCAGCTCACCCCACCCGACGCGATGGTCGCCAAGCTACCTCTCCTGGAAGGCGACACCGACGCCTGCACCTACATGAGCTGGTCCTACGATCCCTATCGTAGTTCCGACTCCCCCTTCCACGGCGCGGCCTGGGCGGTCACCGAGTCCGTCCTCAGGTGCGTCGCCGCCGGCGCCCGTCTCGCCGACGTTCGCCTCACCCTTCAGGAATATTTCCCCAAACTCGGCACCGACCCATCCCGCTGGGGCCTGCCCTTTGCCTCGCTGCTCGGTGCCTTCGACGCCCAGCACGGCCTCCGCCTCGCGGCGATCGGCGGCAAGGACAGCATGTCCGGCTCCTTCAACGACCTCGACGTTCCGCCGACTCTCGTCTCCTTCGCCCTCGCTCCCGGCAAGGCCAGCCTCGCCCTCTCGCCCGAGTTCAAGCGGGCCGGCTCGACCGTCAGCCTCCTCGAGATCCCGTCCACCGACGAGGGCTTGCCCGACTACGACGCGATCCGCGCCACCGCCACCAAGCTCGCCGGCCTCAACCAGTCCGGCGCGATTCTCTCGATGAAGCACGTCGGCGCCCCCGGCCTCGCCCACGCCCTCGCCGTCTGCTGCTTCGGCAACCACCTCGGTTTCCGGAGCGCCGAACCTGCCAGTGGCATGACCGTCCCGGTCATGAACCAAAACGGTGCGTTCCGGCCCCGCCCGTCAGCCTTCCTCATCGAGCACGCCGACCCCCTCCACCCCTCCCTCGGCGCCATCGAGATCGGCACCGTCACCGCCGAACCCATCCTCCACCTCGGCGACCAATCCCACGATCTCGACGACCTCCTCGCCGCCTGGACCGGCACCCTCGAGCCCGTCTATCCGACCAAGCCCGAAGATACTCCCGCCTCCTCGATACCCGTCGATCTTCCGGTCACGTCCGCCCCGAGGACACTTCGCACTTCTCACTCGGCACTCGGCACTCCGAAGGTCGTCATCCCCGCCTTCCCCGGGACCAACTCCGAATACGATTCCGCCAAGGCCTTCCGCGAAGCCGGAGCCGACAGCGAGATCCTCGTCTTCCGCAACCTCACGCCGGACCACCTCGAGGAGTCCCTCGCCGCGCTGGCAGCAAAGATCCGCGAGTCCCAGATCCTGTTCCTTCCCGGCGGCTTCAGCGCCGGCGACGAACCCGACGGTTCGGCCAAGTTCATCACCGCCGTCCTGCGCAGCCCGCGCGTGGCCGACGCCGTCATGGACCTGCTCAAGAACCGCGACGGCCTCATTCTGGGCATCTGCAACGGCTTCCAGGCTCTCATCAAGACCGGCCTCGTCCCCTACGGTGAGATCCGCGAGCCCGATCCCTCGTCACCGACGCTCTTCCATAACGACATCGGTCGTCACGTGTCCTGCTACGTCCGGACCCGGATCGCCTCGACGATGTCGCCGTGGTTCGCCGACTGCGAACCCGGCGACCTCCACACCGTCCCCGTTTCCCACGGCGAGGGAAAATTCATCGCCGACACCGCCACCATCGGGCAACTCGCCGCCAACGGCCAGATCGCCACGCAGTACTGCGACGCCGACGGCAATCCCTCGATGGACATCGCCCACAACCCGAACGGGTCCATGGCCGCCATCGAAGGCATCACCAGCCCCTGTGGTCGGATCCTCGGAAAAATGGGTCACACAGAACGCCGCGGCACCCACGTCGCGAGGAACATCCCCGGCAACAAGCACCAGCCCCTCTTCAAGGCGGGCGTGCGATGGTTCTCGTAGGGAGTGGCGCGCTCCCGGGCGCCATGAGCCGGGACAGAGGCCTTCCGGCCTCCCCGGGGCGTCCGGAGGCCACCCACCCCGCGCATGGCGCTCCGGAGAGCGCCACTCCACCCCGCGGCTTCACATCCCCTGCTTGCGCATCAGCTCGCTGAGCTGCTTCTGGAAGGCCTCGATGTCCTCCTGGCTCGGCCGGTATCCCGGCGTGTCGGGATCGAGCGCGGGGCGGCCCATCTGGTCGATCATCCACACCGCGCCCTCGCCGTCGGAAAAGGTCACCTTGCCGCTGACCAGCGCTCCCGGCACGGCGACGCTGTCCATGCTCACGCTCACCCCGCCGGTGGCTTCCGGCACCGTATCGACGGGCGTTTCCTCCGCAGGCCTGTCCTCCTCCTTCGGCTCCTCCTTGATCGAGATCCCGAGGTCGAGCACCATGAACCGCGCGTCCATGTAGGTGATCGTCAGGTCGTAATCCTCCTTCAGCTTGCGCTGCAAGTCGGCGATCGACGCTCCTTCGGACGCCCATTGCTGGAGCGACTGCTTCTGTTCTTCCGTGAGCTTGCTGGCGCTGAACATGTCCCGATTCAGAACCTCTCACGGGGATTTCCAAGCCGAAACGAACGGGTCGTCATCCAAGGTGATCAAGCCAGTGAGGAAGGGGTTGCTTGATGAGTGGGATCTACAGGATGAACACGATGGGATTCGGACAAGAAAGTCCGCTGATCGCAGTGGCAGTCTGGGAGGAGAAACGGAAAACCACGAAAGATCCCATTTATCCCGACCATCAGGTCCATCATGCTTCCTGCGTTCCCCAGCGCGTCGCTTCCTTCCCGGGCTTGTTCGCCCTGGATCGTCATCCCCGCACCCCCTCGCGCCGCGCCTCGACGGCGAGGCGGAACGCCCCGCGATCGCCGTGGCGGCGGATCGAGAACTTCACACAGCGCCGCTGGCCCGGCTCCGGACACCAGGTCGCCTGCCAGAAATAATACGTCTCCCCGTTGCTCGCCGAGACCGCCACCTTCGACACCCCCACCACCCCCGACGAGTTGCGCGCGGACTTCAGGCACACCCGCGGCCCCGCCTCGCGTTCGTCCAGGCGCTGGACCAGCGCGTTGCGCCACGCCCGCGCCATCCGGTATGATTCCCGCTCGCTGCCATGCAGCCGGTCGGCGAAGAACTTGCCGTACTTGCGCCCGCGCCGCTGGATCCGGACCTGCCAGCCATGGGTGCTGGCGTCCGGGAGGTCGATGCGCGCGATCGCATACGTGTCCTCGGGCGTCCACATGCGTTTCTGAAAAACTCGGACGCCCGCGAGGCCTTGTCAACGAAAGCCGTCTCCCAAAAACCTGCGTACCAGAAACGACCACGACAGAGCGGCCATCACCTGTGATTCTTCGGGCGCTTCGCCAAGAAGATGAAAAGAGCCAACAAACCCGCGCCGAAAAGCAAGGCCCAAAGCACCCTCCCAGTCGTGCTTTCCTCGCCTTTAAGGTGGGATTCTGGATCCTTCTGGGGTGCTCCTTTGAGCCCTTCCATAGCATCGGATGTAAGTGAACCTTCCAAATCCGGCGGCAGAAAGGTAGCCTTCAGATCGTCCACAGCATACAAATGCGGCACCAACTCCCGAGGACCTGAAAGAGTCCTAATCATCCGCACATTATGCAGCACCGGCTCGTAATCCGTACCGTCAAAATACACAGACAAAACTGCGGTCTCTTTATCGACCTCAAAGCGCGGCGTCGCCCCTTTCGGAATCTTTGAAATGCGATTCCTGTGTATGAACAACCAGCGCTCACCATTTAAACTCTTGATATAAATTGGAGCCTTGTAACCAACCTCTGATCCGTAATCGAGCTCAAACATTTCAGCACCGTCAGCGATATCCTCCCTCAATACTTCTATACTTATCCAATTAGATGCAATGTATTCCTTGTCTCCGACAAGATAGAGTGCACGAAGACGTCCATACCCATCTTCATAGTGACGGTCGAAACCTTGACGGTACTCCCCCATCATAACGGCAGAATCGTTGGGCTTCAATAGATCTCGCTCATCAAAACCGTCCTTGATCGCTTGCCAATCCCTACCCACCTGATCATTCGTATCTACCCTAAGGTTTTTACCATCCGAAAATTGAAGCCAGAGCCTGGATTGGGGGTTTGGATCGTAAGATTCGCGTTCCTCGAACCCCAGAAACTGACGTCCCACATTATAGGGCTGTTCACTCGTGTTTCTGAACCCATAAACTACTCTAGGAATTTCATCCTTAAACAATACTGTGTATGGAACTGATATTTTGAATTGAACACCACCCTCTACAACATCACCTTCAAACCTCCGATTTTCTAGCTCTAGCTTATGCTGCTCGGCACTATGCCCCAACACATTTGGCACGGCATAACTACAGGTAGCGATTACCACTAAAAGGACGGTGTTTACGCTCATTGCACGGATCTCCTCGCATTAAGATCAATAAGAACCGCATCGTCGCTTGTCACACTTATCTCCGATATTCTATTGATCGGACTATAAGATTCCGACATTAATGCGGAAGGCGAACCTCCGCCAGCATGGCCGTCCTCTGATGGAATGAGCAAGTGTGCAATCTCATGCGCTAAAGCGTAGCTGACAACCTCAAGGAAATCACCCCCCTCCTCCGCGATCGCAGCAGCCTGTAACCTAAGCCCTTTTTCACCCCATACAGCATTCTGACTTGAGGGCCAGTAATTCACATACCCTGAAGTCTGAGGAACCCTCAACACATCCCTGCTCGTGAACCGAGCTCGAATAAAATCTGCAAGTTCGGTGTAGTTTGCTTGTCGTTGGTCTTGAAAACCTTTTGACAAATATGATAAAACATCACCGTTTGAATCGGTAGTGAATTCGAAATTTGCAGAGTGCGCCAACGGATCGATGACAGCCAATTCTTTATCACCATACTTAAAATTTGGTCCACCAAGTTCGGCCAAGGGCATCGATAGACTAGAGGAAGCTGCCTGTGAAGTGATGTTCACAGGAGCAACAATATCGTCATTAACCCAGTAGATAAAGATACCCATCTGATCTCTGTAG
>CALGOH010000285.1 GCA_937957985.1 uncultured Verrucomicrobiae bacterium
GGCAATCTGGCCGCCCCGACCACTTCTTTTCTCGGTAATTGCACTGAAAATCAGTTGTGTACGAGAGGGATCGCTCTTGATGCCGATTCCGAGTTTGTCCGAGCCAGACCGCCAAATTCCGGGAAAACGGTGCATTATTGGCAACTGGTTCGCCAACTATTTCGGATTTCCTGAGTTGCGAATTGCTCTAGACGCAGGCCTCCTGATTGAGAATCGTGGGAGGAGGGAATCAATCAGGGAACCGTCACTCTAAGGCGCCCGAACAACTTGGCTTGGCCGCCGCGCGGGATGTAAACCCGGACACGGTCGGTATCCGGGGCAACCGGATCCGCCCAAGCAAAGTTGTCATCCACAAGCACGATCACCCCATCCACGCCATCCACCGCCTCCTCCCACAGGCCGGTCAGGCCGGTATTGGTTTGACAAACGGCGGTCACGCCTGCCGCAAGCGACTCGTCCGACCGTCGGTAGGTGAAGAGGAAGTATTCGGTAACCCCATCACCCAGGTCTGCGGTGACCAATTCGAGCCGTGGCAGCAGCTTCACATCTACGCCGCCGGCAGGATTTCCCCCGACCACCATTTCCACCCCGTTGGCCAATCCGTCCCAATCCGGATCACCGGTCGGCGTCTTGTCTGCTCCCGGGCCGAATGAAAAGCCATCGATCCACGCGGCATAATCGTTTGTCACCGGGACCAGGCTGGCGCGTGCCTGGAGGTATACCTGGTCCACCGCGCCTTCGTGGATCAGCGCCTCGTCGATGTAGCCGGAGAACTGCGAGGGCCCGTAGCTGTCGAAATTTCCAAAGTTCATCGGCAACGGGCCGGGCGTGATCTCGACATACGGAGCCCCCCCGACATCGATCCCGTTGACATAAGCGCGGATCGTCCCCGCGACGGAATCTCCCACCAAGGCCACATGCACCCACTGCTCGAATGGAAGCGTCCGGGTCGTGAATTCGTGGTTGATGACCTGCGCGTCGTTGGCGAAGAGATCGAGCCCATCCGGAACCGATGCACTGCTGTTGCCACGAATCGACCAGTGGTATTCGCCTCCAGTCGGACTCCACTTCGTCCAAAAGCGCTCCCACTCGTCGGTCTGGAGGTTGCCGAGGTCTCGCCAGATATAGGCCTCCATCGTCCAGCTTCCGCTAAGGTGAAGGTCGGCCGAACTGGCGGCGGTCAGGCTGCCGGAGGTGATGGCCACCGCGTTGCCGACAAGACCGGGCACGTAGCCGACTCCGCCGGCATTGTCAGTCAGGTGGTCGGCGGTGGAGCCCGCAACGGCGGTGTCGTCAAGATTGTCTTCGAAGCTCCATCTCGACACCACGATCGGGGTCGCGGGGTAGTCGTCGATGTCGGTCGGATCGTGGCCCGCTCCGATTTCCGTGAGGTCGCCGAAGCCATCCATGTCGGTGTCCGCCATGGTGGGATCGGTGCCGGGTTGAGTGGCATCGACGAACGGCAGGCCGGGAACCTCCACACCGTCGAGGAGACCGTCTCCGTCCGTATCGGGATTCAAGGGATCGGTGCCGGTGTCGGACGGACTCAAGTACGAGTCGTATCCGAAATTGGTCTCGACTCCGTCCACAAGTCCGTCGTTGTCGGTATCGGGATCCCGAGGATCGGTGCCGAGATCTTGCTCAAGATAGTTCTCGAGCAAGTCTCCGTCCGGATCCCCCAAGGTGCCGTTGTTTCCGCTGGCATCGGTGGGGTCCAGCTGATGGGCGACCTCCCAGCCGTCTTTCAGGAGGTCGTTGTCGGTGTCCTCAAGCGTCGGATCGGTCCCCGGTTGGTTCTCGTCCACGTACGGCAGGTCGGGGTTCTCGATTCCGTCGCCCAGCCCGTCGCCGTCCGTGTCGGGATTCAAGGGGTCGGTGCCGGTGGAGGTGACATTCACCCAGGCGGTCCCGATCTCGTAGCCGTCGAGCAGTCCGTCAGCGTCGGTGTCATCATCGACCGGGCTCGTGCCGCGCTGGAACTCCTGCAGATTCGTCGAGGCGTCGTTGTCGAAGTCGTCTTCGGGAAGGACGTCAGCGAAGCTCGTGATGGCATCGCCGGGATCGGCATCGATGATCAACTGCTCAAAATAGTCGGGAAGCCCATCCGAGTCGCTGTCCAAGGGAATCGGGGTGATCGCAAGGGCGTGAATGTACGGATTGGTGTCCACCCCGGCCTCCGGGGATCCCGGCGCGATGTTCAGGACGATGCCCCCCGCGTCGGCCACCACGTCGAACTCCAGCACCTGGTTGTAAGGAGTGGCGTTGAAGATCGTCCAGTCGGTCACCCGATCGACGCCGTTGGCCGACACGTTGAAACGGCGATCCCCCGCGAATCCCGCGAAGGCCAGGATTTCCACATGATAGGTGGTGCCGCTGACCAGGATGGCCGGGTCGATGGTGATCGAAAACTCCCCGAAAAATCCGGCTCCGTTCGCCATGGCGTTCCTCGCCGCCCGGTCGGTGAAGGTGGCACCCCAGTCGAATCCGCTGATGCCTGCAAAACCCGCACCCGAGATGGTCAGGTCCGAGCCGCCGGTGGTGGTGACCGCCGCCGGGGTGACGTTCGAGAGGATCCCGCCGGTATTGATGGGTGCCAGCGGGTCGGTGTCGTTGCGGAACGACCACGCCCGGCTGCCGACCTCGGTCTGGTCGAGGAAGGTCGTGAAGCCCCACTCTCCCGTGTTGATGGTGCCGTTCAGCAGCGCCTCCGGTGCCGCGCTCAGCGTGCCCGCCGCACACAGGACAAAGCCCGCACCGAGCATGCAATCTCGATGGCAAATTGTACGTAGAAAACCGTTCATGGGTTGGGTTCTTGGTTCGGATAGGATTGAATTGATCGACTCTCTGCTTTTGGAAGCTGCTCGGGTACCGTTCCGCCCCAAGGGGTTGCTCCAGACTACGATAATCCCTGTTACGTTATTGTTTACCTCACGAGCCTCTTGGGCATCAAGTGGATCATTCGCCAGTGGCGAATCTTGGAGGGGCACGCCCTGGAATCGGGAGGCGGTGCATGGCCAACCCAGCACAAACCGGTTCCGCATGCGTAGGCGGCACCTGCTCGATCGCGACAAGGGTCAGCCGTTAGTCGATGTCGGCGCGCAGGTGCTCGCGGATCTGCTCCGGGGGGCGAAAGTCTCGTTGTGATCGACCGATGCGTTGGGCTTCGTCCAGCGAGGCATTGCCGAGATTGAGTAGCTGGAAGTCGCGATTCAGCTATCGGAGTCCGAAGGAACCCTTCGCGAAGCGTGGGTTCATCGGACTGGGAGCTCTTATCACCCGGCAGCTCGATGAGAGTCCGACAGATTTCTGGGAATTTCCATTGTCCAAGCGCTTGAGGGAAACTTTTCATCAAGGCGTCCTGCGCAGGATGACGTTCTGGAGAAAGCCCCCGGTGGACCCACCCGAGGAGACGAAGAAGTCATTGTCGCTTTGAAGCACAAGCATCTGCGTTTGTTCGTTCGGGCGGACCTTCACAATGTTGTTCTCTTGGTATGTCCATTGATCATCGAGAAGGTAGGCGAGTTCGTAAATGACATGTCCGTCCGTTGCGGGCACCGTGAGCTGCTGATTGCGCTTGATCTGGCGGGGCTTTCTCGAAGGCGGTGAGATGACCGCTATGGTGACCGAGCTCAGGTTCTGGATGCGCAGCTGGCCCGGTGGCAGCTTCAAGGGATCATCATTGATTACATGCGACTGATAGCTGCCATCGGAAGCGGGTGCCAGCAGGATGGTAGCCCGGGTGCATCCGCTCGGAATGCGCGCCAGAGCAACCAGATCGGGATGCTCCTTGCGTCGGTTCTCCAGTTCCAGGACCAGCCCCGACTTCGGTGCCGGCGATCCGGCATCCGTCGGCTGCGGATCATCCGCGGCGGGATGCCGCGCCTGGCGGGCAGGTGGCCGTGGCGTGGCGTCCAACGTGGTGCCGTCATCCAGAACGTAGGCTACGTCCCGGTTCTCGCCCGCGACCGACGTTTGGAAAATCTCAACGATCTTCGGCCCCCGGTAGGTGATCGCGTCCGAGTAGGAAAATGATTCGGCAGTGAAGGCCCGACGCTTTTCACCCGACTGGAGCGACAGGCCTTCAATCGAGTCGCCCCAGGCCACGAAGTTCAATTCGACGGCGACCCCTTGCTCCGGGCGGCCGTGTGCCGACTGGAAGCCTGCCAGCAACGTGCAGGAG
>CALGOH010000286.1 GCA_937957985.1 uncultured Verrucomicrobiae bacterium
CTCGACGGGCTTCCCGGTGGTGATCGGGACCGGTCACCAGGGCGACGACGACGGATCACTCGCCGTTGGCCTCTTCTCGCTCCCGCTGGCGGTGCCACGCGGTCCTGAGCTTGTCCGCCTCTGATCGTTCGTCCGCGGTTTCAATCCCGATTCCTTTCTCGACGTACCATCGGAGGCTCAGGGAACCATTGCCGAAAAGGATGTGATCGACCACCTCAAGGCCAAACTCCCCAGCGGCGGCGAGGGCGCCACTCGTCATCCTCAGATTCTCGACGGAAGGGCGTAGGCTTCCCGTCGGGTTGTTGTGAAGCAAGAGGAGGTTCACCGGCTCCAACTGCAGAGCGGGGCGGAACACCTCCGACCAGCGGGGCCGCGTTCCGCACCTAGGCCCGGTCCCCGCGACGTGCCAGCCCATCACCTCGTGATCTTGAGTCAGGGAGCAAACTACTAGGTGCGCCGTATCCGGGTCGAACCAGGGCCAGCGGGAAACGAACCTTTCCCAAAAAGTGAAATTATGGATAGGGCACCACATTGGAAAGCGCAGTCCCACGTCAAGGAGCGTTCCGATCGGCGGCGTATTCATCGACTCTTCGCTGTTCAGTTTGCGGCGGAACTCCTTCCCCACGGCCCGGCAATCACTTTGCCGGGAGGCGGCTCATGCAGGCGGCACGTCATCGAATAGACAGAGCTATCGGCAAGTTGATCGAAGCTCTCGCTTCCGCCTTCCAAGGCGTAACCGACTATTGAAATTAGATCGTCGATCTCCTGCGAAGAGAGAGTCACAGAGACATTGGGGAAGGGCCAGCGATCCAATCTCTCCGCCTTCGCCGCATCTTCGATTTCCGCCGCCCATCTGTTTCCCAGCTCGGACCAACGGGGCCAATCCTTGAGCGTCGCCACCGGCCGCCAGCTCTCCAGCTTCTCAACCAAGGCGCGCGCGACTACCTCACCGACAGCGGCCTCGACAGGCAATGCCGGGAAGCGATGAAGGGCAAGCTCCTCCGCGAGCCGGTAAGACTCGGCACAAATCCACAGGTGCAACGTGATCATCGGCCTGCCCTCCGCTGGTTCTCCGCCTTCGCCCAATGGCCGCGGGGCGGCATATCGAGTCCCCGCCGCTTCGCGTGCTTCTCCACCGCCTTCCCGGACACTCCCAATTCCCGGGCAATCTCCGCCTTCGGCTTCTCCCACAAGAGCCGTTGAAGCGGCTCGTCATCGGGCCATGCCGTCCCCGGCTTGAAGTCGATCACGTTCGCGGCCTTCCCGCTCGGGCGGATGCTCCAAAACGCCTTGGCCTCCGCCGCCGTGGCAATCCCCTTGTAATGCCGATGCAGCAGGGCGGGGCTCCCGCCGTGGCCAAGCTGCAACGCCGTCTCCCCGGCGTGGCGGAACTGCATCAGGTGATACGTTGCGAAGGAATGTCGGGCCGCGTTCTTCGGGATCGAGGCGGGGAAGTGGCGGGCGTCCTCGCCGGCTTCCTCGGCTTTCGCGTCTTCGGCCCTCAGCTTCGCCACCGCCTTCCCCAGCCGGTAGCGGCGGGCCGTGTCCGTCAACGAGCACAGCGGGCCGTCCCGGCGGGCGTGGGGCTTGAGGAACGCGGCAAGGGCGGGTTCGATCTTGATCGTCCTCGGCTGATACGTCTTCGTGATCGTTCCCGGCAGGTGAATTTCCCCCTCCGTGAGATTGACCATGCTCCAATCGAGGCGAAGGGCCTCTTGCTCCCGGATGCCGGCGAAGAACCGCACGGACCAGAAAGGCAGGATCTCGGGGGCCTCGGTTTCCATCGCGTGAAGGAGCCGCGCCACGTCCGCCGGCCGCAGGATGCCGGGTTGTTTCGGCCGGGGCTTCGGGCGGGCCGCATCCGATACCGGGTTGACCTTCACCCATCCCCGCGCCTTGGCGAAGTTGAAGAGCCCGTGAATCGCCATCCGGTAGTTGCGTTTCCCTTCCAGCCCCAGCGGCTTGAGGGACTTCGCGGGGCGTGGCGTCCTTTGCTCGCCCGGCGGCAGGGCGCGGAGGGAAAGGATCCAGTCGGAAATCTCCGCCGTGGTGATCGAGGAAACCGGCCGGCCGGCGAAGTCGGCGGCGAATCGGCCGCATCGCTGCCAAAGGGTCTTCGTGCTCAGCGAGCGCAACCCCTCCGCCTGCTTCGCGGCGTGGTAGGATTCGACAGCCGCCTCCACCGTCACGGACGATTGCGATTGCTTCCACCGATCCCGGAAATCCCGGAGCACGTCCGCGAGTTCCGGCAAGGCTGCATCGGGTTCCGACTCCACGAATCCGCGCCACAGTTCCAGGGCGTCCCACTCGGAGCTTGTGGGAATGCCCCGCTCGGTCCCGTTCTTCCCAAGCTGGTCTTCCAGCTTCTTCACTTCGGCCAGGGCCTCGGTTTCGTTCGTGAAGTAGCTCGCCAACCGCTTCCCGTCCGGCCCGGGCCAGCGGACGACGTGCGAGTATCGGGGATGCTGGCACTCCCGGACAGTCACCCCCCGGGACTTGCCCCGGCCCTTCTCGGTCACTTTCTTCCCTCGCTTCGGCGTCTTCTTCATGCGCTGCATGCTGTCGCACGGGAGCGCAAAAAGAAAGCGGAAACTGATACAACCCGTTACAGGTGGTGACTCTTCCCTGAGAAATGGGGGATTGTGTGTGGCCTCATAAGCCTTTGGTCGCGGGTTCGATTCCCGCCCCTGCTACCAAATTTGCCATGGCTTGGGTCTATATTTTGCGAGGACCGGGTGGCCGTCATTACATCGGAGCGACGCGGGATTTGGAGGCGCGCCTCCTCCAGCATGAAAGAGGCTCGGTGCACACCACCAAGCGTCTCGGTGTTCCTCTGGAGTGGGTAGCCTCGGCCGAGTTCCCGGATATCAAGGAGGCGATGGAGGTCGAGCGGCGGCTGAAGTCGTGGAAAAATCCGGGGAAGGCAATCGATTGGCTCAGCTCGAGGTAGAGCAGCCCCGACTCCGCCGGGGTTGGTCGCGGGTTCAATTCCCGCCCCTGCTACCAACCTTCTTGGAGGTTCCATTTGCATGAGAGCTGCCGCTGGGACCTCCGGGTGCCGCACCCGGGAAGGTGCGCGGATTCTCCGAATGACATCGCGCATTCTGACAAGTTCGCCAATCCCTGGTGCGGCCCTCGTATTCGTGCCATGAGCCTGACCAGCCGACGGGCCTTTCTGCGGCGCGTGGCCGTAGGCGGAGCGATTCTGGGGTCCCCTGGCTTGCTCCGCGCTGCGGACCTCGGCCCGGCGTGGCGACCGAAGCTGGCGCTGTCTTCAGTGATGTTCTCGGATCTGTCGCTTGTGGATCTTTGCGGACAGGCGGTGAAGCTCGGCTTCAAGGGCATCGACCTGTGGGGTCCCTTCGACAAGTGCCGGCATCTGGTCGAGGCGCGTGAACTCGGGGTCGAAGGCCTGCGGAAGTTGCTCGATCGCCACGGTCTGGAGATCGGTGCCTGGACGACCTACCGGACGAAGGTGCACGACGAGGGCTTTCCCGGCTATGCGGAATTCATTGGTGCCAGTGGCGGCGGCATCGTGGTGCGCGAGTCGAAGTATGGCGAGTTCGCCATGGAACAGCTTGAGGTCGCCATCCGGGAGTTTTTCGAGGAACTCGGGCCCGAGATCGAACTGGCGCGCAAACACAAGGTGCGTCTGGCCATCGAGAACCATTCCAGCGCGATTCTCGATATGCCGGAATCGTTCGAGGTCTTCACCCGGCTCAATCCCGCCCGCGACGTGGTCGGGGTGGGGGTGGCACCTTATCACCTGCAAAAGCGCAAGGCGGACGTGGCTCGCGTCATCCGCACCTGTGGCGACCAAATGCTGTTTTTCTACGCCTGGCAACTGGCGGGCGGAAGCGGGCAGCTTCCCGGTCATGGACCGGCGGATTTCACGCCCTGGATGAAGGCGCTGGCCGCGACCGGATTCTCAGGCTGGATGACCCCCTTCATGCATGGAGATCTGCCGCCCGGGGAGATGGCGGCGGCGGTCTCGAAGTCGATCGATTACCTCCGAAACGAAGCAACTCCCGACTCACCATGAACCATTCCAACCGCAGAGAGTTCCTCAAGGGTGTGGCCGCGACCGGCGCGGCGCTCGGTTTTCCGACCATCGTCCCGGCGGAGGTCGTCGCCGGAAAGGGGCGGGTGATGCCGAACGACCGGGTGAATGTCGGTCAGATCGGCTGCGGCAGCATTTCCGGCTACATGCATCGCAGCCAGCTCCGTCAGATGAAGGACGTGCGGGTGGTCGCCGCCTGCGACGCCTTCCGCGCCCGGGCCGAGGCGCACGCCGAGGCCTACAACAAGGACTACGGCAGCGAGATCACGACGGTGAACGACGACTTTCGCGTGTTGCTCGCCCGCGACGATGTCGATGCGGTGATCGTCGCGGCCCACGACAACTGGCACACCCCGATGTCGATCGCCGCGGTGCGTGCCGGCAAGGACGTCTATTGCCAGAAACCCCTGGCGCTCGATCACAGCCAGACGCCGATCCTGCGCGAGGCGGTGAAGGAGCATGGGCGCGTGTTCCAGTTCGGAACCCAGTACCGCTCCCATGGTCGTTATCGGAAAATGGTGGAACTGGTGCGCAACGGCTACATCGGCGAGTTGAGGCGGATCGAGGTCTGGAGCCGCAACGTCCACAGCGACGCCTCGCAATACAAGGTCGCGCCTTACGGCTCGACCATCGAGGTGCCGGTGCCCGACGGCTTCGACTTCGACGCCTGGCAGGGCCCGTCGCCGATGGTCGCCTGCACCGAGGACCGCTGCACGCGCTGGGGCGGCTATCATTGCCCGGAGACCTCGCTGGGGTTCCTTGCCGGCTGCGCGATCCACCCGCTCGGCGTGGCGCAGTGGGGAAACCGGAGCGACGATACCGGGCCGGTGCGCTACGAGGGCACCGCCAAGCTCCCGGACGAGGGGATCTTCCGGACCCTCGAGCACTGGGACATGCACTGCGAGTAAGGGAACGGCGTTACGCTGCACTTCATGGATGCCGACTCCGCACAGGAGGTGGTCGCCACCTACAAACCCGGCGAATGGCGGGGCGGGGACGGCGTCGTTTTTCACGGCACCGAGGGATGGATCGGCAACATTTCCGACGGCTTCGAGGCCAGTGATCGCAGGCTGTGGTCACTTGAGTTGAAGACCGACGACGAGCACCTCCCGGTCTCGGCCGAGCACAACCGCAACTTCATCGACTGCGTCAAATCGCGTGCCGAGACGATCTGTCCGGTGGAGATGGCGATCCGCTGCGACACGATCTGTCACCTGACCCGAGCGGCGGGCCTGAGCGGCAAGGTGGTCGAGTGGGTTCCGGAGGACGAGAAGGTCACAGGCAACCCCGAAGCCGCCGCGATGCTCGCCCCACAGCCGTATCGGGACAAGTGGAAGGTCTGGTGAGCAGACACGTAGCTATGCAGACCTTGCGATGAGAAGCTTCCTGATTTATTCGACGGCATGTCGGGTGACTGACGCCCGGCAGATGGCCAGAACCCACACTCCCTGACACCATGAAAATCGGCTGCTTCGCCCTCATTCAACCCTTCTCGCCGATGCGGCGGCAGTTCGAGCTGATCCACGGGATGGGCTTCGACTTCGCCGACCTCACCGACAACCACGACGGTGCCACGCTCGGCACCGAGTACGGCTTCTCCGCCTCGTTCAGCCTCGACTCGCATCCGGCGACCATCCTCGACATGGTGCGCGAATTCGACCTCACGCTGACCAGCGTCTGTGCCCATGCCAATCTGCTCGATCCAACGGCGCCCGATCGCTACGGCACGGCCGAGATCATCAAGGCGATCAAGCTCGCGCATTTCCTCGGGGTGAAACAGGTCATCACTACCGAGGGCGACCCGAAGACCGCCTTCGGCCACGCGCTCAGTGACGATCAGCGCCTTTTCAGCATCCGCGAGAAACTGCACGAGCCCATCCGCTGGGCGGAGCAGTTCGGCATCGAACTGCTGCTCGAACCGCACGGGATCCTGACCGACACGGTCGAGGGCATGACCCGTATCCTGGATGCGCTCGGGCATGAGGAAACCGTCGGCATCAACCTCGACACCGGCAACTCGTGGCTCGGCGGCGGCGATCCGCTGGAGTTCGTGAAAGCCTTCGGGTCGCGCATCAAGCACGTCCACTGGAAGGACATGCCGGAGGAATGGTTGCCTCAGCGCGGCAAGGTCTTCGGCTGCGGCATGGGGCTGATCCCGCTGGGTGACGGGCTGGTCGGCATCGAGGCGATCGTGAAGGAGTTGCTCGCCACCGGCTTCGACGGTCCGACCACGCTGGAGATCGCCGGCGAGGAGGCCGTGAAAGTTTCCGCCGAACGACTGCGCGAGTGGTCCGCCTGACAACCACCGACGCCCATGAACACCAACGCATCCACCACCCGCCGCCGGTTTCTCGGCGGCATCCTCGCGGCCGGGGTCGCGCCGCAGGTCATTCCCAGCCGGCTGCTCGCCGCCGAGACCGCGCCGAGCAACCAGGTCCAGCTCGGCCACATCGGGGTCGGCGGCCGGGGGACCGCGATCCTGAAGAATTTCGTGTCCGCCAAGGGCGCCCGGTCGATCGCCGTGTGCGACTCCTACCGCGCCCGTCGCGAGGCCGCCGGCGGGATCGTGAAGGCGGCGCAGGCTCATGAGCCGAAGCTCTACAACCACTTCCGCGAGCTGCTCGCCGACGAATCGGTCGATGCGGTGGTGGTCGCCACGCCGGATCACTGGCATGTGCCGATCGCCCTCGAGGTGGTGGCTGCCGGCAAGGATCTCTATCTCGAAAAGCCGCTCGGCTACACGCTCGACCAGAACCTGGCGCTGACGAAGGCGGTCCGGGAAAAGGGGATCATTTTCCAGTATGGCACCCAGCAACGCAGCCAGGAGATCACCCGGCGCGGCATCGAACTGGTGCTCAACGGCTACATCGGCGAGTTGAAGGAGGTCCACGTGTGGGCTCCGCGTGGCAATGGCGGCGGCTCCACCGCCGAGATCCCGGTGCCGGACGGCCTCGACTACGATCTGTATCTCGGCCCGGCGCCGCTGACGCCGTGCACCAAGGACAGGATCACCATGCAGGGTTCGTGGTTCTGCCGCGACTACGCGCTCGGTTTCATCGCCGGCTGGGGCGCGCACCCGCTGGACTTCGCCGTGTGGGGCCTCGACTACGACCAGCAGGGGCCGGTGAAACTCAAGGGGAGCGGCAAGTTCCCGCCGCCGACCGATCTGTTCAATGCCTGCACGAACTGGGACGTGGAGATCGACTTCGGCGGCAAGGTGGCGATGCGCTTCGTGAGCGATGACCTCAAGCAGAAGCTGGCCGGCGGCTATCTGGACAAGATTCCGGGCGACGGCACGACCTTCATCGGCAGCGAGGGCTGGGTGAGCCTGAGCCGCGGCTCGGCGAGCGCGAGCAACCCCGAGTGGCTGCGGCTGCGCCAATGCGAGGGAGACCGGCGGGTCGTCTACCGGCCGAACTACTACCACGGCTTCGTCGATACCGTCCGCGAGCGGGCGCCATCCGCCGGCCCGATCGACGATGCGGTCCGCTCCGACGCGCTGAGCCACCTTTCGCTGATGGCGATCGAGTCGGGCGGGGAGGTCGTGTGGGATCCGAATGGCTACCGCATCGTTTCGCCCGAGGCGCTCAACGCGAAGATGGGTACCGAGATCCGCGGGGACTGGCGTCAAAGCTGAAGGTCGCCATGAAAACCCTGTCGTTGCTTTTCCTCCTGTCGTCGCTGGCGACCGCGGAGCCTGTCTGGAAGCAGGACGGCAAGCGCACGCTTGATCTGTCGGGCGTCGACGGGGTCCTGGTGCGCTTCGTGCTCGATGCGGCGCCGCGCGACCCCCACTTCGAGACGCTCGCCACGGCGGACGGTCGGAATCTGGTGTGGGTCGCGCCGCCGGACCACGTCTGGCACTACGGGCTGTGGTTTTCCTGGAAGGCGATCAACGGCGTGAATTTCTGGGAGACGGACAAGTCCGGCCGGCAGCAGGGCAGGAACGAGGTGATGGACCCGGTGATCGAGAGCGAGCCGGGGGCGGATACCGCGGTGATTCGGTATCGGGAAAGGGCATTCCCCGACCCCGAAGGACCGGCGGTGCTCGAGGACGTGGTCGAAATCCAAATCACGAGGCCGCGTGGCGATGCCGGGCCGGTGGTCGAGTGGAAGGTGACGACGACCGCTTTGGCGGATGTGGTGCTGGATCGCACCCCGCCTCCGGGGGAGCCCGGAGGGCGTGACTGGGGCGGCTACGGCGGCTTTTCGTGGCGGGGCGCGGAGGATTTCAAGGAGGCCCGCGTTCTCGACAGCAAGGGGCGACGCGATCAGGCGATCCATCGGCAGCACGCCTCGTGGGTCAATGTGGAGGGCCGGCTCGGCGGCAAGCCGGCGGGCCTGCTGATCGTCGATCACCCCGCCAATCCCCGGCATCCCGCGAGTTGGTATGTCACGATGATTCCCCGGCAGCCCTTCTGGTATGCCAATCCCGCGGTGCTCCAGCCGGCGCCCCTGAAGCTGGCGAAGGGGGAGTCGATCGACCACCGCTACCTGGTGATTCCGCACGACGGCGGGTGGTCGTCGGAGCGGTGCGACGAGGCGGCCGAGGGGTTCGGCTCGTCCGGCGGGTAGGCGGAAAGCGGGGTCCGCCTGACGCCGTTGAGGTGGTGGGAATTGCGGGCCTTCGGATTCACGCCCGGCCGCCGGGCATTTCCGTGCGGGGAGCCGGGTGCCGGACACCGCTGCCCCAGGGGCGGTTTTCCACGGAAATGGCTGAAATTCAGGGGATTTTGAGGAGTTGGAAAATCTTCAAGTTCAGGCTTGCCACATGGTGCTTCGTGACTAGTCTCGCCGCCCCCACAGCGCGGCCTGCCATCGCCCAGCGAGGCCGGTCGCTACCAGAAATCTCCTAAACTATCGGGTGCAGCACCGGACAATTGGCTCCTGCGAGGGAATCTCGCCGGTGGTCGGTGCGCTCCAAAAGCAACTACCGAAACCCCGCAGGAATCTATGCCGACCATCAACCAGCTTGTCCGCAAGGGACGTCACGTGCCGGTCGAGAAATCGAAATCGCCGGCCATGGCCAACTGCCCGCAGCGTCGTGGCGTGTGCCTCCAGGTGATGACCCGGACGCCCAAGAAGCCGAACTCGGCGCTCCGCAAGGTCGCCAAGGTGCGCCTGACCAACGGCTACGAGGTGATCGCCTACATCGGCGGTGAAGGCCACAACCTCCAGGAACACTCGATCGTGCTCGTGCGCGGTGGCCGGGTGAAGGACCTGCCGGGCGTGCGCTACCACATCGTCCGCGGGGCCCTCGACACCCTCGGCGTCGAGAAGCGCCGCCAGGCCCGCTCGAAGTACGGCGCCAAGCGTCCGAAGGGCTGATCCATCTCCGAAACGACCAACCTGATTTCATCATGTCCCGCCGCAAGCGAGTCTTCCACAAGCCCGACCGTCGTGATTCGCGTTACGACAGCCCTCTCGTCGGCCACCTCATTTCGAAGGTGATGCGCGACGGCAAGCGCTCGCTCGCCGAGCGCATCGTCTACGCCGCCATCGACAAGGCCAACGAGGGCGTCGACACCGTCGATCCGCTCGAGGTCGTCACCCGTGCGATCGAGAACGCCAAGCCGCGCGTCGAGGTCAAGAGCCGGCGCGTCGGTGGCGCCACCTACCAGGTGCCGCTCGAGGTCGCCGCCGACCGTTCCGAGTCGCTGGCCCTGCGCTGGCTCGTCGGTTTCGCCCGCGGCCGCAAGGGCACCCCGATGCACGTCGCCCTCGCCAACGAGATCAAGGACGCCGCCAACAACCAGGGCAGCTCCGTCCGCAAGCGCGACGACGTCCACAAGATGGCCCAGGCCAACCGCGCCTTCGCCCACTTCCGCTGGTAATCCCATCCGACGCCTCCCAACCGTCCGCCTCCGATGAGCGCCACCGTCAACCATCCCGATCGCCCGTTTCCGCTTGAGCGGACCCGGAACATCGGGATTGCGGCGCACATCGATGCCGGCAAGACGACGCTCACCGAGCGCATCCTCTTCTACACGGGGATGATCCACAAGATCGGCGAGGTGCACGACGGTGCCGCCACGACCGACTGGATGGAGCAGGAGCGCGAGCGGGGGATCACCATCACTTCCGCCGCCGTGACCGCCGAATGGTGGCAGCGTGGGGAAGCCGAGGTCTACAAGGCATTCGAGGAGGAAAAGCAGCGGATCAACATCATCGACACCCCCGGGCACGTCGATTTCACCGCCGAGGTCGAGCGTTCTCTGCGGGTGCTTGACGGTGCGGTCGTCGTCTTCTGCGGCGTGGCGGGTGTCCAGCCCCAGACCGAGACCGTCTGGCGCCAGGCCTCCAAGTACAAGGTTCCGCGGATCGTCTTCGTCAACAAGATGGATCGCGTCGGTGCCGAGTTCGACCGCGTGGTCGCCGAGGTGAGGGAAAAGCTCGGGGCGAACGCCGTCCGCATCCTCATCCCGATCGGTGCCGAGGAGAATCTTCGCGGCCAGATCGACGTGGTCAACCAGAAGGCCGTCATCTATGTCGATGACGAGACCTTCGGATCGACCTACGAGGTGAAGGAACTCGAGGGCGAGCTCAAGGAAACCGCCGAACTTGCCTATCAGGAGCTGCTCGAGACCGTCGCCGGTGTCGATGACCAGCTCGGCGACAAGTTCCTCCTCGAGGAGCCGATCAGCAAGGCGGACCTCAAGGCGGCCATCCGGCGTGCGACGATCGCCAACAAGCTGGTGCCGGTCACCGGAGGCTCGGCTTTCAAGAACAAGGGCGTCCAGTACCTGCTCGACGCCGTGATCGACTACCTTCCGAGCCCGCTCGACGTGCTTTCCGCCGTCGGCATGCACCCGGACAATACCGAGGAGAAGATCGAGGTACCGACCGGCGACGACGGCAAGTTCTGCTCGCTCGCGTTCAAACTCTGGGCCGACAAGTTCGTCGGGAAACTCGTCTTCTTCCGTGTCTATTCCGGTGTCATTCGCAAGGGTGACACCGTTTTCAATCCCCGGACCCGCAAGAGCGAGCGCGTCGGCCGCCTGATCCGGATCCAGTCTGATCAGCACACCGACATCGACGCCTGCTACGCCGGCGACATCGCCGCCATGGTGGGCGTGAAGAACGTCCAGACCGGCGACACCCTCGCCGCTCCCGGCTACGAAGTCGTGCTCGAGCCGCCGACCTTCCCCGAGCCGGTCATCTCCATGGCGGTCGAGCCGAAGACGAAGGCCGATCAGGAGAAGCTCGCCAACGCGCTCGTGCGCCTGGCCGAGGAGGATCCGACCTTCACCGTCAAGACCGACGAGGAGACCGGCCAGACCATCATTTCCGGCATGGGCGAACTCCACCTCGAGATCATCGTCGACCGCCTGCGTCGCGAGTTCAAGGTCGAGGCCAACACCGGCGCCCCGCAGATCGCCTACCGCGAGACGATCACCGTCGAAGCCGACGGCGAGGGCAAGCTGGTCAAGCAGTCCGGGGGTCGCGGCCAGTATGGCCACGTCCGGCTGCGCATGCGCCCCAACGAAAAGGGCAAGGGCCTGACCATCGACAACCAGATCGTCGGCGGTGAAATCCCGAAGGATTATCACAACGCGTGCATGAAGGGCATCGCGGACGCCATGACCAACGGCATCGTCGCCGGTTATCCGGTCGTCGACGTGCATGTCGATCTCCTCGGCGGCTCCTTCCACGAGGTCGATTCCAACGAGAACGCCTTCACCATGGCCGCCATCTTCGCGATGCGCGACGCCTTCAAGAAGGCCTCCGCCATCCTGCTCGAGCCGATCATGGGCGTCGAGGTCTCCACCCCGGATGATTACCAGGGCGACGTGATGGGGGACCTTTCCCGCCGCCGCGGCCACATCGGCCAGATGGAATCCAAGGGCAACCTCGCCGTGATCCACGCCGCCGTGCCCCTCAAGGAAATGTTCGGCTACTCGACCGCCGTCCGCACGCTGTCCTCCGGCCGCGCCTCCTACTCGATGACCCCCTCGCACTTCGAACAGGTGCCCGCGAACATCGTCGAGGAAATCATCAACGAACGCTGAACGAAGCTTTACCCAACCGATCAACACTTCCGACGCCATGGAAAAACAGAAGATCCGCATCCGCCTCCGGGCCTTTGACCACCGCGCCATCGACCGCTCCGCCCTGGAGATCGTCGAGACCGCCAAGCGCACCGGTGCCAAGGTGGCCGGCCCGATCCCGCTGCCGACCCGCATCGAGAAGTTCAGCGTCAACCGCTCGGTCCACGTGAACAAGAAGTCGGCCGAACAGTTCGAGATCCGCACCCACAAGCGCGTGCTCGACATCGTCGATCCGACCGCCCGCACGGTGGACGAGTTGAAGAAGCTCAACCTCCCCGCCGGCGTCGACATCGCCATCCGCATCTGAGCGGCCGAGCGGCGGCCCTGATCCCTCAATTTCCCAATCTCCAATCTCCAAGAAACCATGTCCCTCGGACTTCTAGGCAAGAAACTCGGAATGACCCGCCTCTTCGATGAAGAGACGCAGTCGATGATTCCCGTCACCGTCGTCGAGGTCGGCGGCAATACGATCGTCCAGCGCAAGACCGTCGACAGCGACGGCTACAACGCGGTCCAGGTCGGCTACGACGACAAGAAGGAGCAGCGCGCCACCAAGCCGGCGGCCGGGCACTTCAAGAAGCACGGTTCCGACACCAAGTATCTCGTGCAGGAATTCCGCTTCGGCGATGATGAGGAGGTGCCCGAGGAACACCCCGGCGTCGAGCTTTTCGTTGCCGGCCAATGGGTCGATGTCATCGGCACCACCAAGGGCCGCGGTTTCCAGGGAGCGGTCCGTCGCTACGGCTTCGGAGGCCTCAAGCAGACCCACGGTTCCATGATGCACCGCCGGACCGGCGCGGTTGGCGCGGGTTCCACCCCGGGCCGCATCTGGAAGAACCAGAAGATGCCCGGCCACATGGGCACCGACCGCCGCACCGTGCAGAACCTCAAGGTCGTCGCCGTCCGTCCGGAGGACAACGTCATCCTCATCTCGGGCGCCGTTCCCGGTCACAAGAACGGCTACCTGACGATCCGTCCCGCCAAGAAGAAGCCGGCACCGACCGCCTGAGTCCGGCTGAAACCCCAACCGATTTCCGACCATGTCCGCGAAAACATTCACTGCCGACGACGCCAGGGCCGCCAACATCGTGCTGGCCGAGCAGGGCAAGGGTGCCCAGGCCGTCCATGACCTCGTGACCGCCTACCGCGCCAACCGCCGCACCGGATCCGCCTGCGCCAAGACCCGCGGCGAGGTCAGCGGCAACAACAAGAAGATGTACCGCCAGAAGGGCACAGGCAACGCCCGCCACGGCACCAGCAAGGCCCCGATCTTCGTCGGCGGCGGTGTCGCCCACGGTCCGCGTCCCCGCGACTACTCGAAGAAGGTCACCAAGAACACCCGCCGTCTCGCGCTCCGCCGAGTGCTGGCCGATGTGATCGAGAGCGGTGCCCTCAAGGTCCTGTCGTCCTTCCAGATCTCGGAGCCGAAGACCAAGGCCTTCGTCGCTGCGGTCGCCGCCGAGGCCGCCCCGAAGAAGGTGCTCATCGTGGCCAGGAGCTTCGACGAGAACACCTACCTCGCCGCGCGCAATGTCTCGTGGGCGGAACTCCGCACCGCCGACAGCGTCAACATCGAGGAACTCCTCCACGCCGACACGGTGCTGCTGGTCGAGGACGCGCTCGAAACCCTCGCCGCCCGCACCGCCTGAAGCACCAGCCGAAACCGGAACCATGAAGGATCTCTACCAAGTCATCAAGAACGTCCGCGTCTCGGAGAAGGCGACCATGCTCAACGAACTCAACAACGAGGTCGTTCTCGAGGTGGATCGCCGGGCCAACAAGCTCGAGATCAAGCGCGCCGTCGAAGCCCTCCTCGGCAAGAAGGTCGAGGCCGTCCGCACCCTCAACCAGGTCGGCAAGACCAGGCGTCGCCGCCGTGCCGATGAAGGCCGCACCGCCCATTGGAAGAAGGCCATCGTCCGCCTCAAGGAGGGCGAGAACCTCGACCTCACCTCAAGACCCCAATCCCTTTTCTGAATCTCAATCCTTACGCGAGCCATGCCTCTCAAAGAGTTCAAACCGCTCACGCCGCCCCAGCGTTACAAGACGCTTCCGACCTTCGAGGAAATCACCAAGAAGAAGCCGGAGAAGTCGCTGCTGTCCCCGCTCAAGAAGAGCGGCGGCCGTAACAACACGGGCCGGATCACCACCCGGCACATCGGTGGCGGACACAAGCGCCACTACCGCCTGATCGATTTCAAGCGCCGCAAGCACGACGTCTCGGCCGAGGTGATCGGCATCGAGTACGATCCGAACCGCACCTGCCGCATCGCGCTTCTCCAGTACGAGGACGGCCAGAAGAGCTACATCCTCGCCCCGGTCGGCCTCAAGGTCGGTGCCAAGGTGATCGCCGGCGAGAAGGCCGCGCCCAAGCCGGGCAACGCCCTGCCGCTCAGCAAGGTGCCGCTCGGCACCGCGATCCACAACATCGAGCTGACCCCCGGCAACGGCGGCAAGGTCGCCCGCGCCGCGGGCCAGCAGGCGATCCTTTCCAACCGCGAAGGCGATTGGGCGCTGGTCAAGATGCCCTCGGGCGAGATCCGCCGCTTCAACGCCAACTGCTACTGCACCGTCGGCCAGGTCGGCAACCGCGACCACATGAACGAGATCTCCGGCAAGGCCGGCCGCTCCCGCTGGCAGGGCACCCGCCCGACCGTCCGCGGCATGTGCATGAATCCGGTCGACCACCCGAACGGCGGTGGCGAGGGCAAGTCGAAGTCCGGTGGCGGCCGCCAGCACCTGCTTTCGCCGTGGGGCCACGCCAAGGGCGAGAAGACCCGCAAGCACAAGAAGCCGACGAACACCTTCATCGTCGAGCGCCGCAAGAACAAGAAGCGCTAATCCATTCCCAGCATCATGTCACGTTCCCTGAAAAAAGGACCATTCGTCGACCAGAAGCTCCTGGTGAAGATCGACAAGGCCATCGAGACCAACGACAAGAAGCCGATCAAGACCTGGAGCCGCAAGTCGATGATCACGCCCGACTTCGTCGGCCTCAACTTCGCCGTGCACAACGGCAAGACCTTCGTCCCGGTGTACGTCACCGAGAACATGGTCGGTCACAAGCTCGGGGAGTTCGCCCCGACCCGCATCTTCCGGGCCCACGGCGGCATCGGTAAGAAATAACAGACGTCCCCAGCGCTTCGCTCCCATGTCGATCACCCGCGCCATCCGCCGTCCGGCCGCCGCCCTTCTCGGGCTGGGCGTCCTCGTCGGTGCGTGCCCGGGTCAGTCGACGCCCGAGCAGGTCGCCGAGCTGCAGCGCGAGATCACCGACCTGCGGGTCCGCAACCGCGTGCTGGAGCAGGGGATCGCCGAGGCCAACCGCGCGGAGAAGGAAGCCTCCGAGCAACTCGGCCAGGTCCGGGAGCGGCTGGAGGCCCTCGGCCGCGACCTCCTCGACGGCGGCGACGAGCGCCTGATCCAGGCCACCGCCGACATCCAGATCCTCAACGAGCGGATCCAGTTGCTGGAAGCGGGCGCGATGCAGCTCTCCGGGGCGGTCTCCGATTTCCTGCGCAAGGCCCTCGCCTCCGACCCCGATTCACGGCTTCGTGTCGAAACCGCCATGCGAGAGCTTGACTCGCTTCTCGGACTCAGGCAGAAGCCCGCCCCCACCGCCCAGAATTCGGCCTCGCCCCGCCGGGCCAAGGTTCTGAGCATCGATTCCGAAAGCGGCCTGCTGATCTTCAACATCGGCGAGCAGCAGGACGTCCGGATCGGATCGACCTACCGCCTCCACCGGGGCGATCAACCCTACGGCACCGCCATTGTCGCCGACGTCCGCCGTCGGATCAGCGGTGCCTTCGTCGAATCGCTGGAGCCCGGACAGGGTCCCGTGCGGCTCGGCGACGTCGCCCTTCTCGAAATCGAATAACCTCTTTCCTCAACCACTCATCCCACCGTCCGATGGAAGTCAAGAGCACCACCAAGTTCGTCCGCCTGTCGCCGAAGAAGGCGCGCGACGTCGCCCGCGAGATCCAGGGTCTCCCGGTCTCCGCCGCGCTGGACATCCTCGCCTTCACCCCGAAGAAGGCGGCCTTCCTGATCAACAAGACCCTCAAGACGGCCATCGCCGACGCGGAGAACAACTTCGCGCTCGATGCCGACAGTCTCTACGTCAAGGAAGCCGTGATCGGCGCCGGTCCGACCTTCAAGCGCTACAAGCCGCGCGCCCGCGGTTCGGCCGGTCCGATCCTCAAGCGCACCAGCCACATCTTCATCACCCTCGCGGAAGTCTCCGAGGACGAGGAAGCGAAGCCGAAGAAACTCCATCTCTCCAAGAAGGCCGAAGCCTGATCTCCAGCCAACCGCATTTCATCATGGGCCAGAAAGTCAACCCCATCGGATTCCGTCTCGCCGTCAACAAGGACTGGCGCTCGAAGTGGTACGCCTCCGGCAAGGATTATGCCGACAAGCTCCACGGAGACCTGAAGATCCGCAAGTATCTCCGCGACCGTCTCCAGTTCGCCGCCCTCTCCAAGGTGATCATCGAGCGCGCCTGGGGGAGCGTCCGCGTCACGCTGCACACCTCCCGCCCGGGCCTGATCATCGGCCGCAAGGGCTCGGAGATCGAGCGCATGACCAAGGACCTCGCCAAGATCTGCGACAACGCCAACGTCAAGATCGACATCGTCGAGATCCGCAAGCCCGAGCTGGACGCCCAGCTCGTCGCCGAGCAGGTCGCCATCCAGCTCGAGCGACGGATTTCCTTCCGCCGCGCGATGAAGCGCGCCGTGCAGACCACCATGGACTTTGGTGCCGACGGCATCCGGATCCGCTGCGGTGGCCGCCTCGGCGGTGCCGACATCGCCCGGGCCGAATGGTACCGCGAGGGCAAGGTGCCGCTCCAGACCCTTCGTGTGCCTCTCGACTATGGCTTTGCCGAAGCCCGCACCGTCTACGGCGTGATCGGCGTTAAGTGCTGGGTCAACAAGAAGGACGACGCCGACAAGGGTCCCTCGCCCCAGGGCGAGCGCCGTCCGCGCCGGCCCCGCAACAACGCCCCGGCCCCCGCGCCTTCAGCCTGACATCCCGCCCGCTTTTTTCGAACACCACTTTTTAATCCCAGGAGGACCAAGCCATGCCTTTGATGCCCAAACGCACGAAGTTCCGGAAGTCGCACCGCGGCTCCCGCGCCGGGAACGCCCATCGCGGCACCACCGTCGCCTTCGGTGACTTCGGACTCCAATGCCTCGGCCGCGGGTGGATGACCAACCGCCAGATCGAAGCCTGCCGTATCGCGATCAACCGCTACCTCAAGCGTAAGGGAAAGGTCTGGATCCGGATCTTCCCGCACAAGTCGATCACCCGCCGTCCCCCGGAAACCCGGATGGGCAAGGGCAAGGGCGCCGTCGATGCTTGGGTGGCCGTGGTCCGTCCCGGCAACATGCTCTTCGAGGTTGCCGGCGTTTCCGAGACGCAGGCCCGTGAGGCGATGCGCCTCGCCTCCTACAAGCTCGGCGTGCCGACCCGCTTCGTCGTCCGCAATCCGCATTCCTGAACGACTCCAACCGACTTCCGATCATGGCTTCGACCAAGACCAACGAATTTGCCGAACTCACCGCCAAGGAACTCGAGGCCCGCATCCGCGACCTCAAGGAGGAGGCGTTCAACCTCCGCCTCCAGCAGGCCACCGGCCAGCTCGAGAACTCGGCCCGCATCCGCCAGGTCCGCCGCGACACCGCACGCGCCATGACCTACCTCAACGCCCGCCGCCGCGAGGGCTGAACCCGCGACTTTCCACGATTCTCCAATCTCCAGCCATGAGCGAGACCCAGCAGGACACACGTCCCCACCTCCGCAAGACCCGCGTCGGCGTGGTCGTGTCCGACAAGATGAACAAGACCATCGTCGTCGAACACGTCGCCCGCGTGCCACACCCGGCCTTCAACAAGATCGTCAAGAAGTCGAAGAAGTACTACGTCCACGACGAGAACGGCGAGGCGAGGATCGGCGACAAGGTCCGGATCATCGAAACCAAGCCGATCTCGAAGACCAAGTGCTGGAAGCTCGAGGAGATCCTCAGCCACTGAGCCCGGCTCCGCCGGATTTCAAATCTCAAATCGCAAATCTCAGATTTCTTCCTGCCATGATCCAGATGGAATCCCTCGTGTCGGTCGCCGACAACACCGGCGCCCGCTCCGCCAAGATGATCGGCGTCCTCGGCAAGCGTTCGCGCTCGGCCGATGTCGGCGACATCATCACCGCGCACGTTCGCGACGCGATCCCGACCGCCTCGATTAAGAAGGGCACCGTGGTCAAGGCCGTGGTCGTCCGCACCGCCGCTCCGATCCGCCGTTCGGACGGCTCGATCCTGCGCTTCGACAACAACGCGATCGTGGTCATCGACAAGGACAACAACCCCCGCGGCACCCGCATCTTCGGTCCCGTGGCCCGCGAGCTGCGCGAGAAGCAGTTCATGAAGATCGTCTCCCTCGCTCCCGAGGTTCTCTAACTCCCCATTCCGTTTCCCAATGAAGACGCACGTCAAGAAAGGCGACGAAGTCGAGGTCATCTCCGGCAACCACAAGGGCAAGCGCGGCACCGTGATGGTCGTCAACGCGGCCAAGCAGCAGGTGATCGTCGAGGGCGCCCGCAAGATCAAGAAGGCCGTCCGCCGGTCCGAGAAGCATCCCGACGGCGGCATCATCGAGGAAGACGGTCCCATCCACCTTTCCAACGTCAAGAAACTGGGCTGAACTCCGCAAGGAGCCGGCCCGCGCTTAAGCGCGACCAACCAGGCGCTGACCCGCTGAAACCATGAGCACACCCGCACTGAAACAACACTACCTGGAGAAGGTGGTGCCGGCTCTCAAAGAGAAGCTCGGCTACACCAATCCGCACCAGGTTCCGAAGATCGAGAAGGTCGTCCTGACCACCTGTCTGGGCAAGGAGCCCGACCGCAAGGTGGCGGTGGACGACGCCGTGATCGAGATCGCCAAGATCACCGGTCAGAAGCCCTCCATCACCTATTCGAAGAAGGCCGTCGCCAACTTCAAGCTCCGCGCCGGGGAACCGCTCGGCGCCCGCGTGACCCTGCGCGGCGAGCGCATGTGGGAGTTCCTCTACCGCTTCATCAACGTCACTGCTCCAAACATCCGCGACTTCCGCGGCATCAGCCCGAAGGGTTTCGACGGACGCGGCAACTATGCGGTGGGCTTTCCCGACCAGTCGATCTTCCCCGAGATCGAACTCGACCAGATCAAGCGCCAGATCGGTTTCGACCTCATCGTCGTGACCACGGCCAAGACCGACGAAGAAGGACGCGCCCTGCTCAAGGAACTGGGCATGCCCTTCCGCGATGCGGGCAAACCGAAGGAGGAGGGCGCCGCTGCCTGAGGCCGCAAACGCAATTCCAGCATTTAGAGAAAATGGCAGTTCTTACCGATCCCATCTCCGACTTCCTGACCCGCTTCAAAAACTGCTGCCGGGCCGGCAACGAGGAATTCACCGCACCCTATTCGCGGATCAAGGCCGATATCGCCAAGATCCTCCAGGACGAGGGCTACATCTGGGGCTACGAGGTGGTCACCACCGAGAAGTTCCCTGAAATCAAGGTCAAGGCGCGCTACGTCGACGGCCGCGCCGTGCTCACCGATGTGAAACGCGTCTCCAAGCCGGGCCGCCGCGTGTATTCCGGCGCCGATGACATCCCGCGCGTCCTCAACGGACTGGGGATCGCGATCGTTTCGACCTCCAAGGGCGTGATGTCCGGCGCCAACGCCAAGCGCAAGCGCCTTGGCGGGGAGATCCTCGCCAACGTTTGGTAAACCCCGACCCGAGAAAGGAACCAGAACCATGTCACGAGTTGGATCCAAACCGATCGCCTTGCCCGACAAGGTGAAGCTCAACGTCGCCAACGGCACCATCGAGGTCGAGGGCCCGAAAGGGAAGCTCGACTTCTCCCTGCCGAAGGGCGTCACGGTCGCCGAGGAGGACGGCCAGGTGGTCGTCTCCCGCGCCTCGGAGCAGCGCGAGCACCGCGCGCTTCACGGCACGGTGCGCAGCATCGTCAACAACATGATCACCGGTGTGACCGAAGGCTTCGTCAAGGAGCTCGAGATCCAGGGGGTCGGCATGCGCGCCGCCGTCAAGGGCCAGGAACTCGACCTGTCGCTCGGCAAGTCGCACCCGATCCTGCATCCGATCCCCGCCGACCTCACGGTCAGCGTCGCCGAGAACACCAAGATCAAGGTCGAGGGCGTCGACAAGCAGAAGGTCGGCCAGTTCGCCGCCGAGGTGCGCAGCTACTACCCGCCCGAGCCCTACAAGGGCAAGGGGGTGCGCTACGCCGGCGAGCGTGTCCGCCGCAAGGAAGGCAAGAGCGTCGCCAAGTAATCCGCAACCATCCACGAATCATGAGTCAATTGAATCGCAAGGAAGTGCGCCGCCGGATCCACAAGCGGATCCGCCGCAAGGTCGCGGGCACCGCCGAGAAACCGCGCCTCGCGGTCCACTATTCCAACCAGCACATCTACGCCCAGGTCATCGACGACGAGTCGGGCAAGACCCTCGCCCAGGCGTCGACCCTCGACAAATCGGTGGAGAAATCGGCATCGAATGTTGCTTGTGCGTCGTCGGTTGGTCAGCTTGTCGCCGAGCGCGCCAAGGCGGCCAATGTCAGCGCCGTGGTCTTCGACCGGGGTGGTCATCTCTACCATGGCAAGATCAAGGCCCTTGCCGAAGCGGCTCGTGAAGCCGGCTTGAACTTCTAATTCCGACCCGCGCAATCCAATCGTCATGGTGACTACCAACGAAACTCCTCCCGCCTCCTCGCCCAAGCCTGAAGCGGACGCCCAATCCGGCCAGGACAACAGGTCCGGCGGTCCCGACCGCCGGCCGCAGCGTGGCCGCGGACCCCGCCGCGAAGAGCGCGAACCCACGATGGTCGACGGCAAGGAAGTGACCGAGAAGGTCGTCTTCATCAACCGCTGTGCCAAGGTCGTGAAGGGCGGCCGCCGCTTCAGCTTCTCGGCCCTCGTGGTCGTGGGCGACAAGGAAGGCAAGGTCGGCCTCGGCTTCGGCAAGGCCAACGAGGTGGCCGACTCGATCCGCAAGGCCAGCGAGGCCGGGCGCAAGTCGCTCGTCGCGATGAACCTGGCCGACGGCACGATTCCTCACGAAAGCTACGCCGAATACGGCGGCGGCAAGGTGCTCCTGAAGCCCGCCTCCCCCGGTACCGGCATCATCGCCGGCGGCGGCGTGCGCGCGGTCTGCGAGGCCGTGGGCATCCGCGACGTGCTGGCCAAGTCCCTGGGTTCCGCCAACCACGCCAACGTGGTCAAGGCCACCCTCAAGGCCCTCACCCAGTTGCGGACGCGTGACCAGATCTACGCGGCCCGGGGCAAGGGGAAGAAGGAATCGATCTAACCGCCAGACGCAAGACTTGAAGACGGAAGACGGAAGCCTTGATGAGCGCCGCGTGCGCCGCCACCTGCTTCTGACTTCACTGGTTCGAGTCTTCCGTCTTCAGTCCTCAAGTCTTCAGTCTCAATTCCTATGAAATTGCACACTCTCAAGCCGAACAAGGGAGCCAAGCACCGGGTCAAGCGCCTGGGTGCGGGTGAAAGCTCCGGCCGCGGCAAGACCTCCGGCAAGGGCCACAAGGGCCAGAAGGCCCGCTCCGGCGGCACGGTCCGCCCCGGTTTCGAAGGCGGCCAGATGCCGCTTCACCGCCGGTTGCCCAAGAAGGGCTTCAACAACTTCAACTTCAAGACCAAGGCATCGGTCGTCAACCTGTCGCAACTCGAGAAGTTCTTCGAGGAGGGCGACCTGGTGAACGAGGAGAGCCTGCGAGCCAAGGGCCTCGTCAGTCGCAAGTGCGACATCGTCAAGGTGCTCGGCCAGGGCCAGCTCAACAAGAAGCTGACCGTCGCGGTCGACGCCGCCAGCGCCTCGGCCAGGGAGAAGATCGAGAAGGCCGGCGGCACGGTGGAACTGCCAGCCGAAGGCTGACCCGATACCCCGCAGGCAAAACCATGACTTCGATTGGTTGAGGAAGCGCTTGCCCGCTTCCTCAACGCGTTTAAAAGAGCGCCCGCCTTTTCCGACCGCCATACACCCATGATCTCCGCATTCGCGAACACCTGGAAGGTTCCCGAGCTCCGCGACCGCATCCTTTTCACCCTCGCCCTGATCGTGATCGTGCGCCTCGGGGTGCACGTCACCCTGCCGGGCGTCGATGCCACCGTGATCGACGAGTGGATGGAGATCGCGAAGGAGAAGAGCGACGCCACCACCGCCGGTGGCCTCCAGGCCATCCTCGGCATCTTCTCCGGTGGCGCCCTCCAGCAGGCCGGGGTCTTCGCCCTCGGGATCATGCCGTACATTTCGGCGTCGATCATGATGCAGCTCATGTCGGCGGTGGTGCCGAAGCTTTCGCGGCTCCGCCGCGAGGACGGGGGCCAGCAGAAGATCACCCAGTACACCCGCTACCTGACGATCGCGATCGCCCTGGTGCAGGGCATCTTCGTCGCGAAGGCGCTGATGGAGCCCGAGGCCAATCCCCTGATGATGGGCATCGGCGAGGCGATCGACCGACTCGGACGGGATCTGGTTCCGGAGCCGACCTTCGGTTGGCAGGCCCTCACCGTGCTCACCATCGTGGCCGGCACGCTCCTTCTGATGTGGATCGGCGACCAGATGACCGAACGGGGCATCGGCAACGGCACCTCGATCATCATCACGGTCAACATCATCGCCGCCCTTCCCGGAGCGCTCTTCGACACATGGCAGCACTTCGTCGCCCGCGAGGGAGCCAGCACCTTCGAGGTGATGATGCTGGTGGTCATGATCGCCATGCTGCTGCTCGTCATCGCCGGGACGATCGCGATCACCCAGGCGCAGCGGCGGATCGCGATCCAGTACGCCAAACGGGTGGTCGGCCGCAAGCAGTTCGGCGGCCAGACGCAGTATCTGCCGCTCAAGGTCAACTACGCCGGCGTCATGCCGATCATCTTCGCGACCGCGGTGCTTTCGCTGCCGACGATCATCCTGACCCAGATCTTTCCCGACGCGAGTTGGTCGCGCAGCCTGCAGGACGCACTGCTCGGTGGCACCTGGTACTATGTCCTGGGAGCGATCTTCATCTTCTTCTTCTCCTACTTCTGGGTGGCGACGATGTTCCAGCCGTCCCAGATTTCCGAGGACCTCAAGCGCAACGGTGGCTACATCCCGGGCGTGCGTCCCGGCAAGCCGACCGCGGATTTCCTCGACTTCACGATGACCCGTCTGACCTTCGCGGGAGCCATTTTCCTCACGCTGATCTTCATGCTTCCGGTGGCCGTCGGCAAGGTGGTCGGCCTGCCCCCGGGTTCGATGGTCCTCCAGTTCTTCGGCGGCACCAGCCTGCTGATTCTGGTCGGCGTGATCCTCGACGTCATGCGCCAGGTCGAGACGCACCTCCTGCAGCGCCACTACGACGGTTTCCTGCGCAAGGGCAAGCTGAAGGGCCGCTACGACCGTCTCTCGCAATCCACCGGCGCGTCCACCGCCGGCACCGCGATCGTCTACCTGTGGGCCTTCATCGGGCTGCTGCTGGTGATCGGTGCGGTTGCGTGGATCGCGAAGGGCTGATTTTCCGGTGATGCCGCTCCGGTTCGTGCTGCTCGGTCCACCCGCTTCCGGAAAGGGGACCCAGGGCCGGCGTCTGGCGGCGGCATTCGGTCTCGAATACCTTGGCACCGGCGCGCTGCTCCGGGAGATCGTCGAGAACGGGGGGCCTCATGCCGCGGAGATCCGGCCGATCCTCGCGCGGGGCGGCTACCTGCCCGACGGGTTGATGTGTGCCTTGATGGGCGACTGGCTGGAGGATCACCGCGGAGGCTGGGTGCTCGACGGATTTCCCCGGAGCCCGGCACAGGCTGTCTTTCTGGATGGCTGGCTCCACGCGCGGCACGACCGGCTGCACGCGGCCGTGGCCCTTGAAGTGCCGAAGGAGGAGCTGCTGCGCCGGATCGAGAACCGGGTCGAGTGCCCCGACTGCCGGTGGACGGGTCAGCGGGAGGATCTCGATGACAGAATGCGTTGCCCGAAGTGCGGCGGGGAGGCCGGTCCCCGCGCCGATGACGATCTGGAGAATTTTCTGTCGCGCCATGAGGAATACCGTCGACACACCGTGCCAGTCATCGACGATTACGCGGCCCGGAACCTGCTGCTCCGGTGCGACGCGACGGGCGGGATCGACCAGGTCGCGGAACGCCTTGAGCACGACATCCGACAACTGATCAGCGATGGCGAAGCGACGTAAGATCCGGATCAAGAACGCCCGCGAAATCGACCACATGCGCGTGGCCGGCCGGACGGCCAGCGCCATCCTGCAGGAGGTCATCGCCGCGGTGAAGCCCGGGGTGACGACCCGCGAGATCGACGAGCATGCGGCGGCCCTCATGAAGCGCGAGGGCTGCAAGAGCGCTTTTCTCGGCTACCGCGGCTTTCCCGGTTTCACCTGCATCTCGGTGAACGAGGAGGTCGTCCACGGCATCGGCGGGCCGCGCGTGGTCCATCCCGGCGACATCCTCAAGATCGACGTCGGCATCGTGAAGAACGGCTGGATCGGCGACAACGCGACCACGGTTCCCGTCGGCGATGTTCCGGATGCCACCAAGCGGTTGCTGGCGGCGACCGAGCAGTCGCTCTACGAGGCGATCGACAAGGCGCGCGCCGGCCTGCGCCTGGCCGAGCTGTGCGGCGCGGTCGAGGAGCACGTGAAACCGCTCGGCTTTTCGGTGGTGCGGGAATTCGTCGGCCACGGAGTGGGCCGCGAGCTGCACGAGGAACCCCAGGTGCCCAACTACCGGCCCGGCGGCAAGACCCCGATCCTCGAGCCCGGCATGATCCTCGCCATCGAGCCGATGGTGAACGCCGGCACGCCCCATGTGCGGATCCTCGACGATGGCTGGACGGTGATCACCGCCGACCGCAAGCCGTCGGCCCACTTCGAGCACACGGTGCTGGTCACCGATGGCGACCCGGAACTCCTCACCGACCGCCCGCGCCTGGCGACGGCGGAGCTGCTGGGAATCTGAAGAAACGACGGGATCGCTCCGTACTTGCGGGCCGAGGGTATCGACCTCGGCCCCAGAAGGGCGCTCCGCGCATGCAGCGCCTCCCCACACTCCGAGGACACGCATCCCAACCCAAGCACCACAACTGGACGACTACGGGGTGGTTGGCAACTCGAAGCGGCTGTGGGTGATGGATCCGTTTCGCGGGCCCGGCTCCATTTCTCAGATGTTGGGCAAGAATCCCGCTTGCAATGCGTACGGAACAGCGCACGCTATCGTCGTGAAGACGATTACGGCAACTGCGGCGAGATCCGATCTTTATCGGGTGATTGATTCGACTCTCTCCGACCACGAACCTGTCCAGATTACCGGGAAGAGAGGCAACGCGGTCCTCCTTGCCGAATCGGATTGGCGATCAATCCAGGAGACTCTCTACCTTGTGAGTATTCCCGGCATGCGTGAGTCGATTTTGCACGGCATGGCAGAATCGATCGCGGACTGTAGCAGTGAAATCGACCTGTGAGCTACGATCTGATCTACACGCGACAGGCCAGGAGGGATGCGAAGAAGCTCAAGGGTTCGCCGCTCGCCAAAAAGGCACGAGAGCTTCTTGGTTTAATACGCGAAGACCCGTTTGCAGACCCGCCTCCGTTCGAGGCATTGGTTGGGGATTTGAAGGGCGCTTATTCCCGTCGTCTCAACATCCAGCATCGACTCGTTTACCAAGTTATCGAAGAGGAGAAAATGGTGAAGGTGTTACGGCTTTGGACTCACTACGAGTGAAGCCCACAAGGCGCGGGTGGAACACCCGCTACCCGCCGCGAGTCGGAGAATGAACCGTGATGAGAACCCCTTCGCGTGAGTGGGACTGGAGGTCCCGGTAGCGGGTGCCACCACTTCGACGCAGGGTGGGGCTTTGAGCCATTCAGATCATTCCGAGCTTCATCTTCCCCTCCTCGGAGATCATGTCCTGGTTCCAGGCGGGCTCCCAGACGAGCTCGACCCTGGCGTCATCGACACCCTCGATGGTCATGATCTTCGACTGGGCGTCGGCGGCGATGACCGGGCCCATGCCGCAGCCGGGGGCGGTGAGGGTCATCTTCACGCCGACGACGGTCTTGCCGTCCTCTTCTTCGACGGTGCAGTCGTAGACGAGGCCGAGGTTGACGATATCCACCGGGATCTCCGGGTCGAAGACCTGCTTGAGCTGGCCCCAGACCTGTTCCTCGACGGGGGCGTCCTTGAGGGCCTCGGCCTCGGCGACCTTCTCCTTCTCGGCTTCGAGGTCGATGTTTAGGGCGTCGGCGTCACTGGCGGAGATCCGTGCGAGGCCGGCGGAGGTGGCGACGGTGAAGGTTCCGCCGAGCCGTTGGGTGATGAAGACCGGGGTGCCGGCGGGGAGGTGGATCGTGTCGCCGCTGGGGATCTGGATGGCATCGACGTCGCGGCTGAGCGGGATTTCCTCTTGCATGGGCGGCAGTGTAAGGCGGCGGAGATCGGGTGCAAGCGGCTTGCGATGGCGTGGATCCGGCCGCATCCTCGGCAAGATGAGTCGCCGAGCGAGAAGACGACGCGGGGGGAGAAAGCCCGGCCGAAAAGGCGGCGGCTGGTGGTTGCGCGCGGTGCTGGGGCTTTTCGCGGTGGGGCTGGTGGTGATGGGCGGCGGATACCTGTGGCTGAAGTCGTGGCTGCACAGCGAGGACTTCCGGAAGATGCTGTCGGCGGAGGTGGGCAAGGCGCTCGGGGCGGACGCGGAGTTCGGAACCTTCCAGTGGGACGGAACGGTGGTCGACTGCCGGTCGCTGAATGCCTCGGGCGGCGATGTGGTCGGCGAGATCAATGCCCGGGGCCTTTCGATGGACATCGGCCTCGGCCATCTCAGCGATCGCGTGGTGCTGCTGCGCGACGCGAGGATCAATGAGATCGAGGCGCGTTTCGACCTGACCGGAAATGTGGATGGTCCGCCCGACGAGGAACCGCCGGCCCCGGCACCGGACCCGACCGCTGATCGGGCGTGGTACGAGCAATGGATCCCAAACGACTTTCGCCTGACGGAACTCGAGATCGGCCATTCATCGGTGCGGCTGGCTCTCGAGGACGGGGAGATCGGCTTTCGCGACACGCGCTGGAGCGTGACGCCGGGGCAGGCATCCGGCAGCTATGAGGCGGTCGGGAAGGGTGGGGTGATCACCTTCCCGTGGGAGTTCGTCCCGGAACTGCGGCTCGACCAGGCGCGGATGCGCTATCAGGACGGCTCGATGTTCCTGATCGGGTCGGAGTTCCGGGCCTACCAGCGGGGCTATGCGCGGCTCACCGGTGAGGCGTCCGGGAGCGGCTATTCCTTTGACGGCGAGATCGCGGACGTCGGTGCCGGGGAGATCCTGCCGGAGGACTGGCGCCAACGGGTCGAGGGGCGGGTCGAGTCGGACTTTTCGGTGACGGAGGTTCGCGACGGTCCGGCGGTCAGCGGCAGCCTGCGGCTTTTCGACGGCGTGTTGACCGGGTTGCCGGTCCTCGATGCGCTCGGTGCCTACGGAGGAAACCCGCGATTCCGGCGATTGACCCTGTCCGAGGCTTCGACGGATTTCCGCTGGGAGGCGGGGGCGCTGACCTTGTCCGACCTCAGGATCGGCAGCGAGGGGTTGATGAGGGTCGAGGGCCGGTTGCGGGTCGAGGCGGACGAGCGAATTGACGGCCGGTTCCGGATCGGCCTGACGCCCGGCACCCTTTCGCGGATTCCAGGCGCGGAAACCAAGGTGTTTCTGCCCGGCGAGCGGGGCCTGCTGTGGACGACCTTGCACGTCACCGGCACGCTCGACGATCCGCGCGAGGACCTGACCGAGCGCCTGATCATGGCCGCGGGCATGCGCATGTTCGAGATCCTGCCGGAGACCGGCGAGAGGGTGATGAGATTCACGCAGCGCGCGATCGATCCCGAGGTGATCGAGCGCCTGACCGGTGAAGACGGTCTGATCCGTCAGGGCGAGGACCTGATCGAGTCGGGCAAGGGGCTTCTCGATGGCGGGGGGGACGTGTTGGACGACGCCGGAGAGACGCTCCGCAAGGGCGCCGACGTCGTCCGCGGGGTCGAGGGGATCTTCGGCATCTTCGATGATGACGAAGAACCGGAGCGGCCCGAGCGCGAGCCGCAGTGAGTTGTCACTGGATCGTGATCTTGCGTCCCTTGCCGGATTCCCACGCCTTGCGCAGGCTGCCGTAGAGGGCGTCGAGATCGCGGATGTCCTGCAGCCGGTATTCGATCGTGCCGGCGTGCGTGGTGGCCGGGTAGGTCTTCTGGACCATGTCGGCGACGTTGGTGCCGAGGCGCTGTCCGGCGCGATCGATCAACTGGCGGCCCTTGTCGACCACGCGCGCGACCTCGTTGCGGTTCATCGTCTCGGAGATCGGCTGGAGGTAGTAGAAGCGGGCGAGGGCGCGACCGTTGGTGTCGATGGTGACCTCGTGAACGACGACCGCGCCGTCGAGCGCGTACTCGTGGATGCTGATGTTTGAGATCCGGTCGAGGGCGACCATGTAGTGGCCGCCCGGAACGCTGGCTTCCCAGAAGCGCCGGTTTTCGTTCGAGGAGTCGCTCACGTTCTCGTTCTCATCCTCGTTGTTGTTGGTGTTGTTGCCCTGCTGGGCGACGGCGGCAGGGGCGAGCAGGAGGGTGAGGCAGATCATCCAGTGGGCCGTTTTCATGATTCCCAATGGACACCCGTGACGGCGAAAAGGCCAGTCTCGGTTTGCGATGCTTAAGAAGAGTTAAGGATTGTCGCCTTTTCCTTCCCGGGTGATATTCAGGGGCGTGGTTCGATTTAGACCCAATGTGGCGGCCCTGATCACCCGGACCGACGGCGACCTGCTGATCTGCGAGCGCTGGCAGGTTCCGGGGGCCTGGCAGTTTCCGCAAGGGGGTGTGGATCCCGGGGAATCCCCGATCGAGGCGCTCCGCCGGGAAGTGCGCGAGGAAGTCGGGCTGCGGCCGAAGGACTACGAGATCGTCGAGTCGCGGGGCGGATACCGCTATCTGTATCCCGAGGACGTGCGGCGGAAGAAGGTGCGCAAGCACGGTTGCCAGGGTCAGGAGCAGGAATATTTCCTGTGCCTCCTCCGGCAGGGCGCGGCGGAGATCGATACCAACCAGCGCCCGCGGGAGTTCGCCGGCCATCGCTGGATTCG
Organism: uncultured Verrucomicrobiae bacterium; assembly: GCA_937957985.1. GTDB lineage: Bacteria > Verrucomicrobiota > Verrucomicrobiia > Verrucomicrobiales > Akkermansiaceae > Haloferula. The sequence goes on from CALGOH010000286.1 coordinate 29,298, forward strand.
TCCCGACGAGTTCGATCTGGACTGGTTGCCGGCCTTCAAGCGCGAGGTCTATCGCGAGGTGATGCGCGACTTCTTCCGGGTGAAACTGTGAGCCGTCCGGGCCGGGCGGAGCTTGTGCATGCCGCCGGAGGTTCGTAGGAAAGCGCGGATGGGGAGGCTCGGGAGCATTCGCCGCGATGCGGTCGCCGCGGTCGGTGTCGTCTGGCTGGCGGGCTTCCATTTTTTCCACGACGGCTTCTATCACATGGCCGCCTTCTGGTGGCTGCTCGCCCCCCTGGCGGTGGCGAATGCCGACCTCCTGGCCGGTGGGGACCGGCGCTGGAGGGGGATGCTGATCCTGCTGGTGGCCTGGCAACTCGGTTGCGGGTTGGTCCGCCGGGAGGGCGGCTGGCCGGCCGTCGCCGCGATGCTCGACGTCGTGGCGGTCGGGGTGCTGGTGGTGACCGTGCTGGGGATCAGCGGCCGAGACCGGGGCTGGCCCGTCCTGCGTCTCGCGATGGTGGTGGCGGCGGCCGGGGTCTCGCTCTGGTCGCTGGTGCGGTTCTATCCGCTGGCCGGACTCGGTCTCGAGGATGAGCGGCTGCGCAACGTGCTGGTCTACCCGACCGGCCTGAATGCGGTGCTGACCGGATTGCTCGCGGGCTTTTCGCTCCTCGCGGGCTTTGAACTGGTCGGGCGGGAATCCCGGTGGCGCTGGCCGTTGTATGGCGCGTTGTCGGTCCTGGCGTTCGCACTGATGGCGACGCAGGCCCGGGGTGCGATGCTGGCGACGCTCGCCGGAGCCGCGGTGATGGTGGCGTGCCGGGGTCGGAAGGTCCTGCCGGAGGTGGCGGCGTGTGTGGCGGGCACGCTGGCCTATCTGGTCGCGTTTGCCCTGGCGGACCGGGGAGCGGCGGGGCCGGACCTCCTGGAAAGGGGGGCGACGGGACGCGTGGAGATTTGGAAGACCTACCTCGGGCGACTGGAAGGTGGCGAGTGGTGGATCGGGACCGGCCGGGTGCCGCCGTTGGACGAGTCGGTTCTGGGGTGGCTGGTGCATCACCCCCATGGCAGTTGGGTCAGCCAGATCGTGTGGTGCGGCCTCCCCGGTCTGCTGCTGCTGGCGGTCTTTCTCGGTCTGGCCGCGGTGGCGGGGTGGCGGGTGACCGCGCGGGATGCGACACCGCTCGCCCTGCTCGTGTTTGGCGTCACCGGCCTCGTCTTCGATGGCGCACAGGTGGTCTCGCTCGCCTCGGCACCCCGGATCGAGCCGCTGCTGGTGCTGGTGCCGGCGCTGGTGGCCCTGCGGATGCGCGAGCGGCGCTCAGACGAGGTGGGCCCCGCGTGACGGCCTGGAAGCGAAGATCTCCGGCGCGATGCCGGTGGCGTTTTCGTATTCCCGGGCCAGGGTCGTGGCGACCGATTCCGCGCGGTTGCTTTCGCAAAGGGTCACCGTCGAGCCCCCGAATCCGCCGCCGGTCATGCGGGCGCCGATCACGCCGCCCGATCGACCGATCGCGCGGGCGATGTTGACCATGATGTCGAGTTCCTTGCAGGAAACCTCGAAGTCGTCCCGCAGCGAGTCGTGGCTGGCGGCCATCAGCGGCCCCAGCGCCTCGAAGTCGTTGCCTTCGAGCGCCTTCGCCGCGGCGACGGTGCGCTGGATTTCGCCGACCACGTGGCGGGCCCGGCGGTTGACCGGGTCGCCGAGGCGGTCCCACGCCTCCTCGACGTCGCGTAGCGTGACGTCGCGCCAGGACTCCTTGCCGAGGATCGCGAGTCCGTCCTCGGTGTTCTTCCGGCGCGAGGCGTAGCCGCCGTCGGAAAGCTCGTGGTGCACCCTGGTGTTGGCGATCAGCACCGTGAGGTCGGGATTCTCAAAGGGCACCAGCTCGGGTTCGCCGGAACGGCAGTCGATCAGGACCAGCTTGTTGGTCTGGCCGAAGGCCGACGCGAACTGATCCATGATCCCGCAGGGCACGCCGGCGAAGTCATGCTCGGCCTTCTGGCACAGCAGGGCCTTTTCCCGGGTGTCGAGGACCGTGTCGAGCAGGCCCTCCAGCAGCGTGGCGACGGCGCATTCGAGCGCGGCCGACGAGGACAGCCCCGCGCCGAGGGGCACCGAGGAGATGATGCTGGCGTCGAATCCCGGGATCGTGTGTCCGCGGTCCTGGAAACCCCGGATCACGCCGCGGACGTAGTTCGCCCACTTCGGTTCGCCCGGCGTGGCCGGAGTGCGGAGCGGAATGGTGACCGGGTCTTCTCCGTCCGAGCTGACGCGGGCCTCGCCGCTGTCGTTGATCGCGGCGGCGATCACGATGTAGCGATCGATCGCGAAGGGCATCACGAAGCCATCGCAATAGTCGATGTGCTCACCGATGAGGTTGACCCGGCCCGGGGCGGCCGCGGTGACGGAGGCCTTCCGGTCGAAGGTCGACTTCAAGCTGGCCGCGGCATCGGCGGCAAGGTCGGCGAGCGAGGCGTTGATGAGGAGGGCCATGGGATGGGTTCGAGTCGGCTTCGCGGCCGGAGCTTCACCAGAAGACGATGTAGAGCAGCACCGTGAGGATGATCACGCCGAAGCCCGCAATCTTGGCCGATTTCGAGCTGGTGAGATCCATGGTTTGCGACTCCGGCAGCACCACCGGCGTGTTGAGCGGCTTGGCAGCCGTCATGATGCCGCAGAAGGCGAGCACCAGGATGAAGCAGATCGCCATCCGGTCGAGGAACGACATCGATGGCGAGAACCACCAGCCCTTGCTCACGATCCAGTCGCCGACGCCGAGCTTGAGGATGCCGTAAAGGATCGCGTTGAGCAGAATCCCGCTCCAACCGAGGAACCTCGGAGCTTTCGGGACCAGGAAGCCGACCAGGAAGACGGCCAGCACGCCCGGCGAGATGAAGCCCTGGAATTCCTGGATGAAGGTGAAGATGCCGCCGAAGGCCGGGCTTCCCAGGGATGGCGCGATGAGGGCGGCGATGATCACGAAGATGACCGTGAAGGAGCGGCCCGTCATCACCAGTCCGGCCTGGCTGAGGTCCGGCTTGAGTTTGGCGACGATGTCCATCGTGGCGATGGTCGAGGCCGAGTTGAGCATCGAGGCCAGCGAACTGACGACCGCGCCGAAGATCGCGGCGAGGACGAACCAGGACAGCCACGGCTTGTCCTTGATCAGCATCCGCAGCAGCACCGGGAAGGCCGAGTCGTAGTCGTAGCCGATCAGCTTCCCGCTCGGCAGCTTCTCGTTGGCGGCCTCCGCCGTGCCGGCAAGCTTGTTCGCGATCGACGCGACTTTCGCCGGAGGCGTGTCGGCGGGGACCTCGGGGGCGTCCACGCCGGCAAGACCGGCGTTGTGGCGGATCACGGCGAGAGCCTTTTCGGGTTCGAGTTCCGCGAAGCTGTCGGTCACCTCGAAGGCCTTGGTCGCGCCGGCATCGAGCTCGACGAGCAGGGTTTTGTTCTTCTCGATCCCGTCCTTGCGCAATTCACCCGAGAACAGGTTGAAGGCCATGATGCCGGGGATGACGACGACGAAGGGAATGAGCAGCTTGAGGAAGGCGGCGAAGACGATGCCCTTCTGGCCCTCGGCGAGCGACTTCGAGCCGAGCGTGCGCTGGACGATGTACTGGTTGAGCCCCCAGTAGAAGAAGTTGGGGATCCACAGGCCGAGCAGCAGGGCCGTCCAGGGGATCTCCGGATCATCCTTCGGGCGGACCATGTGCATCTTGCCGCCCGAGCCGTTGGGGCCGGAGGTGGCTTCGCCCTGGTTGAGCAGCTTCAGGCGCTCGATCGGACCCGCCTGCTGGATGTCGTCGACCGTGGCGCTGGAGGTGGCGACCTTGGTCTTGATCAGTTCCTCGGCCGGTTTGTCGCCGAGGGCCTGGAAGGCGAGGAACATCACGATGGCCCCGCCGACGATCAGCGCCGCGCCCCAGATCAGGTCGGTCCAGGCGCAGGCCTTGAGGCCGCCGACGAAGACGTACACCGCGGCGAGGGTCGCGATCAGCCAGCAGGAGGCGGTGAGGCTGCCGAGGACCGGGATGTCGGGGTAGTAACCCGAGACAACCTTGGCACCGGAGAAGATGACCGACGCGGTCGGCACGCCGACGAGGATGACCATGGTGGCGAGGGCCATGATGGTCCGGGAAAACGAGCCGTAGCGGTATTCGAGGAACTCGGGGATGGTGTAGAGCCCGCACTTGAGGAATTTCGGCAGGAAGACGAAGGCCACGCCGACCAGGGTGATGGCGGCGAACCATTCGTATCCGGCGATGGCCATCCCGACCCAGTCGGCCGACTTGCCCGACATCCCGACGAACTGCTCGGTGGAGATGTTGGCGGCGATGAGGGAGAAGCCGACCAGCCACCACGTGAGTCCGCGGCCGGCGAGGAAGTAGCCGGAGGCGCCGGCTTCCTCGGCGTGGACCTCGTCGCGGCTTTTCCAGATGCCGAGGCCGACGACACCGACAACCGCGACGATGAAGAGAATGACTTCGATGCTGTTCATGGGTTTGGAATGGATGGGGTGCGGCGATCTAATGAATCCGCCGGAGGTCCGGCAAGGTCCGAGTGTGGATGCCGGATTTCGGCTTTCCCAGCCGGCCTGCCGGCCCGAAACTCGGTCGCATGAGCGATGAGACGGCATCCGAGGCCTGGCTGGCGGGAGTGATGGGGGAGTTCGGCTGCCAAACCGGCACGATCCACCGGTCGGATGACGGAGAGTGGCTGGACCTGGTGGTGGCGATCGGCGTGCCGGAAGCCCTGTTGCCGGTGATTTCGAGGATCCCCTTCGGAAAAGGGATCGCCGGGGCGGCGGCGGCGACGCGCGAGCCGGTGGAGCTGTGCAACCTGCAGCAGGACCTCGGCGGGGTGGCCAAGGAAGGCGCGCGGCAGACGAAGGTCTCGGGCTCGCTGGCGGTGCCGGTCTTTTCCACCGACGGGGCGCGGGTGCTCGGGACCCTCGGCATCGGGAAAGTCGAGCCCTACGAGTTTTCGAAGGCCGAGAAGCAGGCGCTGGCGGGACATGCCGGGGACCTGGCGCGTCATTGGCAGTCCGGCCATTGACCGGGGCGCGGCGACTGTTAGCGTAGGGACATGAAAGCGGAGGAGGCGGCACGCAAGATCCTCGATACCATGCTGGGTCATCTCGATTTCCCGGTGAACATCGAGATCCAGGAAACGGAGGACGGTCCCTGCCTGCAGATCCTCACCAGCGAGAGCCAGCACCTCATCGGCAAGGACGGCGAACGGCTCGACGACCTGCAGTACCTGGTCAATCGGGTGCTGAAGAAGCATTTTCCCAAGGCCCGGCGGGTGAAGATCGACTGCGAGCACTACCGTGCGATCCAGGAGGACCACCTGGTCGAGGAGGTGCGCGGCATCGCCGAGCGGGTGAAGGCCTCGGGCAAGCCGTTCCGCATCCGGCCGCTCAACGCCTACTACCGCCGCATCGTCCACAATGCGCTGGTGGACGACGACGCGGTCGAGAGCGTGTCGCCTTCCGGCGACGACCGGCTGAAGCGGATCACGATCAAAGCGAAGAAAACCGGATGAAGAAGTTCTTTTTCGATTGTGGCACCCGCGATGCGGTGGCGTCCGCCGGCCTGCTGGTGCTGCGTATCGGCTTCGGCCTGATGATGGCGATCGGCCACGGCTGGCAGAAGGTCGGCAAGTTCGAGGCGCTGAAGGACGAATGGACCGTGCCGGCGATCTGGCCGCTGTGGCACATGTCGCCCCCGGTGAGCCTGGTGGCGACGATCGTCGCCGAACTGGGATGTGCCTCGCTGATCGTGCTCGGGCTGGCGACACGGCCTGCGGCCTTCGTGCTCGGCTTCGCGATGATCGTGGCGGCCTTCCAGGTGCATGGGGACGGGCCGTGGTTCCTGCCGGCGGAGGGGGCGAAGGAACCGGCGCTCCTGTATCTCTGCGCCTGTGTCGCGCTGGTCGTCGCCGGGGCGGGGAAGGCCTCGGTTGATGCGCTGGTCTACAAGGAGAAGAAACGGCGCTTTTTCTGAGATGGAAACGCAGCGGCTGGTCCTGCCCGAGGATCTCAACCACCTCGGCTTCCTCTTCGGCGGGCGTCTGCTCGCGTGGGTCGACGAGGCGAGCTGGATCGCCGCGTCGCTGGACTACCCGCACTGCCAGTTCGTCACCGTGGGCATGGACAAGGTGGAGTTCCACCACTCGGTGCGGGAGGGGACGATCCTATCGATTCGCTGCGAGCGGGATCACGAGGGCACGACTTCGGTGAGTTACCGGGTCGAGGTCGTGGATCGTCGCAATCCCGGGGCACCCCCGATTTTCCAGACGCGCGTGAGCTACGTGAGCGTGGACGACGCGGGCAGGAAACGGCCGGTTCGCTGAACCGAACCGCGAGCTGAAGCTCGCGGTCCATCCGGATTCAATGCCCGCCGGCGAATTCGGCGATCTCGGCCACCACTTCGGGGCCGGCGACGTGGAACAGGTCGTTGTGACCCGCGTCCGGGATGCCGACGAAGCGTTTTCGAGCGGCGGCGCTGGCATCGGCGAGCGCCCGGCCGTGGGACGGCGGGATGATGCGGTCGGCCTCGCCGTGGATCACCAGCAGGGGCGTCGATGATTTGCGGATCCGGCGTTCGTTGGGGAAGCGGTTGCCCGGCAGCAGGCGGTGGGCCGGCGAACGGACCGCGAAGGCGGAAGTGAAGGGCGAGATGAGCACGAGGGCGCGGGCATCGACGCGTCCGTCCAGCCACACGGACGGTCCGCCGCCGACCGAACGGCCGACGATGACG
>CALGOH010000287.1 GCA_937957985.1 uncultured Verrucomicrobiae bacterium
CGTCGATGCGGTCGGCGACCAGTTCCCCGAGATCGCAGGTCGACCCAGCGGCGAGGCAATCGCGGCGCGGAGTGAGCGGCCGTCCGCTGAGCGCTGGTCCGATCGAGGCGAGCGGCAGTCCGCGGAAGATGTAGTCGAGCGCCTTGAGCTTGAAGCCGCCGCCGAGCGCCTCCGGGATGAGACCCATGCGGGCGTCCTTGAGGTGGGGGTCGATGCTGCGCACGTTCGGGTGGAACGACACCTTGGGGAAACGTTCTCCGAGTTCACCGAAGTAATCCGGATCGCATTTGCCGACGACATGGAATTCGATCCCGGCCTTTTCGAACAGTCCGGCGGAGTCATCGAGGAAGGCCTCGAGATTCCGGCGCTTCGCGAGCCACTCGAAGGTCCCGGCGAGCACGACCCGGCGCGGGCTTTCTGCCGTGAGCTTCGGCAGCGATTCGGGGAGCGGGCGGCTGTAACCCGGCGAGAGGATGATCGTGCGGGTCTCCGGGAAATCCTTCTGATAGATCGAGGCGTCGCGCGGCGTGATCGCGCTGATCGCCGCGGCACGTTGTCCGAGACGCTGCTCGAGCTTGGCGTACTTCGACGCGTCGAGTTTCAGCGCGAGGCGCAGGGTTAGGGAGCCCTCGCCGGATGCCGCGACCTCGGCGCGCACGGTGGCCTCGTGGTTGTGGGAAAGATAGACGACCGGCATGTCGGGCGGCAGCAGGTCGAGCGCCCAGCCGTTGGCCGCCTGGTCGATGACCGCGCAGTCGAAGGTCTCGCCCAGGAGCGTGTCGAGCGCCTCGCGCATCGCGGGATTGCCGAGGCGGTGGGCGTCGCTGGGCAGTTTCGACAGCAGGCAGAGCGGCGACTTTTTCGGCACCGGTGCCGGCAGCTCGCAGCGCACGCCGGGAAGCGTTTCACCATCATGGTGCGGCGCGCTGTGGGCGAGCATGGTGATCTCGCAACGCTTCGTCCGGGCGAGCGCCTGCAGCAACCCGAGAGAGTAGATCAGGTCGCCGCTGTCGGCCGGACGGGGATCCTGCCGTGTGATCCAGAGGCAGCGGGTCATCCGGCGAGAATGCGTTCGAAGGTGTCGGCCTTGTCCTCGATGGGGAAGGTGGCCTCGGCGTAGGCGCGGGCATTGGCGGCGAGGCTTCCGCGGAGGGCCGACGAGTCGCGGAGGTTGCGGCCGGCCGCGAGGAAGCCGTCGAGATCGCCCGGGGCGACCGTCAGCCCGGCACCATGGTCGAGAGTGATGCGCGCCGCGAGGTTCGCCGGCGGCACGGCGAGCAACAGCGGGCGCCCGGCGCAGAGGTAGCTGAGCGTCTTCGAGGGCACCGAGAAGGTTCCCGCCTCTTCCTCGAGCAGCCCGACCAGCACGTCGCCGGTGGCGAGCACGTCTGGCAGGTCGGAGAAGGGTTGGTAGGGAAGCACGAGCAGGTTCTCCAATCCGGCCTTCGCCGACTCGGTCTTCAGCCATTCGGCGCCGATGCCTTCGGAAACGACCACCACCCGAACCGCGGCATCGTCGCGATGGCGGCGGGCGAGTTCGAGCAGCATCGACGGGTCGTGCTTCATCCCGAGCGTGCCGGAGTAGAGGAACACGAAGCGCTGGTGCAGGCCGTGGCGCAACGCCCATGCGTTGGCCTTGTCCCGCTGCGGGAGTTCCTCGATCACCGCCCAGTTCGGCACGACCTCGACACGGCCGGGATCGATCCTGAATTCCTCCTCGAGGATCGGCGTGAAGTCCTCGGTGATCGTCACGATGCGCTCGCTCTGGTCGAACTGCCGCGCGTCGAGGTGGCGGTAGTATCTTCCGACCAGCGAGCCGGCCACGGGGATTTTCCTCCGCAGCAGGCGGTCGACGGCGAGGCTGTAGAAATCCTGCACCCAGTAGAAGAACCGTCCGCCGCTGCCGATCGTGGCGCGCGCGATCGGATCCTGGGTTTCCGTCGGCGTGTTGCCGGAAAGGACTGCATCGGGTCGCCATGCCTGGATGAACTCCGCGGCGGCCTTGCCATAGCGCACCTCCATGTTGCGGCGACGGAGGAAGGAGTACTTGTAGCGCGGGTAGTCGGGATCCATCGGGATCTCGCGGAACTCCAGCGTCGCGGCGTCGCCGTCACGATGCCGCAGGTCGCCGCGCGGCGTCTGCAGGGTCGAGGCGAAGGCATGCACGACCTCGTGGCCGCGACGCGCGAGGGCGCGGCTGAGCGAAGTGGGGAACGCGTGTCCCGCGTAGTCGTGGACAATGATCTTCATTCCGGGGGGAACAGGAGGGCGAGGGGCATCTTAAAGCCCCGCGGGGCAGGGGACAATGCCGCCCAAGCCCGTGATCGCGTAGGGAAGGGCGGAACATTTTTTCGAGAATCGGTTGCGCTTGGCCCGACGGTTGCTTCCTTCCCGGTGTCGCGACAAAGGCGGTCCGGCCGGTACCAGCGGGGTTTCATGGGTTTTTCTCCGCGTGTGCCAGGCCGGGCCGCCGCTTTTTTCACCGGAAGTCGCTGGCCGACCCCGGTGGCCGGGCCTATCGATGGCCCCATGAGTGAAAGGAGACATGACGCCATCGTGGTCGGACCGGGAACCTCGGCCTACTTCGCGGCGAGCGGTCTGAACGACGGCGGACTGGATGTCGCGATCGTCC
>CALGOH010000288.1 GCA_937957985.1 uncultured Verrucomicrobiae bacterium
CCCCGGGCGCGATGGAGGCACCCGCGGCCGCCGTGACATTGCCGCCGACCGTGCCACCGCCGCCAAGAGTGGCGGTGTTGTTCACGGCAATCGCTCCCGTCATGCCGCTCGAGTCGCCGTTGAAAAGCAGCGTCCCGTCATCCACCGCCGTCGCGCCGTCGTGCAACAGGTCGCCGCCGAGGACCAGCGTGCCGGCTCCCGTCTTGGTGATCTTGCCCGAGGTGTTGGTGGTCGCTCCGGTGACCGTCAGGGTGCTGCCGCCAATGATGTCCCAGGTGGCGGTGTCGCCGGCGTCGATCACGAAGCCGCAGTTGGTGCTGTCGTCGGGGCCGTTGTAGTCGAGGGTGGCGCTGTTGACCCAGCGCAAGCCGACCGTGGTGGAGGGTCCCGCAGGAATCATGCCGAGGGCACCCGCAAATCCGATGGATCCCGACTCGGTGCGGTTTGTGCTGTCGGAGTTGCTGCTGATCTCGGCCACGACCGGGTCGGCGTTGATATCGACGATGGAGGTGATGGTGGTACCGAGGGCAAGCCTGCCGTGGACGACGGTCATGCCCACTTCAAGGGGTGTGCCGGCAGGGACGCCGATGAAGTTGGTGCCCCCGTTGCCCGCGCCCGTCTGGATGGCGGTATTGGTGAGGGCCGCGCCGTCACTGATGGCGCTGTCAATGACAAGAGTCCCTGCGTAGAGGTGAACATACGACCAGATGTTGCAATTACCGCTGAGTGAAAGCGTGGCATTGCCCCGCTTCTCGAGGTAGAGTGGGTTTCCAGGGAGGCTGCCGGTGAGGGTCATGTCCGCATCGGTGGTAATGGGAACCCGGAAATCCTTCTGATTGTTCCCGATCCACGGACTTGTGAAGACCAGGGGTCCGGTTCCGAGGTTGTTGACGGTCTTGGTGCTGGTGCCGCTGGCCACGAGATTCATGATTCGGTCGGTGGTTTCGCCCGGGCCGGTGTAGTTGAGGATGGCGTTGGCCTGCATGGCGCCCCGCCCGATGTCGACGGTGCCGTTGGCCTCGGTGGTGGGGGCACCGAGCGAACTGCTCGTCAGGGGCGGGGATCCGCCGTTCACGCTGTTGAACGACGAGACGTTGAGGGTGGCGGTGTTGCCGTTGAACTCTCCGTGAACCGTGGTCTTGCCGGTATAGGTGTTGGAGCCCGAGAGGACGTAGGTGCCCTTGTGCGCGAACCTCAGGTTGCCGCCGCCGCTGATCACCCCACTGAATTCCTGGGTTCCGGTGTTCCTCCAGAACTGGAACGTGGCGCCGGTTGCGATGTCGATGTTGCCGGTGAAATTACCCCCTCCGAGAGTCCGGTTGACGGAGTCGTTGGAATTGCTGCTGAAGTCGAGGGTGCCGCCACCCACACTGATGTTGCCGGTGAAGGAATGGGTCTCAGCCGGCAATCGGAGGGTGCCGTTGCCGGTTTTGGACAGGCCCACGCTGCCTCCCAGTGACTGGTTGATCGTCGTCGTGCCGGTGGTGACGTTGATGTCGCCCACCGCGCCGAACGTGATGTCTCCGCCGGTGAATGAGTAGTTGTTGGTGTTGATGGTCATCCCTCCGACCGTGACGCCACCCGCATCCACCGTGACCGCACCCGCCGTCCCGCCGAAGATCGCCGTGTCATTATTGCCATTTGCCCAGGCGATGTTGTTGGCACCGGCATCGACGGTCCAGTTGCCGTTGGTGGTGTCCCAGGTGCCGGCTCCACCGGTGACCGCGCTGTCGCCAACACCGACCGTGCCGGGAGCGGTGTCCCACGTCACATCGGCGGCGTGGAGTGCCATGGAGGCGAGAACCATGCCGACGATGGTCAGTGGCATGAGGGAGGGATTTCTTGGTTTCATGGATCTTCGATTGGGTTGCGATTTCACACCGGCATCCGGCGTCCGGAACGCCTGGTGATTCATTCGCAAATGGAATGATCACGACCCCTCCGACCAGCATTTTCATCTCTCGACAATTGCCCCTTTTGTGGGCAATTTTTCACCGTGCCCCGGAGGCCATTCCTGTCGATCGCCGAGCAGGTGGCCAGCCACCTGAGGGAGGAGTTGTTGCGCGGGCGCTGGAGCGGGACGATCCCCGGAAGGCACCAGATCGCGCACGAGTTGGGTCTCAACAACAAGACCGTGGCGGCGGCGCTGAAGCAGTTGGAGGTCGAGGGCCTGCTCGTCACCCAGGGGGCGGGGCGGCGGCGGATCATCCAACTGCCCCCGGACCTGGCACCGGGAAGGGTCCTGAAGATCGCGCTGCTGCTCCACGACCCGCTCGATCGCGGGCAGGGACACATGGTCGACCTGCAGCACCTGCTCACCGAGGCCGGCCACCAGGTGATCGTGCCGGCGAGACACCTCACCGACCTCCGGATGGATGTGCGGCGGGTCGCCCGGCTGGTGCAGCGGACGCCGGCCGATGCCTGGATCGTGGTGGCGGGTTCCTTCGAGGTGCTCGAACTGTTCCTCACCAACCGGATCCCGGTCTTCGCCCTCTTCGGCCGCCGGCGCGAGCTGCTGATCCCCGGCGTCGGCCCGGACAAGCCACCGGCCTACGCGGCGGCGACCCGCGAGCTGATCCGGCTGGGCCACCGGCGGATCGTGCTGATGTGCGCGCCGGAGCGGCGGATTCCCGAGCCCGGCGCCTCCGAGCGGGCATTCCTCGCCGAGCTGGCGGCCCACGAGATCCCGCTGGGCCGCTACCAACTGCCGGAATGGGATGGCACCATCGACGACTTCCACCAGCGTCTCGAGTCGCTGTTCCACTACAGCGCGCCGACGGCCCTGATCATCGACGAGGCCCCCCTTTTCGCGGCGACCCTCCAGTTTCTCGGCCGGCACCACCTGCGCGTGCCCGAGGATGTTTCCCTGGTCTGCACCGACCACGCGGACTGGTTCGACGCCCTGCGGCCGAGCGTGGCGCACATCCGGTGGGACGACCGGCCGGTGCTGCGGCGGATCCTGCAGTGGGCGCGCAACCTGAGCCGCGGCAGGCAGGACATCCGGCAGGTCGAGACGCCGGCCGAGTTCGTCCCCGGCGGGACGATCGGCGAGGCCAGGTGAGCGGGCCGGCCTTCGGCACGACTCGCTCCCCGTCTGCCAGTGGCATGACCGTCCCGGTCATGTGCGTCGATCGCGCTCCCTGCCAACGAACCAGTGAGGTCCTGTTCAGGCGTTCCCTTTCATGACCGGGACGGTCATGCCACAGACGGGTGCCGAGAAGCGCCCCTTCTCCTACCGCATGTGCTTGAAGGCGCGCTCGACCACCGCCGAGACCCGCTCGGCCACTTCGTCGAACTCCCCGCGTCCGTCGATGCGCTCGACGCCGTGGAGCTTCTTGTATTTCTCGATCACCGGCACGGTCTTGGTCTCGTGCTCGTGCAGGCGCTTGACGATCTTCGGCAGCTCGCTGTCGTAGGGCATCGCCCGCTCGGTCTTCGACCGGGCGTCGAGGCGGCTGACCAGTTCGAGGGTGGGCACGTCGATCTCGAGGATCATGTTCAATGACGAGCCGTGCTTCTTGAGCAGGCCGTCGAGGATGTACGACTGCACCAAGGTCCGCGGATAGCCCTTGAAGATGTAGCCCTTCGCCGTGTCGCGGGTCTGCTCGAGCTTCCGCTCGATCAGGCGCACGACGATCTCGTCGGGGACCAGCTCGCCGCTTTCGTAGAGCTGCTTCACCCGCTCGCCCAGCTCGCTGCCGCTGCGGATCTCCTCCTCGAGCATCCGCCCGGTGGCGACGAACTCGAGCCCGTATTTCTCCGCCAGCATCTGGCTCTGCGACCCGCGCCCGGAGCCCGGGTAACCGAAGACGACGATGTTGAGCAGGCGCTTGCGGAGCTCCTCGGCGACCACCTTGTGGATCCGCCCGGCGACCTCCTCGACCGTGCCGGTGCCGTCGATGTCGTGGCAGATTCCCTTGTCGCGGTAGAAGTTGAGCACCGGCAGCGTCTTGTCGCGGTACTCGCGCAGGCGGTTGCGGATCACCGCCTCGTTGTCGTCGCTGCGGCCCGAGGTCTTGCCCCGCTCGAGCAGGCGGCGCACCGATTCCTCCTCCGGCACCTCGAGGCTGATCAGGCAGTGCAGCGAGGTGTTCAGCTTCAGCATGAGACCGTCGAGGATGTAGGCCTGGATGTAGGTGCGGGGAAAGCCGTCGAAAAGGAAGCCGCCGGCATCGGGGTTCTCGGTGATGGTCTGCTCGATGATCTGGACGGTGATCTCGCCGGACCTGACGACGAACAACCCCGAGTGGCAGCGGCA
>CALGOH010000289.1 GCA_937957985.1 uncultured Verrucomicrobiae bacterium
CGCGATAGCGTATCTCTCAAACTTCCTTGTTGGAGAGCCAGCGGAAAGAAATGACTTCGAATCGTCGACCATATTTCGTGTTGGTTGGGTTAAGCGAATCGGCGCGCTTTTCGGGCGGGTCGGAAGGATCCACGTATTCGGGGTATCTCTGGATGATGGCCTCACAATACGCCTTGGCCACGACCTTTCCCCGGTCGTCCAGACATTCCCCGTAGGCGCGGATGCGGAAAGTATCCGAGCGGGCGGTGATGCTTGGCCCGATGACTTGCAGGACGTCGGCCTGGGTGAGCCAGCCCGGAATGCCGGTGGACCGGTATCCCTGCTCGGACTTGAACTGTCTGTCGTTGAGAATCGCTCGGTCCGAAATCATACTGGCCACCGATCCGTAATGCCCTCCATCGGATGTCTTGCCCCAATCCGGCATTCTCGGATCCGCATCGGACGGCCGATAACTTCTCCCCCCCCACAGCAACTGCTCGACCGGACCATCAAAGTCGGAACGCGGAACCCCATCCTTGACCTGAAGGCTCACCATGTCATCCCTCACCCTGAAGCCGGGAACTGCAAACGCGTTCCTGTTGCCCGCCAAATTGATGTTGATCCCGCTCTCATCAAGAGCCGTCTGGAGCGCGCCGCTTCTGGAAAGCTCGCGAGTCGTCTGATCGAGCGGAGCCAACGCGCGATTGACGAAATGGGAGAGCGAAAGGAACGGACCACGGAGGCGGACCTGACGGGTGATTTCCCCGGCGAGGGCGTCGAGTTGGGCGTCGGTCAGGCGTCGGTATCCGGCAAACGAGTCTGGGCCCACCCCGGTGGGTGTTTCCGCCGCCGCCGCAGCCTGCTCCAGCGAGCGTGGAAAGGCGGCGCTCGGCAGACTACCCTCGTCCGCCTTGTGTCTGAAGTGCTTGGCGCTGGCGAGGAATGCCTTCCAAGCGTTCTTGTCGGTGGAGTTGATGTTGAATCCTCCGGTGATCATGAGCTCGGTCGCGGCACGGAGGGGATCACGGAGGCCTTGGGCCGATGCCCCCGGTAGCGGGGTGATTGCGGAGATTTGCGGCCGGGGGTCGATACCAGACGCGGGAATGGTGGAAAGGAAATAGCCATCCCAGATGGACGCGTTGAGGAGGTAGCTGATGTCATAGAACCGCTTCGCCTCCCGTCTCGCGCCGGATAGATCGCCAACTCCAATCAAGACATAATTCGTGCGGTTCTCGCTGGTGAGGTTCCGCTTTACGAGCAGGGGTGCATAAGAGTTTCCAAAGGCGTTGCCTGGCTGATGGCCAATGGAGGCCTGATCGTTGTCACCGGTCAGGTCGGCATGCTGGAATTGCGCGAGCGATGTGATTTGCTCGGGTATGGTGAATAGGATGGTTTGGCTCCCGTTGGCCGGTCCACGGCCCCACCTGAAGGGATCTGAAACCATGTTGCTGGTGAACTTGCTTCCGGTGTCGCCGCCGGGCGCGACAAAGGGAAGTGCCCCGTAGCTGTCGCTTGTTTCCGAGAAATAGGGTGGCGGGTTATAGCAGCTAATGGGCTTGGTCCAGCGTGTGGCGGCAAGGTTGAAGTCCGCGAAGGTGCGCATGGTGGAGGAGCGCTGGCCCATGGCGAAATACCTGCTGTTTCCTCCGAACAAGTTGGCATAGTTGACGCCGGGAACGCTGATCTGAAAATTGAAGAGCTGCATGCCGAACGGCTTGGTCATGCGCCTTGCGTCCGCTGGATTGCTGAAACTTCGTGCGCCCAGCCGGAAGTCCAGCTTGCTGTCGATCTCGAAACTTTCAATCCGGAGGAGGGGCTCGCTGGAGGCCCTGGCACCAACGAGCTTCATCTCCACTTGCGCCAGGGAGGTTTGCCAGGATTCGCGGACATCCAGCGTGATGGGGAGCGGCTGGGCATGCAGGTCCGCGACGTCCATTTCAATGCAGTTCTCGAAGTTCAGCGGGTCGGCCGAGGCGAAGGGCACGAGATTGACATTGACCCTGCCGGTGCTTCCGGCGGCCCTCAAGACCGGTGACCCCATCGTGAAGGCCCGGGCCTCGCCCGGAGGAAGCACCCCGGCTGGAATCCGGAAGAAGGCATTGTGAAAAACCGCCGCCTCGGCACCACTCCCGCCATCACGATTGGGCACATAAGGGAGGAAGGCTCCGAGATTGTCGGGAGCAGGCTGGTTGTTGATGTGCAACCGCGAAGGTCTGTTGCCGCTCGGAGTCTGGTTGGTGATCTCAAACTCCAGATCCTTCTTCCATCTCAGCGGGACGGAATAGGGATTTGCGATGGTGATGGCGATTTTCGCACAAGGCCGCACCCGGAAATCATTGGCTGTTTGGGCGGCTGCGGCGCCTCCCTTCGGAACCAATCTGGCTCCCAGCAAAATGCGGAAGTCGGTGACGAGGGGGGAGATCGAAGGAAGATACGGGCTTGGGGCCGCCTCGACATTCATTTCGCCGTTCTCCAACTCCGAGTGGCGCATGTAGAACTCGCGCAGTCCATCCCAGAGCGGAGCCCGCATCTGTGTGCGCCAAGGATAGCCACCTCCTGCCGGGATGATTGTGGCGCTGGTGCCGCGCAGCGGATAGTTGCGAATCCCCTCGGCGCCCTCCGGCCTCGCCGTCGGCAGGCTGTCACTCAGGATCGATGTCAGGTCGATGCGCGTGCCGCCAGCGAGGACATCGCTGATCACCGCCACGCTATCGGTGGTCGCCGAGTGGAAGTTCGAGCGCAAGTCCGCGGTGGCATCCGGCATGAGCAGGTCGGTTTCGAGCAGGGAAACAACCTTGGATAATGATTCGTTGCCCGGGGAATCCGGCAACGGATAGCTTTCGAGCCCGTCAATGGATTCCCAGCCGCGACGCTGGGCGGGCAGCGAGGCATACAGCGTGCCATCGGTCTGCGTCTGGGGGATGTTGATGCGCGCCTTAATTCCCTCGTCGCCGATCCACCAGGCATATCTGCCGGCCGGGCGGTCGCCTCTTTCCTTGCCGATCCCGACCAGCGGAGCGACGACATAACGCTCCAGCGGATCGGGCGCGCTGCCACCGACGCTGCCTTCACCCACCAGAACCACTGCCTTCGCCGGGTCGGACACCGCACCGGAGGTCCCGATAGCAAAGGTGGCATCGCCCGGGACCAGCCGGTTGTCGGCAGCACGTGCCTCGTTGCCGCTGATCAACCAGGCCTGAAAGAGGGGTGAAGGCGTTTCGATGAAGATATCATTGCCCGGATCGGCGCTTTCGTTCTTCCAGACACCCGTCCAATGGCGGGTCCCCGATTGGATGGACGAAAGGCCCTTGTCGATGCCGTTGACGGAGCTTCGGTTCTTTGGACCGACACCGGCGGCGACGGGGTTTCCCGAGTCGTCGCCGGCAATATCTGCGATAGCAGTGACCCTCTGGTCCGGGCCTGCCTGCCGCTGCAACTGGCCGATTGCGATGATGAGGGCCATCCGCGCATTCTGGCGAGCCTCGGCCATGGCCATGGACCTGCCTGATGAGCGAAGTGAGATCTGCGAGAGAGTGAGCAGCCCGATGCCGATAACGACCAGCAGGATCATGAGGCTGATGACGACAACCAGCGCGAAGCCGGATCGCGATCGGCTTCGTTTCAGCCTAGGGAGGAGGGTCTTCATCGCCAATTTCAAATCGTGGGGCTCCGTAGGCAGGTTTCACCGGGCGGGTCCAGCCACGCTCAGGTTCCCACCCCAAGCCCTTAGGCGAATGGTGGAAGGCAGGAGAGCATGGAAAGGGTGTCCCCAACCTCAAAAGGAGTGTTTACATTGCGAGTCCCTGCTTCGTCGATTCAAATGCAAACACACCACTAACCCCCTCCGCGGATTCCAATCCCAACATGGGTGGCCATCTCTAGAAGCGACCATGGGTTCGCGAGGCCCCCGCCTCCGGTCGGGCGACCGGAATGGCTCATCGCCGGTTCGTTCAGTTTCACAGGGGAATCTGCACGTTGGTGCTGACGCGACGGCCGCGCTTGTAACCATCCGCCGCTCCGAAAAGACCGCCAGGCTTGCCGTCGATGAAGAGTAAGGCGGGACGATCAAGCACGGTGCCGGTGAGGCCACCACCTTCGAGGCGGTGGCGTGATAGCAGCACGGCAGGAAGGTCGGCCGGCTGTTAGTCAAGGCCGTGAGCGGGCCGCAGCATGCAGCGCCCGCACTCCTGGCTGGTGATCTAGACTTCTGTCTTGTCGGAGGGCTTGAGAGAAGCCTGTCGGGCTGGATCAATGGACGGTGAATTGAGAGGGTTCCGTTCGCCATGAAGGGTCTGGCTGCTTGGACGGCAAAGTTGGGACTCCGGTCGAAGTCGGCAAGATACGCGCTATCGCGCTCTTCGGAAAAGCAGCCCCAGCGCGAAGACCCCCAAGACCGCCAACTGGTTCGGCTCGGGAATCGGTGTGATCGCGAGAGCATGGACGTATGCAAGGGTGTCCACCCCGGTCTCCACAGATCCTGGCCCGAGATTTAGGACAATGCCCGCCTCGTCGGCCAGCACGTCGAACTCGAGAACCTGATTGTAGGGAGGGGCGTTGAGAATCGTCCAGTCAGTCACCTGGTCGACGCCGTTGGCCGACACGTTGAAGCGGCGATCCTCTGCGAACCTCGCAAACGCCAGCAGTTCCACACGGTAGGTGGTGCCGCTCACCACGGCGCTCGGAGCGATGGTGATCGAAAACTCGCCGAAGAATCCGGATCCGTTGGACATGGCGTTTCTGGCCGCCTGGTCGGAGAAACCGGAACCCCAGTCGAATCCACTCAAGGCTGCGAAATTCGCACCTGAGATGATCAGATCCGAGCCGCCGGTGGTGGTGACCGCCACCGGAGTGACGTTGGAGAGGGCGCCGCCGGTGTTGATGGGGGCCATCGGATTGAGGTCGTTGCGGAACGACCACGCCCGACTGCCGACCTCGGTCTCATCGAGGAAGGTGGTGAAGCCCCACTCTCCGGTGCTGATCGTGCCGTTCAGCAGCACCTGCACCGCGCCCGACAGCTGAGACGCACTGCACAAGGCAAGAATGGCCGCGCGTGCAGGAAGCCTGCGGCAGGTGAAGTGGAAGGAACGTTTCATGGGTTCTTTTCGGGTTTGATGGATCGGTTTCATTGATTTGGATCGGTTGGTGGTCTGCTCTCGGAAGCGTCCACGATCCGCTCCGTCCAGGGCTGGGAGCCGGAAAACGCCAATGGCTTGAGTCAATGTTGGCTTATCAGAAGCTTCGCAGGCATCAAGCAGACCATTCGCCAATGGTGAATCTTGGATGTTTGCCCACCGGAGCGCCGACTTTGTCCTTCCCAATACAGCGAAGCTGGTTCCAATATCCGCCACCGTGGCTGGAAGAGCAAAATCAGCTTCGAAGCGTCCCCCGGTCTTCATCGGGGAGGGCGAGGTGTTTCACTCCGATACGTGCGACGATCTCGAGCGCGCCCACCGCCTGGGAGATGTCGAGCTGAGCGCCTTCGCAAGATCGAGCTATCCGGGCACCTTGTTGCCGGAGAATTGCTTGCCGAGGGTATGCACGATCGGCCACTGGGACGCTCGCGGAGAGCAACATTGGGGGCTTCCCTGGCACCGCAATGAGGGAATCGAAATCACTTACCTCTCCCGCGGCCAACTGGAATTCGCCGTTGACGACGTCGATTACCCGCTGCAGGCCGGCAACCTCACCGTGACGCGCCCATGGCAGCGGCATCGCCTGGGCAATCCCCACGTCGCCGCTTCACGGCTGCACTGGCTCATCCTCGACGTCGAGGTCCGCCGTCCCAATGCCTCGTGGAAATGGCCCGACTGGCTCGTCTTCTCGATGGACGACCTGGACAGGCTTACAGACCTGCTCCAGCACAACGAGCATCCCGTGCTTGAGGGCAACCGGGAAGTGGAGAACTGCTTCGACCGGATCGCCTCGGTCGTGACCGGCGGGAATCCAGAATCTTCCGCCAACCGGATCAAAGTCTATATCAACGAGCTGCTCGTCTTGTTGCTGGACCTTCTCACGCATGCCGACCGGCCGCTCGACCCGCAACTCAGCAGCTCCCTCAGGACGGTCAAGTACTTCATCGAGGAGCTCGACAAGCACCTCGATTACGAGTGGACCGTCGATGATATGGCCACGGAGTGCGGGTTGGCGCGCAGCCGCTTCGCGCACTACTGCAAGATCGTCACCAACCTGCCACCGCTTGACTACCTGACCCAGCGAAGGATCCGGGCGGCGGCGGAATTGCTTCGGGGCACCGACATTCCCATTCAGGAAATCGCCAGCCGGTGCGGCTACCAGTCGGCCCGCTATTTCTCCGCCAAGTTCCGAGCGCATATGGCGTGCTCGCCAAGCGTCTACCGCGGTCGGTCCGGTGGGCTCATGGGTTGATATTCACCACTGGGAAATGGCTGAATTGCGGGTTCGGCCCGCCCCGCCTATGCTTTTCGTCGGTTTCACAAATCCGAATCATGGCCACCTATCGCATCGCACTTAACATGGAATATTGCCGGAGCGAGCACAAGAGCTTCGAAGAAGGCGTTCGGATCGCTTCCGAGCTTGGCTACCGGTGGATTGAGCCGATGGTCCACACCGGGTGGGAACTTCTCAGCGAGGTGCACTTTTTTCACTCGTTCTCGATGGAAGAGGACCCGCTCTTGATGAAGGAAATCTGCGACCAGTACGGAGTGAGGGTCGCGAGCATCTCGGGACACAGTCCGCTCATGAAGCCGGAGGCCGCCGTTCCCCGTCTGACTCGCGCGCAGGTCTTCGCCGATGCCTGCGGGGCGAGGTTCGTGAACTCGGACGAGATGGTGAAGCCCGACTGGATGGACGAAGAGACCGCCCACCAGATGATGAAGTACTCGCTGACCAAGGCGGCCATGGTCGCCGAACGCCACGACACCTACATCTGCATCGAACCGCACGGCATCTTTACCCGCACGGCCGCAGGACTGCTCGGCATCGTGAACCTGGTGGACTCGCCCCGCATTCAAATCAACTGGGATACCGGGAACTTCTTCCTGGCCGGCAAGGAGGATCCTTACGACGCCCTCGAAATCATCAAGGACCGGGTCTATCACATCCATGCCAAGGACATCAGCTTTTCACAGGCCGAAGCCGAGCGTGATGTCGAAGAGATCACGGGAACCCCGGTGGGGTGCGCCTGCGGCGACGGAGCCGTGGATTTCGCCCGGGTAAAGGAGATCCTCCGGGATGTGGATCGCGAGCTCTTCCTCAGCGTGGAGTGCGGCACGATCGAGGAAGCCCGCCGCAGCCTCACGCACCTCAACGAGGTTTTCGGCGATAGCCTGATTCAGGATTGAGCCTTTTACAATGCGCTTCGTTTCGAAAGTTCCCAGTTCGACAGGCACCCAGCCTTCTCAAGGTTTCGTCCAACGATTTTTGCCGGGCGTTCATCCATGATTGCCGTTCGCCCTGGATCCCAGAGGCTCCTCCGCTTGCGGGTCGAGCGATCGAAGCCGACCGAGCAGCAGCCGCCACCGAGCCCCCTGACCGATGTCCATCCCCGACGACTTGGAGATCGAGCAATGGCTCTCGAAGATCGGGCTGCACGAATATGCGCCGGGCTTCATCCGGCACCGGATCACTCTGGATACGCTGCCGCTTCTGACAGATGATGACCTGAAGGAATGCGGAGTCCTGGCCGTCGGTGACCGCCGACGACTGCAGCTCGCGATCCGACGGCTCGACCCGGAGCCCGACAGCTGGCTCCCTCCACAGGCGGCACCCCGACCGCCGGGACCGGTTCCCACTGCGGCACCTGCTACCGTGGCGCAGCCGCCCAGTTCCGCTGTCCCGGACACTGAAGAGCGGACCGCTGACATCCTGCTTCGGGATGACGAAGTCCCCCGCGGGCGGTTGGTTCGCTTACCCGGCCTCGGCGGCGGGGTCGCAACCAGCGATGGGGATAATGACCCGCCTTCTGGGCGATTGGCTGGATTGCCCGGCCTCAGGGGCGATGCCGAAACCAGCGATGGGAATGATGCCCTCCCTTTGGGCCGGTTGGCTGGATCCGCCACTGCGGTGGAGCCGTCCGGCGTGCATACCGGAGCAGCGAGCCGACGCCAGGCACGCTTCGTCGAGCGCCAGAAGATGCAGTCGGCCCTCGCCAGCCTTGTCATCGCATTTTTGTCGGTGACGCTGCTAGGACTGATACTCGCCTTCATACTCATCGGCCCGCTGTTCAAGGAGCCGACGACGATCACCGCCTACATCGGTGACCCGGATCGCAGTGAGGAGCTCGATGCGAAGAAGGTGACCCATGCGATCCAGCATCAGCCCTCCGCGCCGACATCTTCGGTGGCGAAGGTGATCTCGGCCAACGTGGCGTCACCGCTGGCCATTCCGGTGCCCGAATCCGAATTCGAGACACCCTCGACTGACTTCGGCACCGGCGACGACTTCGGTGACGGCTGGGGCTCCGGCGGCGACGGCGGCGGTGGTGGGTTCGGCAGTGTCCCGGCGACGATGCGGCAGCGCTGCTCGCAGGAGGATCGACTCGAACGATTGCGGCAGGGAGGCGGCACGGAAAGATGCGAGGAGGCGGTCGTCAGGGGGCTTGACTGGCTGAAGGCGACCCAGGCGCCCGACGGCGGATGGGGACAGGGGCACCGCAGCGCGATGACCGGACTGGCCGTGCTGGCGTTTCTCGGCCACTGCGAGACACCCTTGTCCGAAAAGTACGGCGACTCCGTGCTGCGGGCACTCGTGTTCCTCATCAACCTCGGGTCCGTCAACAACGGCAAGCTCGTTCCCCAGGGTGCGGAGCACGACGCGCACTGGGTGTACGATCATGCCATCGCCGCCTATGCGCTCGGCGAGGCCACCACCTTCTGCAAGCAGCTCGGCATCACCGTGCCGAACCTGCCCGACGTCACCCAGCGGGCCGGTCAGTTGATCATCGATCACCAGCACAAGAGCGGCGGCTGGGACTACGGCTACTCGGAGACGAGCGCCCGTGGCGGCGACCTCTCGGTGACCGCCTGGCAGGTCCAGGCACTCAAGGCCTGCGACCACGCTGGCCTCGATCTCCGCAACCTGCGCAACTGCATTTCCGAGGCACTCGAATACGTGACCGGGCGATACGACTCATCGTCCGGGGGCTTCGGCTACGAAGGCAGGGCACCCGGCGGGGGCTTCGGCTACTTCACCCTGACCGGCGCCGGCATGCTGTGCATGCAGATGTGGGGCCGCGGTTCATCCGCCCAAGTCCGGCAGGGAGCCCGCTACATCGGGGCAAATTCACGCTTCGACTACAACACGGAGTTCTGCGATCTGTACGCCCACTACTACGAGAGCCAGGCGATGATGAATCGCGGCGGCAGGGAGTGGGAAAGCTACAACGCAATGTTCCGCGACCAGCTCCTCAACAACCAGAACTCCGACGGTTCGTGGAACCCACCCGGCGGCGACATGAAGCCCCGCGCCGTCGATGCCACCTTCGTCACCGACGTCCACTACCGGACCTGCCTGTGCATCCTGATGCTCGAGGTCTATTACCGTTTCCTGCCGGGCACCGGCGGGCGTTGACCGGCGGTAGCTGCAACCGCCGCGGCTTCACATTGAGCTCGGCGGCCTGGTGCTTGAGCTGGTCCAGGTCGATCCCGGCCCCGACTGAAGCAGGAGGTGCTTTCACCCACTTCTTCAACCGGAACGCTGCGGTGGCTCAATCTGCCCGGGTCACGACGATCTCGCCGCGTCCGTCGAACCAGCCGGTGCCTTGGGCCTCGGCCCACAACTCGATGGCCAGGCCCTTGGCGGAGGCGGGGACGACGAGAAGGACGCTGGTCGATTCGGCCGCGTTGGAATCCCAGGCGATCTCGCGGCCGCCGGCCTTGAGGGAGACCCTGCGGAAACGGGTGTGGCCGGCGAGGTGGCGGAACTCGATCTGGTAGCTTCCTGGCGCGGTGATCTGCGCGGACAGGTCGACGACCAGCGGGAGCCAGACCGGGCGGTTGTCGTACGATTCCCAGGCCGGGCGGGCGAGGTGCACCGGCTCGGTGAGGAGCCGGATGTAATCGACGGCGCCGGTGCCGAGTTCGGTCCGCCGGTCGAGCTCCGCGATCCTGTGGAGGGTGGCGACGGCATTCGAGATGTCGTCGAGCGAGCGGTAGGCCTGCATCTTCGCGCTGAGCAGGGCCTGACGCTGGTCGGTTAGAAGCACCGGGTTCTCGATGAGCCGGTCGACCGTTTCCATCAGCTCCTGCTGCCTCTTCTCGGAGATCAGTTTGTGGGTGACGCTTTCGTGGAAGCCACCGGGGCTGAACGTGTACTTGAACGTGTAGCCGGTGGTGTCCTCGGGGTCGGCGGACTTGATGTGGTCGAGGACGTCGCGGCGCTGGCGGGAGAACCGGAACGCGACCTCGTCGAGCGCCTGGCCCAGCAGCTTCGCGCGCCGTTTGCCATCGACGGAGCCGGCCTTCTCCAACATGGCGTCGCGGCGTGCCCGGCCCGGTTGTGCGTCGGCGAGCGAAGTCAGCGCCTGGGGCAGGTTGGCGAGCGTGAGGCCCTCGGCGACGGCGAAGGTGCGCCCATCGGGGTCGACGAGCGCCATGGCGGGCAGGTCGTAGGGGCGGAAATCGGGACTGTCGGGGGGGGGCGGTTCGTGGCCCGGGGCGAGCACTTCGGCGGGGATGCGGGCCCAGCCGGCGAGCTGTTGGAGGCCGCAACTGAAGCCTGGGGCTTCGAGAGTGCGGGTGACGGCGGCGGTTTCCGGCAGCCATGACGGGCCGGCGAAGAACACGACGAAGTCGAGGCGGGACTGACGTGCGGCGTCGCGGGCCTCGGCGTAGGTCGAGAATGCGGGGGGCGCCGCGGCGACGGGAAGGCAGGCGGCAGCAACGGCAAGGACCACCGTTACGAAGTTGGAGCAGGCTTTCATGGCGCGGTGACGATGAAATTCCGGAGGTGGCAGAACTCGGGCTTGTCGTTGAACGCCTCGAACTTGAGCCAGCGGGCGGCGGTGGCGGGCGGCGGATCGATGCGCCATTGTCGAGGCATGTCATCGGACTCGGCGAGCGGGAACCAGGTGGCGCCATCGGTCGAGCGGGACAGGCGCACGCGCTTCAGCCGGTGTTGGTTCCCGTCGTTCTTGACCAGCAGGATGCCGCCGATGGCGGGGACAGTGGTCGGAAGTTCGACGATGATGTGGGGGTTGGTTTCGTCTTTGGTGTGGATGGCACCGCCGGTCGGCCCAAGCACCGCGAGGTGGGCGAGCGGGTTGTCCCACGACGACGAAGAGGCATGGATGAGCCCCTGGACGGAAACAATCGTGCCGGCGGGCAGGTCGAGGTCGACGGGCGGGGGCGCGGCGGGGGCGAACGGTTGGGCGGACAGGGCGAGCGCCTGGAACGCGGTGATCGAGCGGGCCGCCTCGGCGGCGAGGATCGCCTTCGAGTAGGCGTCCTGCATCTGCTTCGGGTCGGGGTCGGCGGCGGGGGTGGCGGCGACGGCGGCGGAGAACGCACGCCCGAATGCGTCGCCCTGGCCCTTGGAGAGGAATTCGTTGACACCCCATTCGAGAACCTTGCCGAAGCGGTCGCCGGTGCCGCCCAAGTGGGCGGCGAGTGCCTCGCGCAACAGGGCCTCGCGTGCCTCGGGGCTCCGCAATTGCAGGGCCTGCGGATCGAGCACCTGTTGCGGGATGTCCCAGGCCCACGAGTCGCTCGCCCGCGCGGCCGCCTGATGAACGGTGGCGAACCAGGCGACGCGGCCGTCGTCATCCAAGTCCGCCATGGCCAGCGGCTCAATCTCGCGGCAGAGGTCGATGGCGGGATGCGAGTGGATGCCGAAGTCGGCCAGCAGCGATTCGGCGTAGGCGCGCCAAAGGGAAGGGGTCGGGCCGGCCTCGCGGTTGCGAGCGATCTGCTCGCGGCGGATGTCCAGGTGCAGGGGGGACGCCTGCACGGCGGCGGCGAGCGCTGCTGCCGCAGCTTCGTGGCGGCCGGCGTGGCGGAATAGATGGTAGCGGGCGAGGTGGAGCAGTGCACGGGTGAGGCCGTCGTCATCTCCGAACACGGTCTCGGTTAGATCGATGTAGTGGCTGTTGCCGGGCCAGATATACAAGTGGGGGCTGCCATCGGGACCACCGAATCCGCCGCGCCAGTCGCCGCGGGCGAAACGAATGCCCATCGCGCAATGTCCCGGCTGGCCGGTGGTGTAGGCGGGGATGCCGTGGGCGGCGGCGGCGCACACGCCGAAGGTCGAGAGCCCCCCGCAGACGCTGCCGTGCAGGCGGGCGTTCTGTGCCTCGTTCATCCGATCCGACCACGGGCGCAGGTAGAGCGGTCCTTGGACGGTGTCGCCGAAGTCCGAGGTGCCCTTGTACTCGACCGCCCAACAGGCCTCCGGGTAACGCTCGAGGGGCAGGTTGGCATGTGCGTTGAGCCAGGCGAGAGCCTCGTCGCTCCACTGCTGGCCGACGACGAA
>CALGOH010000290.1 GCA_937957985.1 uncultured Verrucomicrobiae bacterium
GCCCTCCTCTTTTGCGACGTTCGGCTGAGGGGAAGCCGTGAAGGACTATTACGAGACACTGGGCGTCAACCGCGATGCCGATGCCGGCGCGCTGAAGTCCGCCTACCGCAAGCTCGCCATGAAGTATCACCCGGACCGCAACCCGGGCGATGCCGAGGCCGAAAGCCGCTTCAAGGAGGCCAACGAGGCCTACGAGATCCTCAAGGACTCCGACAAGCGTGCCGCCTACGACCGCTCCGGCCACGAGGCCTTCGCCATCCGCGCGTCCCTTGAAGAGGAAATCGGCTCTCTCGCCCAGTTTCTGCGTCCCGTCCTGCGGCGGGTACTGGTGATCGGTGTGCTGCTGGCGGTGCTCCAGCAGGTCACCGGAATCAACGTCTTCCTCTACTACGCGCCGGAGATCCTCAAGTCGGTCGCGGGTGCCGAGACCGACGTCGCGCTGCTGCAGACGGTGCTCGTCGGCGCCGTGAACCTCGGCTTCACCGTGCTCGCGATCTGGACGGTCGACCGGCTAGGACGCCGGCCGCTGATGATCGTCGGCGCGGCCGGCATGGGCCTGTGCCTGACGGCGATCGGGCTGGCCGCCAGCGCGCAGGCCATCGGCGGCTGGCTGCTCGTCTTCATGCTCGGCTACATCGCCTGCTTCGCGATGTCGGTCGGCCCGGTCACCTGGGTGATCCTGTCGGAGATCTTCCCGACCCGCATCCGCGGCCGGGCGATGGCCATCGCCGCCTTCTGCCTGTGGGTCGCGAACTTCGCCGTCTCGCAGACCTTTCCGATGATGGACGGGAACCCGTGGCTGGTGGAGCGCTTCCATCACGGCTTCCCGTTCTGGATCTACGCCGGCTTCTGCCTCGTGCTGGTGGTCGTGATGATCCGGCTGGTGCCGGAAACGAAGGGCCGCAGCCTGGAGGAGTTGGAAAGCCTGTGGGCGCAGGAGAAGCATGCCTTGCCTAACAGTGGCATGACCGTCCCGGTCATGAACCAGGGAAGCGCACCGACCTCAGATCGCCAAACGGCCGATCCGATGGCTCCTCCCCCGCCCATCCATGACCGGGACGGTCATGCCACAGATCCGCAACCACAAGACGCCGGCATCGAGCATGGAAGATGATCCTCCCATTCCCGCCGCGCTGATCGCCTGCGAGGTGTTCCGCGACGAGATCGAGCTGCTGGCCGGCGATGCCGCGCACATCCGCTGCCGTCGTTTCCTCGAGATCGGCCTGCACGACCGGCCCGATGAAATGCGCGCGACCCTGCAGCAGGCGGTCGATGAAATGGACTCCCGCGACGACATCGAGTTGATCCTGCTCGCCTACGGCCTGTGCGGGCTCGGCACCGCCGGGCTGCGGGCGGGGCGTCATCCGCTGGTGATCCCCCGCGCCCACGACTGCATCACCGTCTTTCTCGGCAGCAAGGAGGCCTACGCCGCCCGCCAGAAGACCTGCCCCGGATGCTACCACTACACCCCCGGCTGGAATCGCGCCCGCCGCGTGCCGGGGCCCGACCGGATCGACCTGCTGCGCGGAGATTTCGCCGAGAAATTCGACCCCGAGGACGTCGAGTTCCTGCTTGAGAACGAGCGGGCGATGTGGGCCGCCTACGACACCGCCACCTTCATCGACCTCGGCACGCCCGGCGCGGCGGCCGAGGCCGACTACACCCGGCGCTGCGCCGAATCGCTGGGCTGGGGCTTCGAACACATCAAGGGCGACCCCGCCCTCCTGCGCGACCTCCTCCACGGCCCGCGCGACGACGGCCGATTTCAAACCCTCGCCGCCGGCCAGCGGCTCAGTCACGTGCCGAACGACGCCATCATGCGCGCGGAACCACCGGATTGACCCCTCCCGCCGCCCGGCTCGCAAGAGAATGTCGGCAGGAAATCCGCGGATATCACCAGACCTTCCACCCCGTCTCCTGCCATCCTTCCCCACCTATCCCTCGGAAACCATGATCCTGATCGTCTCGCTCGTCGCCGCCATGGTCGCCTTCCGCCTGCTGCCGCATCCGGAGAATTTCGCCCCCATCGGTGCCTTCGCCCTCATCGGCGGGTTTTATCTCGGCAGGCGCTACGCCCTCTGGGTCCCTTTCGCCGCGCTGTTCGTGAGCGACCTCGTGCTCAACGCCTGGGCAGGCTACGCTCTCTTCCACTGGCCGCGGCTGATCGACTGGGGAGCCTTCCTGCTGATCGGCGCGGTGGCCCTCGCCGTCCGTGAGGCTGGCTGGAAACCCCGCCTCGCCGCCACGCTCGCCGCGCCGTTCTTCTTCTTTGCGGTCAGCAATTTCGGGGTGTGGCTGACCGGCCTGAACCTCGCGGGTGTTCCCTACGCCAAGACCC
The DNA here is from genome assembly GCA_937957985.1 of uncultured Verrucomicrobiae bacterium. GTDB lineage: Bacteria > Verrucomicrobiota > Verrucomicrobiia > Verrucomicrobiales > Akkermansiaceae > Haloferula. Next base: position 2,339 of record CALGOH010000290.1, read on the forward strand.
CCGCCGGTCTCGCCGAGTGCTATCTCGCCGGGCTGCCCTTCCTGCGCGGCACGGTCGTCGGCGACTGGGGCTTCGTCGCGCTCTTCACCCTCGTCCTGCACCTCGCCACCCGCCACGCCCGGCAAGCCGCCCCCGCCCCGGCCCGAATCATCTGACCATCCACCCGCCATGAGCACGCTCACCGAACTTTCCCAAGCCGTCGAATCCGGAAAGCGCAAGGACGCCACCACCATCACCCAGGCCCTCCTCGACGGGGGCATGGCGCCGCTGGACATCGTCGAACAGGGCCTCGTCCCGGGGATGAGTTCGATCGGGGAGAAGTTCAAGAACAACGAGGTCTTCGTGCCCGAGATGCTGATCGCCGCGCGCGCGATGAAGGAGTGCATGGCCATCCTCGAGCCGCTGCTCGCCGAGGCCGGGGTGAAGCCGAAACACACCGCGGTGATCGGCACCGTCCAGGGCGACCTCCACGACATCGGCAAGAACCTCGTCGCCATGATGCTCAAGGGCGCCAACTTCGGCGTGGTCGATCTCGGCACCAACGTCTCGCCCGACCAATTCGTCGCCGCCGCCCGCGAGCACGAGGCCAAGCTCGTCTGCCTTTCCGCGCTGCTCACCACCACCATGCCGGCGATGAAGACGACCGTCGACGCAATCCGCGGCTCAGACGTCGCCTCGGTGCGGGTGATGATCGGCGGCGCGCCGGTGACCCAGGATTACTGCAACGAGATCGGTGCCGACGGCTACGGCCCGGACGCCGCCAGCGCGGTGGACGTCGCACTGCAACTTGCCGAGGCCGGCTGACGGCCCTCGCCGGGCGCACGAGCGATGGATCGCGCATTCTATCTCGACCTTGCCAAGCGCGGCCTGCGGATGCCGATCGGCACCCACCTGGTGCTCCACGAGCACGCGGATGCAGCGGAGATCCCCCGCGACGGCGAACGGCTCGGCGATGTGGTGATCGAGACGGCGGAGCGATTCGAAACGCCTCTCGCCTTCCCGTTGATGGACCTGACGCTCGAGAAGCGGGCGCTCCTCAGGGCGCTCGGGGTTCCGGACGAGGAAATCGACTCCCACCATTTCAACGCCCCGCCCACGTGCGCTCCGGAGTTCCGCATGGGCCGCCGCATGCGGGCGGCCTGCGACGCCATCACCCACGTGTCCGCCCGCCGCGACCTCCTGCCCATGGGTATGGAGATCGGTCCGTTTTCCCTGACCACCAAGCTGGTCAACGACCCGATCACCCCGGTCTTCCTCGCCGGCAGCGGCATGGGAGCGGATGATGAGGAGGAAATCGCCACCCTCGAGGCGGTCCTCGCGGTGGCGACGGACTTCGTCCTCGCCTACTGCGACGCCCAGATCGACGCGGGAGCGAAGGCCATCGTCATCTGTGAACCGGCGGCCAACACCGTCTACTTCTCCCCCAACCAACTGCGGGAGAGCTACGCGGTCTTCGACCGCTACGTGATGGACCCGATGCGCCGGATCAGGGCCCGACTCGACGAGCGCGGGGCGGACCTCGTGTTTCACGACTGCGGGGAACTCGACGCCGGCATGGTCGAGCGTTTCGCGACGCTGGACGCGGCGATCATGAGTCTCGGCGGATCGCGCTGCCTGTGGGAGGACGCCGCGCGGGTGCCGGACTCGACGGTGCTCTATGGCAACCTGCCGTCGAAGAATTTCGTCTCGAGCACGCTGACGGTCGCCGAAGTCGAGCGCCTCTCCGGGGAACTGCTGGAGCGCATGGACGCCTGCGGCCACCCATTCATCCTCGGCAGCGAGTGCGACTCCCTGCACGTTCCCGGCAGCGAAGGCGAGACCCTCGCCAAGATCGATGCGTTCATGAAACTCCCTTCTCCCTCAACCCCGACACTGACGCCATGAAGACCCCGCTCGACCAGGCATGCCTGAACGAACCGCTCACCTGCGACGGCGCCATGGGCACCCAACTCATCATGCGCGGCATGTCGCCGGGCGAATGCGGGATGCGCTGGAACGCCGAACGCTCCGACGACATCCGCGCCGTTCACCAGGACTATCGCGACGCCGGCTGCCGGCTCATCATCACCAACAGCTTCGGCGGAACGCGCAGCATGCTCGACCGCCATGGTGCCGGTGACATGACGGCCGAGTGGAATCGCCGGGCCGCCGAGATCGCGGCGGAGGCCGCCGGCCCGGACGGCTGGGTGCTCGGCGACGTCGGCCCCTTCGGCGATTTCCTCGAACCGATGGGCGACACCACCGCCGGGGAACTGGAGGCGATCTTCCGCGAGCAGATCGAGGCGCTCGCCGCAGGCGGGGCCGACGCCATCGTGGTCGAAACCATGAGCGACCCCGCCGAACTCACCGTCGGCTTACGGGTGGCGAAGCAGGCGACCGACCTGCCGGTGGTGGCAACCTATGCCTTCCAGAACAGCGCCGGCACCTTCCGCACGATGATGGGAACCACCGTCGAGGATGCCATCAAGGCGGCTTGCGACGCCGGGGCGTCGATCGTCGGCGCGAACTGCGGCACCGACCTCTCCCTCGACGATTATCGCAAGCTGGGCGAGCAGATCGTGGCGACGGCCGGCGGCCTTCCGACCATCCTCCAACCGAATGCGGGCGCGTGCTGGCGGCAGTTCTGCCGTTCATCGGCATCCTTTCGCGCTCTCCGCTGGCCGCCGCACCGTCGGATCAGGTCTGGCACATTCCCTTCAACCAGGAGGCCGGCATCCCCGGCACGATGCGGGATCCCTACGTCGAGATCGACCCGGACGGGAGCTTCACGGTGTATCAGGGTTTCTTCAAGAACGGGGGTGCGAACGGCAATCAGACGGGTGGAAGTCTCTTCTACCGCAATGCCAGCGCCGCGGGATCCTGGCAGTCGGTCGCGCTTGGATTTCATGCCGATCAAGGCGGCAGCCAGTTCTGGAAGGCGTCGGTCGATCTCGGCCCCGGCGGGCTCAACGCCGGCGACGACGACGTGATCGAATACTACGTCTATGTCACCTTCGACGGTGTCACCGGCACCAATCCGGAAAACACCTACATCCACGGCGGCGACCTCGATCCCGGCAACCAGCTCGAAACCACGACGGAGGCGGTCGCCCAGGCGAGTCCCTACTCGTTCCGCAACCGGCCCGCCTGGATCTTCCACGCCGACAACCGGGTGATCAACGGCGACAACGTCCAGTTCTGGGCGAAGGTCGGCTACATCGGCGACGTCAACGACCTCGCCACGCGGTGGGCGGACGCCGGCGCGGTGTATTACACGACCGACGGCAGCGACCCGGCCGGATCGCTCGGCACGGCGGGCAACGGTTCCACCACCGCCGCCGCATTCAACTACAACAATCCGGAACAGAACGAGGTCCAGAACGGATCGATCACCGGCGGGGTGGGCATGTGGTGGATGGCCGACGTGCAGAACCTGCTCCAGGGCCTGCCGCTCGGCTCGACGATCAAGTACAAGGTCGGCTTCTGGAACACCGCCACCAACGAGGAGAAGTTCGCCGACCACAACGCCGGGACGAACAACCAGATCTTCTCCTTCACCTACGGCACGCTCGGCGATCCGGTGCTGACGGTGAACACGCCGACCAACGGCACGCTCAACGCCAACTACACGACGACCAAGCTCTACGTCGACGAGATCGCCGGAGACTCGATTCCCGTGACGGTCGTGTTCGAGCCCGGGCAGCAGGACATCACCCCCGGGACCGTGCAGGTGGTCACCAACCTGAACCAGCGCCACCGCACCGACGCCGACAACAACACGAACGGCATCTCCGACGGGCAGGAATACAACCAGACCGAGTCCATCATCGGGCCGTCTTCGGACGACGCCTACTACTACCAGAGCCACGTGATGACCGCCACCGGGACGCCGGGGCAGTACTCGGCGGTGATCGACGCGACGAAGACCGGTGCCTACCGGCTGACCGCGCGGTGGAAGGTCGATGGCGATCCCGACTGGCGCTGGTACACCGCCTTCGGGCGGCGCGACCATGCGATCACCGTCGCGCCGACCGACGCCCGCGAGATCAACCTCTACGAGATCAACACGCTGACCATCGAGGCCAACGGCGGCGGCTTTTCCAACCGCTCGACCTTCGAGGACCTGCATGATGCCCCTGGGGCGCTGCGCACCGGCGATGGCAAGGGCTTCAACCTCGGCTACCTCCAGGGCCTCGGGGTCAACTGGCTGTGGTTCCAGCCGGTGCATCCGTCCGCGATCGAAGGGCGGGAAATCGACCCGACGACCGGCCTGCCCTACGACCACGGCAGTCCCTACGCGATCAAGAACTTCTTCGAGATCGATCCCGCGATGAGCGTGGCGAACACGCGGGCCGCGGGCATGACCGCCTTCCAGAATTTCGTGACCGCCGCCGATGCCGCGCAGGTCGAGATCATGCTCGATGCGCCCTTCAACCACACCGGCTTCGATGTCGAGCTTGCGCAAAAGGGCGTCGATCTCTTCGCCCCGGCCGCCTCGCCGACCGACAAGATCCGCGACACCGAGGCGCGGTTCTTTTCGAAGGGCGACATCTTCAACTCCTCCGCCAACAACTACGGCGAGCGTGCCGCCAACGCGAACGAGGCGACCAACGCCCCCGACCGCGGCGACTTCGGCAAGTGGGGCGACGTGATCGATGTCTATTTCGGCAACTACGACTCGCTCGTCCGCCTGAACCCCTCCGAGAACGGCCGCTACCTCAACGAGGGCGACCAGTTCTACTACACCGACCCGAACTGGGACGGTGTCACCCGCAACGTCTGGAAGTACTTCCGCGACTACGCGCTGCACTGGCTCGACCAGACCGGCTACCCGGCCGGCACCCCGCACAACGAATCGACCCGCAACCTCGGCATCGACGGCCTGCGTTGCGACTCAGCCCATGGACTGCCGCCGCAGGCGTGGGAGTACATCATCAACGCCACCCGCACGCGGAAATGGAACTTCGTGATGATGTCCGAGTCGCTCGACGGCGGCGCGGTGACCTACCGCTCCAACCGCCACTTCGACATCATGAACGAGAACATCGTGTTCCCGCTCAAAAGCGCGTCGAACGCCAACGACTACCGCCAGATCTTCGAGGACCGGCGCAACGCCTACGGCCAGGGGCTGGTGCTGCTCAACAACACCTCGCACGACGAGGAAAACTACGTCGATCCCTTCGAGGCGCTCATCCGCTACAGCGTGGTCGGTGCCATCGACGGCCTGCCGATGATCTTCATGGGCCAGGAACTCGGCATCTCACGGACCTTCGGATTCAACTTCTACGAAACCAACTTCGGGAAGCAGATCGGCCACTTCAAGAAGTACAACTCGCTCGATCCGATCTGGGACGACACCGACTTCGGCAGGGACCAGCTCTATCAGGTCTATTCCGGGATCAACTCGGCGCGCCTGTTCAGCCCCGCGCTGCGCTCGGTCAACCGCTTCTTCCTCACCGGCGATGGTGCGAACAACCAGATCTTCGCCGTCGCGAAGTACGAGGAGGCCGGGGCTTCGCCCGCCTTCAAGGACGTGGTGCTGGCCTTCACCAACCTCAACCGGAACGGCGACGAGTCGGACAACTTCAAGATCCCGTCGGGACTGGCGACCCTGATGGGTCTCAAGGACGGTCGCCTTTACGACGTGAAGAACATCGCCGCCTACCTCGGCCAGAATCCGAACCGCCGAGACGTGTGGTTGTGGAACGGCGGCAGCGGCCTCAGCGGTGCCTCGCTCAAGTCGGGCGGTTTCTTCGTCCAGCTCTGGAAGGTGCCGACCGAACCGGCGCTGTGGACAGCGGGGCCATACGAAGCGCAGTATCTGAAGGTTTACGACGTCACGCCGCCGCCATCCCCCGACCCGCTGTCGATGCACTACGCCATCGGAACGAGCGGCACCTTCACCTGGACGAATCCCGGCGGCCCGGATGACAACATCACCAAGTACGTCATCGACATTGGCACCACGCCCGGCGGCAACGATCTGGTCGATGGCGCCGAGGTCACCGACGGCTCGAACCAGTACACCTTCACCGGGTCGCTGGGCACCGTCTATTACGCGACCATCACCGCGGTCAGCAGCGCGGGCGTTTCCGCCACGACTTCCGGTTCCTCGGATGCCGGCGCGCCGAATCCGGCATCGGGCACGACTCCGGTGATCCTCCTCGATCCGGCGGGGGACGAGGATGACGACGGTCGCAGCAATGGAGACGAGGACGTCGCGGGAACCGATCCGCTCGACGGGGAGTCGAAGCTCGAAGTGCTCTCGATCTCGAAGCCCGGAGGCACCGTCCAGCTCACCTACTCCAGCGTGCCCGGGCGGATCTACACCATCGAAAGCTCCACCGCCTTGAGCGGCTGGGGTCCGGAGGACGAGCCGGATGGCGAGGACTTCGTCGCCGGAGCGGGCGCCACCACCACCTTCACCGACCTGAATCCGGGACCGACCCGGAAGTTCTACCGGGTGCGCGTGACGAAGCCCTGACGTGGCTCCCGGCGCCCCCGCTCCGCCAGGCCGGACATCCTGGAATCCGCGGTTGCAGGCGTCGAACGACCTTTTTCAACCGCGGATTAAGGGGATTCCTGGGATTACGCAGATTCCTGATCTCTGAAAATCCGCGTAATCCGCGGTTTCAAAGCCGACCATCTGTTGGGCGGATGTCGTGGGCTGGAGATTCGGCCTTTGAGCTCCTGAACCCATCCTGATCTCCCCCGGGAGCAGAATGGCAAGGCCCCCGAATCCTTCGCCCTCCAGCCTCCGCGGCACCTTGACATCCGCCGCCAGATCCACACTCTTTCCGATGGTAACCGACCCCGATATACGAAGGTCGGGTGTTACGAACAAAGCTGTTGGCCAGGAAATGAATATCGGACCGCTGCTGCTAGTCATCGGATTCTTCTCGATGTTCGGCCTGGGAGCCGATGAGCCCATTCAGGTCAACCGGATCGTTGCGCTGGTCAACGGTAAGCCAATAACCACCAAGCGACTCGGACAGCAAAGCGAAAGAGCGATTCGTCAGTTTTGGGAAGCGAACGGCAACCGTAGGAACGACCCGAAGTTGATGGCAGGCGCCAGACGAATCGTCAGAGACAACCTCAAGGATTTGATTCGTGAGATCGTTATTGAGGACCACCTTAGTCGATTCGGCGATGCGGAGCGGGATCGGTGGCTCAAGAACTTTCAGGCAAAGAGCGAGGCTCAGAAGTCGGAGGTGTACGAAGAACTCCTTGAGAATGAAGCCGTGCAGATTCGTGACCCTCGCCTTGCTCAACCCGATCCAAACAAGAAGAACCAACAAGGCCAGCAAGGCGGCGATGGCGACGCCTAACCGCGGCCTTGTTGAAAATTGTTTCCGGTGATTCAATCCCTTCAATCTGGCACGGAGCGCCGCCTTGGTTCGGGCGTCGCGTCATGCCTCAGACGTAAGAGCAATGAATGAAGAAACTCAGGCCTTTGCCAGCGCGAGCGGAGACGTTTGCGCAGTGCGGAATCTGGTGTTCTCGGAGCCTGAGTGCCAAGAGGAGTCTGCAAGGTGCTCGTATCCGCAGGACGATGGTAGCTATCGGGACTGCACAATCACATTCACAGTCGAGACCCGCCAAGCTACCTTTCGGACGGATCGAGGTGTCGTGACGATTGGCGCCCGTGGCCAACTTTCGTCGTCTGGTGACCAGTTCTATGAAGCCACGGTTGTAGAGGTGGTTCAATGCGGCGATTATGATCAGATTGATTGTATTGCTCGGAGGCGCTTCAACCCAAAGTATAACAAGCCCTAACATGCCGCAGCGCCGCAACCGCCTGACCCGCTCCGAGTCGAATTTTCTCCGTGACTACAACCCTCAACCTAAAGTCAATGCGCGGCTACCGTCCGGCAGTGGGTAGGCTCGGTTTGGGTTGTTCACGGCTTCCATGGTGGAGGTCGGGAAAGGCACACTTTCAACGTTCAAACCCGCCCAGGCAGGCTGGCCGCGGCATGTAGTCCGTCCAACCGATTGGTAGTTTTGATAACCGCAGATTAAGGGGATTACGCAGATTTTCAGAGATCCGGAAATCTGCGCAATCCGTTTAATCCCCTCAATCTGCGGTCAACGGCGTGGCCCATTCCGACAGGATAAGAGTTCGTCGGTAAGGCGGACCACGCTAGTCCGTCTCACGGGCTCTTGTTGAATCGGGACGTTTTTCAAGGGAGTCGGGATTCTCCCGGCGCAGGGCCTTGAACAGACAGAAGGCCATTAGCAGCAGGGCGAGGGCGAAGGGGAGGCCGGTGGTGATGGCGGCGGATTGCAGTGCCTTGAGGCCGCCGGCGTAGAGCAGGGCCGCGGCGACTCCACCCTCCAGCAGGGCCCAGAAGACCTTCTGGATGACCGGCGGCTTCGGGTGGCCGCCGCCGGTGATGGTGTCGATCACCAGCGAGCCGGAGTCGGACGAGGTGATGAAGAAGGTGATGACGACGATGACGGCGAGGCCGCTGGTGATTTGGGACAGCGGGTAGTGCTCGAAGAGCTTGAAGATGGCGGTGCTGAAGTTTTCGTTCACGGCCGAAAGGATGCCGCTGTCGTAGGCCATTTCCTCGTGCAGCGCGGCATTTCCGAACACGGTGAGCCAGAGGAAGGTGAGCAGGGTCGGCACGATCAGCACGCCCAGGGCGAACTCGCGGATGGTGCGCCCGCGCGAGATGCGGGCGATGAACATCCCGACGAAGGGCGACCAACTGATCCACCAGCCCCAGTAGAAGATCGTCCAGCCGTGCTGCCAGCCGCCCTGGTCGCCCTCGCGATAGGTCTCGGTCCAGGTGGCGAGCGCCGGCAGTCGGTAGAAGTAGTTGCCGATGTTCTGGACGAGGGCGTCGAGCAGGTGGGCGGTGGGGCCGAGCACGAAGACCATCGACAGCAGGCCGGCGGCGAGGATGAGGTTGCCTTGGGAAAGGCGCTTGATGCCGCGATCGAGGCCGCTGACCACCGAGGCGGTGGCGGCGAGGGTGATGGCGGCGATGAGAAGCATCTGCACCCCGGTGCCGTCGTCGGTGCCGCTGGCGGCGATCTTTTCCGGGAAGAGGTAGTGCAGGCCGGAATTCACCTGGAGCACGCCGAGTCCGAGCGAGGTGGCGACACCGAAGAGCGTGGCGACGACGGCGAGGATGTCGATGACGTGACCGAATCCCCCGCGGACATGCCGGCCGAGGATGGGGTAAAAGGTCGACCGGATGGTGATGGGCAGGCCGCGACTGAAGGCGAAGTAGGCGATGGCGCAGCCGACCAGCGCGTAGATGCCCCAGGCGTGCAGGCCCCAGTGGTAGAAGGTGATGAGCATCGCCTCGCGCGCGGCCTCGGGCGAGCCGGTGGCGAGGATGCCGGGCGGCGAGCCGAAGTGATACATCGGCTCGGCGACCGACCAGAACATGAGCCCGATGCCCATGCCGGCCGAGAACAGCATGGCGAACCAGGCACCGTAGCTGTAGTCGGGCTTGCAGCCCTCGCCGCCGAGCCGGATGCGGCCGAAGCGGGAAAAGATCAGCACGCCGACCGCGCCAAGCAGCAGGTTGGCGGTGAGGATGTAGAACCAGCCGAAGTTGGTCGCCAGCCACTCGAGGGTCTTCGAAAAGATCGCCTCGGTGCCCTTCGCGTCGGCTTGCGCCGCGACGAAACCCCAGACGGTGAAGGCGAGGATGAGCAGCGCGGAGATCGGGAAGACCACCGGGTGGAACTCCAGCGGGCCGAGCTTGATGTAGTCGGGCTCGAGTCCGCCGTGACGCTTCCCGCGCTTGCTCATCGGCGGCTCAGGCGGGCTTGCGGAAATGCAGGATGCCCCAGTCGAGCGCGCCCTTCGATCCGGCTTCGACCCAGTGGCGCAGGCCCTTCTTCATCCGCTCGACATACTCGCCGCTGATGTTGCCGGCGATCTCGTCGGTGCGCTTTTCCAACTCCTCGAGCACGCGACCGTAGTGGCGCACGAGGCAGTCCGGCATCTCGTCGATGGCCACCGTTTCCCAGCCGAGGTCGGCGGCGTAGCCCTTGTATTTCTCCACCGAGCCCATCGAGGGCAGGTGAATGCGGGCGAGGACGGGCTCGAGCAGCTCGGGATCGACGCCCTCCTTCTGCATCGGGTCGGTGAAGATGAACCCGCCGCCGGGCTTGAGCACGCGGTCGACTTCCTCGAAGACGCGCCGGCGGCGGCCGCTGTGGAGGATGGAGTCCTGACACCAGACCTGATCGAAGGAGGCGTCGTCGAAGGGGAGTTCCTCGAAGTTGCCGTCGTGGACGTCGATCCGGTCGTCGAGGCCCTGGGATGCGGTCATCGTTCGGTTGCGCTCGTTCTGGACGGCGCTGAGGTTGAGGCAGGTGACGCGGATGCCGAGTTCGCGGGCGATCACCCGGGCCGAGCCGCCGTAGCCGGCGCCGATGTCGAGCAGGCGGGCGTCCCGCGGCATGTCGGGAAGCTTCGAGACCATCGTGTCGACGGTGCGCCGGCTCGCGGTGAGGATGGGTTCATCGGGCTTCCGGTAGATCCCGACGTGGATGTCCTCGCCACCCCAGATCTGGTGGTAGAAATGGTCGGCGTCGTCGCTGTCGTAGTAGTCGCGGGCGATGTCCACGACCTGGGATTCGCTCGGGGAATTCATCGGTCCTCGTCCTTGGTCTCGTATTTCTTCTCGGCGATGTGGATGTAGAAGTCCGGGTTCTCCTGGCGGTAGGTTTCCTGGAAGTCGGCGAAGGTGCGGACGCGCTGGAATCCGACCTCGAACATGAGTCGTTCGACGTAGCTGCGGCGCAGCGGGAACATGTTGAGGTGATAGACGGACTTGTCCGGGAACTCGTAGCGGAAGCGCGCGAGTCCCTCGTCGACGTGCTCGGGCTCGGCGCGGACGTTGTCGCCGCAGTAGTAGTAGGCGTGCTTGGTCGAGAAGCCCTCGTCGAGGATCGAGTCGTAGTTCCGCTGGTCGAGGATAAGGCAGCCGTCGTGGCGGAGGCAGGCGTAGAACTCGGCGAGCGTCTTGCGCCGGTCGCGCTCGTCGAAGAGGTGGGTGAAGGAATTGCCGAGACAGACGACGGCGTCGAACTTGCCGTAGATGTCGCGGTTGAGCCAGCGCCAGTCGGCCTGGATGGTGCGCAGGATGTGTCCGCGGCGGCGGCCGTTCTCGAAGGCCTTGGCCAGCATCTCCGGGCTGCCGTCGGCCGAGACGACCTGGAAGCCGGCCTCGATCAGGCGCACCGAGTGGAAGCCGGTGCCGGTGGCGACGTCGAGCACGCGCTTGGCGCCGCGTTTCTTGAGTTCCTCGATGAAGAAGTCGCCCTCGCTCTCGGCGCGGGCGTCCCAGTCGATGAGTTCGTCCCACTTGTCGACGAATCCGCGGACGTACTCGTCCTGATACTTGTCGGTTTCGCGGACTTCGGTGGGATTCGCTCCGTAGTCCTGGACGACGTCGTCGTCCGCAATCTTCTTGGTGGTTTGTGACATGATGGTGACAGGCTGGCCTGCCCTGGCGGGGCGAGGCGTTCGGGATTGGTTCTGACACGCACAGCCGAACCCAACCGGGGGCGCGCGGCGCAAAACCTGACGTCGGTTTCGCGACTTTTC
>CALGOH010000291.1 GCA_937957985.1 uncultured Verrucomicrobiae bacterium
AGAACAAGACCCTCGGCGACGGCCTCGGCATGACCGCCGAGACCCTGCAGCGCAACAACCAGGCCGAGGCGGCCCGGAGCGCCGCCTATGGTGCCGCGGGCGGACTCACCCAGATGCAGGTGAACATGATGATCGGCGGCGCCTATCACAGCGGCCCGGTCCACACCATCCGCACAGTCGGCTACGTCGGCCTGGCGATCCTGCTGCTGGCCTTGATCCGCCTGGCCGTCCATGCCCACCGCCAGATCCGCCGCTGCTGGGGCACCGAGTGGGCGCCGGTGGCGATCTACTTCGGCATCTACCAGATCACCCATCCCATCTTCTTCGTCTTCGTCTTCGGCGAGTACCACACGGCGGTCGCCTCCTTCGTCGGCGGGGCCGCGATGATCCGCCTGATGGAGCGCAACATCCCGCTCCCGGCCTACGTCCCCGCCAAGCGGCGGGAACACATTCCCCTCGCCGTCCGCCGCGCCCAGCAGCCGCAGCGCGCCTGAGCCAGAGTCGCGCGGATTCCACCCGTATCCAGTCCGGACACCTCCCTTTGCAGGGGCGATCCATACGGATTCTCCCATCCAGGATTGGCGTCCATTCGCGTCCCTTCGCGGTGCTCATCTTCCCGACTCCCCCGTCGCACCCGACGCTGTTTCTTTCTTCATGAATGCCCCGAAGATATCGCCGCCGGCACAGGTCCGGACCTATTCCCCCGAACCGGCCCTGCGCCGTCCCATGACCTTGTTCCGCGACATGGCCAGGGACCTCTCCCTGTCGTGGGAGCTGGCGCTTGCGATCGCCCGCCGGGACCTCAGCGCCCTCTACCGCCAGAGCGTGCTCGGCTACGTCTGGGCCTTCCTGCCGGTGCTCGCCACCACCGGCGTGTTTCTCTTCCTCCGCTCCGGCGGGGCCCTCGCCAAGTGGGAACATCCCATTCCCTATCCGGTCTATCTGCTGGTCGGCAGCCTGCTCTGGCAGGTCTTCGCAGATGCGGTGCAGGGACCGCTCAAGGTGGTGACCAAGAGCCGGGCCATGCTGGTAAAGATCAACTTTCCCAGGGAGTCGCTGGTGCTCGCCGGGGTCCTGACCACGGTCTTCAACTTCGTGGTGCGGATGCTCATCCTGGTGCCGGCGCTGGTCTTCTTCGCCACCCGCGGGCAGTACGAGTTCCACTGGAGTTCGCTCTACGCCTTCCCGCTCGGCGTCGCCGGCATCGTGCTGCTCGGCTACGTGATCGGCATCCTCCTCACGCCCATCGGGATGCTCTACAAGGACGTGTCGATGGGTATCGGCATGGTCCTGAACTTCCTGATGTTCCTCGTGCCGGTGGTGGTCGCGCTTCCGCGCGAGGGAATGATCCGCGAGGTGATGCTGGCGAACCCGGCGACCTACGTGGTGGACTGCGCCCGCGGCTGGCTGCTCGGCGTGCCCTCGGAGCTGGTCGGCGGCTTCTGGGTGGTGGTGGGCGCCTCGCTCGTCCTCCTCATGCTCGGCTGGCTGCTCTACCGGATCTCGCTGCCCCACGTGATCGCCCGCCTCGGGATGTGATCCCGATTCCCTGAGATGGGAAGATGATGATAAATCCACCGCCAAGACGCCAGGAGCGCGGAGCCCCGGCCAGCGGATGATCCATTCTCTGTTCCTTGGCGGTCTTGGCTGCTTGGCGGTTTCATCTTTCCCTTTCGGAGTTCCAAGAGACTCAATAAGGCCCCACCTCCACCACCTACTGTTTCCCGAATCCATTGATGAAAGACGATGATGTGTTGATCCGAGTCGAGAACGTCTCGAAGCGCTTCTGCCGCGACCTCAAGCGCTCGCTGTTCTACGGCGTGCAGGACGTGGCCTCCGAAATGCTCGGCATCGACCGCAGCGGCAAGGGCCTGCGCAAGGCCGAGTTCTGGGCGAACACCGGCATCTCCTTCGAGCTGCGCCGCGGCGAGTGCCTCGGCCTCATCGGCCACAACGGCGCGGGCAAGACCACCCTGCTCAAGATGCTCAACGGCCTGATCAAGCCGGACACCGGCAGCATCACCATGCGCGGCCAGGTCGGTGCCCTGATCGCCCTCGGCGCGGGCTTCAACCCCATCCTCACCGGCCGCGAGAACGTCTACATCGCCGGCTCGGTGCTGGGACTCAAGAAGCGCGAAATCGACGCCAAGTACGACGAGATTGTCGAGTTCGCCGAACTCGACGGCTTCATGGACTCCCCGGTGCAGAACTACTCCTCGGGCATGCAGGTGCGTCTCGGATTTGCGGTCGCGACCGCCATGGAACCCGATATTCTATTGATTGACGAGGTGCTAGCGGTCGGGGATGCCGCATTTCGGTTTAAATGCTCGGAGCGGATATCTAAGGCGCTTGGTAGCGCGGCTGTCATATTTGTGAGCCATTCCGCTGCTCAGATCTCACAAATTTGTAGTCGAGGCATCGTGCTTGAGTCAGGGGGAATGGTTATGAGCGGAGAAATTCAAGATTGCCTAGACGTCTATGAGAAGAATCAAATGGCAAAATCAGGCAGTCCTGGAAAAGAGATTGTCTCCCGAGAAATCTCTGAGGCAAAATTTGAATTTCCCGAATCTTGCGGATCAGGTGATGGAATGGATTTCTTTGTTTCACTGTACTTTAAGGAGCCTACAATTAAAACGATAGTTCTCCGAGTATCATTTATGCTTGGAGGTCAGAGTGTCGCTGAAATCCAAACCGTGCTCCCGGTAAACGACGGTGTCCTAGAGCGTGAGAGGGTCAGCGTGCGATCATTAGACCTGGGGCGTGGCAACTATGCACTAGACATACATATTCTTTCTGAAGACAGATGTCGTCACCTGCTTCGGAGAATAAACTGCGAGCATATTAGTGTATTAGGAAGCGATTGGGGGGTCGCGCCCTATCGAATCCCAACGAATTATCCGTCTACATGAATACAACCCCTTCAAGAGCCACCTGTGAAGCAAAACAATGGCTTCATAAGGGTGAAGTACCAATCTTAACTCGATTTATTTATCCCGTCCAGGACCCACCGGCGAGATGGGAAGGAAATAGTAATGCCATTGATCGCTTTATCGATGATCTGATCAGTTCCAGACTAAAGCTAGAACCACTTGATGATCCTTTATCGAATGGTTGCAAACAAGATGTACTTATCGCGGAGGTTGACCGGTATGGGATTCCCGGGAGGACGGTATTAAACCTTAGTTCGGGTTTGATCCGGAGTGACCCATATCTCCGAGAGCATGATCTTGAACAATTCTATTCAAGAAATTATCGGGACATATATATATGGAAGGATTATTCGATCGAGAAGATGCGTGATGACCAACTGCGCCACGGCGAGAAGATATTATCATTTATTGGGCCCTATTTCGACAAACCAGGAAAAGTGCTCGACGTTGGCTGCGGTCTTGGTGCAACTTTAATTCCCTTCAAGGAGAGCGGCTGGACCTCGACGGGAATCGATTACGGAGAAGATCTCCTAGAAAGAGGGAGAATGGAAGGGCTCGACCTTCGGAGAGGGGGTATTGCGGAATTAGATAAGGAGTTCGATTGTGATCTGATACTTCTTTCCCATGTTTTAGAGCATCAGCGAAATCCCTTGGGGTTTTTGGCTCAATTCGCAAATCGTTGGCCCGATGCTCTGATTTACATTGAGGTTCCCGGGCTTTTCCATCTTCATCAAGGGTATAAGTGGGATATTTTGATGTACTTGCAGAATGCTCATGCGTTCTACTTCACAGCAGATAGCCTGATCAAATTAGCTGCATCTTCAGGATTAAAGTTAATTCAATGTGATGAGTCGATACGAAGTTTGTTCAGAGTTGGGGAGACTAAGATTCCACTAGACGGGCGTCCCGGAAAGAGGGCGATCCGTTACTTGAAGCGAGTTGAATTTATTAGAAAGTTCACAGCTCTGAGAAAGTTGGTAAAAAAATTGGGATGGTTAGATAAGCTTCTGACCAGCTGACGCAACCTGCGGTTCAGCAATTTGATCGGTGATGAGTATTCTCGCAATCATTCCTGCAAGGAGCGGCTCGAAAGGCATTCCCGGAAAGAATATCCGGCATTTTGGCGGCCGGCCTTTGTTCGTTCGGTCGCTTGAGGCGGCTCGTTCTGCCTCGTCGGTCTCGCGGGTTATCGTTTCCACGGATAGTGTGGAGTACCGTGAGCATCCGGAAGTGGCTGAAGGAGAGTGCCCGTTTCTGCGGCCTGCGGACATTTCGGGGGATAGTGCCTCATCGGAGTCGGCGCTACTTCATGCCTTGGAATGGCTTGCCCGCAATGAAGACTATCGACCTGAATTGCTGGTATTCCTGCAGTGCACCTCACCGCTGACATTGCCTGAGGATATTGATGGGTGCGTGCAGACGTTGATCGATCAGGAGGCTGACTGTTGTTTTTCGGTGACTCCGACGCACGCCTTCCTGTGGAAAAGCGGCGATGGCGGCGCATTGGGAGTCAACCACGACCCCTCCTTCCGGCCGCGGCGGCAGGACCGTGAGCCCGAGTATCGGGAGACCGGAGCGGTGTATGTGATGCGGACGGCAGGATTTCTGGAGACGAGGCATCGGTTCTTCGGTAAGACGGTCTTCCATGTCGTGCCCGAGGAGCGCTCCTGGGAGATCGATGGAGAGGCGGACTGGCAGGTGTGTGAAGCGCTTTCACGGTACACGGCCGGGAAGCTTGAAAGCTCGAGGCTGCCGGACTGTCCCCG
Source organism: uncultured Verrucomicrobiae bacterium (assembly GCA_937957985.1). Lineage (GTDB taxonomy): Bacteria > Verrucomicrobiota > Verrucomicrobiia > Verrucomicrobiales > Akkermansiaceae > Haloferula. The sequence continues at coordinate 4,697 of CALGOH010000291.1, forward strand.
CGCCATCGTTTTTGATTTCGACGGAGTCTTCACCGACAACCTTGTGGCGGTCGATGAAAGCGGAAGGGAATCCGTCACATGCAATCGCTCGGACGGCCTCGGGCTGGCGGAGCTGCAACGGAGGCGGCCTGGGATCGAGTTGCTGATTCTCTCGAAGGAGAGGAACCGCGTGGTCCAAGCACGGGCGGAAAAACTCGGGATTCCCGTAATGCAGGGAATCGACCGCAAGGTCGAGGTGCTTGCCCGCTGGTTGGCGGAGCGGGGCATCGAATGGAAGGATCTCATTTATGTCGGGAACGACATCAACGACTTGGAATGTCTCAACCGGGCGGGTTGCGGAGTTGCGGTGGCGGATGCCTATCCCGAAGCGCGGGAGGCAGCAGACGTCATCCTTTCGAGGAGCGGCGGTCGTGGGGCGGTTCGCGAGCTGGTCGATATGCTCTTTCCTGCACGATGACTGCCATCTGTGAGGCGTGCCACTCCGCAACGCGCTCGGTGGAGGCCCCATCGGGTGCCTATGGCCTGGCGAAATGCGGGTCTTGTGGACTGGTTTCGGCGACGGTCATGCCCGATGACCGGGAGTTGCTCGATTTCTACCAGGGATTCAGCTTCAATGCCGAATCCCCAGCAAGGCTCCGGAAGCACCTTCCTGCGATTCAACGGAGCCTGCAATTCTTCATCGGGAATGGCCCCGGGCGGTTTCTGGACTACGGTGGAGGCACGGGGATCTATGCCTTGGCCGCGGAACGGCTTGGATGGGAGGTGGACCTTTTCGAGTATGACAAGGGGATGGCGCGATACGCCGTCGAGAAACTCGGGCTGCGGCGAGTCCATGACCGGTGGGACGAGGTCGAGGGCCCATATGACCTGATCTTCGCATTCCATGTGATCGAACATTGGAACGCGATCGACCGCCATCTTGGCGCTCTGCTTGAGTGCCTCCGACCCGGGGGCAGGCTCGTCTTCGCAACCCCGAACGCAAGGTCGGTTGAAAAGTCTGTCAGGCACGACCACCGGAGACGCTACGAAACGATTCTGGTCTCCGAGGGTGTTCCCCCTGACGATGCCCGGAAGCTGCTCGAGCAAACAGACTCTGTGACATGCTGGGATCCGCCGAGGCATCTCTATGCCTTCACCCCAAAAGCACTGGAGGAAATCGGCAAGCGGTGGGATTTGGCAACCCGGGTGATGACGGGATACAACATCGATCCCGTTTTTGAGCCCCGGCAGTACGTGGTTCCCCGGACCTTTGACAAGATCAAATCGTTGCTTCCTGACTGCCGACGAAGCCTTCGTCGGGCCGCAAGGAACGTCAGGGCGAACATCCGGCTGCGGCGGGACATGGCCCGGCTGGCTGCCCTCCATCCTGACCTCGGCGAGCAACTCTATGTGGAATACACCAAACCCATGCGAAACGAATCATGAATAGCGACGTTCCGAGGCTCATTGCCGAGATTGGCTGCAATCACAAGGGGGAAATGGATCTTGCCCATGAGTTGATCATGACCGCGGCGATCTTTTGCAAGGTTGATGTCGTGAAGTTTCAGAAACGAAACAACCGCGAACTTCTTTCCGAGGAGGAATACAACGCTCCCCACCCCAATCCCCTGAATTCCTATGGTGAGACGTATGGATCCCATCGCGAGTTCCTTGAGTTCGATCTCGATCAACACAAGCAACTCAAGGCGTGGTGCGATCAATACGGGGTGACCTACAGTACCTCGGTGTGGGACCTCACTTCCGCCAAGGAGATCGTCGGATTGAATCCCGACCTCATCAAGATCCCCTCGGCGTGCAACCTGAACTTTGAGATGCTGCGGTGGCTCTGCAGCCATTATGACGGCGAGGTGCATCTCTCGTTCGGCATGACGACCCATGATGAGGAACAGAGGATCGTGAGCCTGTTCGAAGACAATGGCAAGGCAACGAATCTGGTCCTCTACAGCTGTACTTCCGGTTATCCTGTCGCCTTCGAGGACATTTGCCTGCTTGAGATTCCCAGACTCCTGACCACTTTCGGGCGGAGGGTGAAGGCTATTGGCTTCTCCGGGCACCATTTGGGGATCGCCGCGGACGTCGCAGCAATGGCGCTCGGTGCCACTTGGGTGGAGCGGCATTTCACACTGGACCGGACCTGGAAGGGGACGGATCACGCCGCCTCACTTGAGCCGGATGGGATGCGGAAGCTGGCGCGGGACCTCCGCAACGTGGCCAAGGCGCTGAGCGCCAAAGAAAAGGAGATCCTGGATGTCGAGGAGGTGCAGCGCAGGAAACTGAAGAGAGTCTGAGTCTGACGGGCCGGGTTGGCATCAAGCCCGGAGAACCGGATGCCTGCAGCCAATCGAAGCCGAACCTGAAAGCGATTTCGGGCAGGGAGCGCCGACAGGCATCGTTCACCGCCCACCCTCTCACCGATGCTTGGATTGCGCAGACTCAAACGGGTGCGGGATCGTGCATTCAAAGGCATGGCCTTGGCCGGTTTTCCGATCAGGTCTTCGGATCGACAGTGGTATGGCCTGAAGAACAAGCATTCCGGTGAGAGAGCGTTCATCATTGGCAACGGACCAAGTCTTCTACTGAAGGATCTCGACCGGTTGTCTGGCGAAATCACCTTCGCTGCGAACAAGGTGTTCCTCGCGTTCGAGAAGACACGATGGAGACCGACCTACTATTGTGCGGTTGACTCACTCGCGCCCGAATTTCTCGGCGACTTCAAGGGGGGAGGGCTTGGGCAAATCAACTTCTTTCCCGATTACCTCACGGGAGTTGAGGCTCCACCTTCGATGTATTTCCGGCTCAGAGACGACAAGGATGCCTCACCTTGGCCACGGTTCTCCCGCAATCCCATCGCAGGAATCATGCAGGGCTACACCGTAACCTACATCTGCACCCAACTGGCATTCTGGATGGGAATCCGGGAGTTGTATCTTGTCGGAGTGGACTGCAACTACACGATGCCCGAGACCAAGCCCGTCTCCAAGAAGGGATCCATCGAGGTCTTCGCAAAGACCACGGAGCAGAACTACTTTCTGCCCAACTACCATTCCACAGGGGAGAAGTTCTGCAGGCCGATGGTGCAGGAGCAGGTTCTGGCCTATGAGTCGGCCAAGCGAGCCTACGAAGCCAGGGGGTGGAGGATCCGGAACGCCACTCGGGGAGGTGCCCTGGATGTATTCGAACGGGTGGATTTCGACGAAGTGGTGGAAACCTGATATGGACGCGAACCCGGGAATACTGGGAAATCTGAGAAATGAGTGTTGATTGCCTAATCGTCGGAGCGGGCATCACCGGCCTGGTGGTGGCGGAGCGTCTGGCACGTGCGGGGTTTACTTCGTTGGTCATCGACAAGCGGGACCACATCGGTGGGAACTGCTACGACTACCACGACGAGGCGGGGGTGCTGGTACACAAGTACGGGCCGCACTACTTCCGGGCGAGCTCGGACCGGATCGTCGATTACCTGTCGCAGTTCACCGAGTGGATGCCGACCGAGTACAACATCCGGTCGTACACGCGGGGCAGGTTCTGGAACTTCCCGATCAACCTGAACACCTTCGAGACGTACCTGGGCCGGCCCTCGACGACCGAGGAGTTCGAGCGCTGGCTGGAGGAGCAGCGGATTCCCATCGAGGAGCCTGGAAACTCCGAGGAGGTGATCATCAGCCAGGTGGGCTGGGAGCTGTACGAGATGTTCTTCAAGGGCTACACCAAGAAGCAGTGGAAGATGGAGCCTGCGGAGCTGGACAAGTCGGTGTGCGGGCGGATTCCGATCCGGACCAACCGCGACGACCGCTACCTGCGGGAGCCGTTCCAGGCGCTGCCGAAGGAGGGTTACACGGCGATGTTCGGGCGGATGGTGGCGGCGATGGGGGACAAGGTGGAGATCCGCCTGGGAACCGGTTGGGAGGAGATCCGGGACGAGGTCGAGCACCGCTGGCTGGTGTATACCGGGCCGGTGGACCGCTACTTCGGCAACCGCTACGGCGAGCTGCCGTACCGATCGCTGCGCTTCGAGCACGAGAGCTTCGACGCCGGGGAGCTGGCCGGGCGGGAGGAGGTCTCGGGCCGCGAGGGTTTCTGGCAGCCGACGATGCAGGTGAACTATCCGGACGAGGACGTGCCGTTCACGCGGATTGTGGAGATCAAGCACGCGACGCGGCAGGAGACGCCGAACACGACGATCGTGACGGACTCTACCGAGAGCTTCGATCCGGGCCGGGTGCCCCACTAGCCGGTGACGACGGAGGAGCGCCAGTACCT
>CALGOH010000292.1 GCA_937957985.1 uncultured Verrucomicrobiae bacterium
GGGATCCGAGCTGGTCGAGCTGATCAAGGCCAGCGTCGCCACCGAGATCGAGGCTGAGAAGCAGATTCAGATCAAGGAACGCGAGCGCGCCCGCGAACTGGCCGCGGCGGCCCGCGTGCGCGACCAGGGCAAGTTCGATCCCACGGTGCTCGAATGGATGCGGGAGGCGATCGCGCTGGCTCCCGACGATCCCGAGATCAAGGCGCTCTACGAGAAGGTGGCGTCGTACAGCAGGACCCTGCGCGTGCCGGAGGACGTCGCGACGCTGGCGGAGGCGCTGGCGGGCTGTCGCGACCGGGATCGCGTGGTCCTTGGTGAAGGGGAGTTTCCCGGGGGGATTTCGGTCAATGTCGCGGTCCAGCTCGAAGGAGCGGGCGAAGGCAGGACCGTGCTGGTCGGGGAGGCGGAGGAGGCGCCGGTGCTGACTTTCGGTCCCGGGGCGAAGGGCGCGACCGCCAGCGGTCTGGTGTTCCGCAAGAACGGGTTCGACACATCCGAGACCCGGTTTCCCGCCGTCCAACTCCGCGGGGCCGAGGTGTCGTTCTCGGATTGCCATTTCGAGTCGGCCTCCGGCCATGGTCTCGAGGTGATCGAGGGTGGCCACGCCTCGGCGCTGCGCTGTGAATTCAAGGGCAACGGCTGGGACGGGGCGGCCGCCCACGGCAAGGGCAGCCGGCTGGACCTGCGCGAATCGGTGGCCGAGGGGAACTTCGGCCACGGCTTCGAGATCTGGGATGGTGCGCAGGTCACCCTTCGCGAGTGCGTGGCGAAGCGCAACAGCCGGGCCGGCATCCTGGTCGATGCCGCTTCCGAGGGCATCGAGATCCTCGGCAACGAGGTCTTCGGCAACCGCGAGTATGGCATCGTGCTGGCGGCGGGGGCGTCGGGCCGGGTGCGCGAGAACGCCTGCTACGGCAACCTGCGCGGCGGGATGGTGGTCCGCTTCGCCGCGATCAGCATGGTGATCGAGAACAACCGCCTCGAGGAGAACTCCGGCCCCGGGCTGATCCTCGAGCAGGGACTCCGCGAAGACATCTACGAGAACAACACGACCCGTGGAAACCGGTCCGGCAACCTCGTCGCCGGCGCGAAATTCGAGTCCGCGGAATGAGCCGTACTTGAACCGGTTGCAACCCGGGAGGGAGGCCGGCCGCTTCTATTCCTCGCCGCCGATCAGCTCGACGCCGAGAAGATCGACGGTTTCCGGGTCCAGCAGGAATGGATTCGGTTCGCCGTACACGCTGCCGTAGCAGAGTCGTGTCTTGCCCCGCTCCACCGTGGCGATGCGGAGTTCGCGCTGCTCCACGCCGGACTTCTCTCCCTCGTCGTCGAAGGTCTCGACAAACAGCGTGAACTGCAGATCCGGATCGGAAAGCGGCCCGGCGGCGCCGCTCTCGCCGGCGGGGAGCCAGTTCCGTGCCTTCAGGTCGAGAAGGTTGCCGAGCAGGATGTCCGCCCGCTCCTTCGAGAGGTCGGACGTGACATCGTCGCCGCCCCGCTTGGCGCGCCATTCCTCGGTCACCGGATCCAGGATCTCGAGGACCAGTTCGTCCTCCCCCCGCTTCCGGCGGACGATGCTGTCGACGTTCACCGACGAGATCTTCCAGACCAGCGGCGGGCGCCAGTCCCAGGGGCGGGTGGGGATGAGCCCGAGGATCTCGGGCTTGAGGCGGACGACGGTGGTGGTGCCCTCGCGGATGGCGAAGACGCCGCCCTTGTCGTCCTGGCCGAAGCTCAGTTGAAGCCGGGTGCCGTCGAAGCCGAGGAAACGAAGGATGAGGAACGGGGTGTCGAGGCCGTACGGCGCAAGGTCGGTGGCCGAGTCGGAGACGAACTCCATGACCTCGCTTTCGTTGACGGCCTGCACCAGTGAGAAGAGCGCGACGTCCGATGGTTCGTGGAGTCGGCCGTCGAGCATCACCGAGAAACGATCGTTTGGGCCGTCGCGCCGGATGATGATGTCTTCGCCGGTCGCCGGTGAGATCAGGATGGCGGCGAGGCCCTGGGGGGTGATCGACGCGAGCGTCGGATCCCGCAGCTCGTTGACCGACAACGGCAGGTCGGCCAGGGACGTGCGGCCGCCGTTTCCATCGGGCTCCCGCGACAGCGGGGTGCGCGGCAGCCGGAAGACCGCGTTGGACCGGTCGCTCACGGTGGCCAGCACCGTCGTGTCGGCATCGGCCGCCGGCGGATGGATCTCGAGAACCGTTTCCCCATCGGTTCCGAAGAAGTTGAGCGCGATCTGTTCGGTCGCATCGGTAGCCGTGCCGGGTAGGGTGATCGCCGAGCGGGAGAGAACCTCGGTGGCCTGCAGGTCGTAGAGTCCCTGGAGCAGGCGTTTCACGGCGTCCCGCCGCGACTTGAGGCCGAGGGGTTTGACGATCTCGAACGACTCGCCGGGCCGCCCGCGCGACAACTGCATCTCGCCGCTGCGGTTGCGGATGCGGATCGACTCCACCGCGTCCGGGTGGAAGAGGAAGGGGCGGTGGTCCCGCAACCGCTTGAAGCCGTCCCCGAGCACGGCATGGATGTCGAAGCGGTCGGTGCAGGCATAGAGATAGTCCTTCCGGCTCTTGTCCCGCGGCTGGAGGAAGACGGTCGGAAAGGTGTCGCCGGTTTCCGGATCGGTCGCGACCCAGGCGGTGCGGTGGCCGATCATGAACTTCGCCAGGGGGTCGTCGTTGCGGTCGGCCATGCGGACGCCGATCCGCCCGTCCTGGAAGGGGATGTTCAGGCTCTCCACCTTTTCCTCGGGGATCGCGCTTTCGACCCGCGTGCCGAGGGTGAAGGCGAACAGGGCCTGGACCGCCCGCGGATCCATCCGGTCCTTCCACGGGGAGATCATCTTCCAGCCGTCGTCACCGCGCTTGCAGATGGCGCTGACGCCGTTTCCCAGAAGCTGCATCTCGACGACCTCGCCGGGATCGAACCGGTAGAGGGTGTCGCCGATGCCCGCCGCCGGGGCTCCCAGGACGCGCGCCAGGTCGCCATCCGAAAGGCGCAGCGTCGCGAGGCCGACCGTGACGAGGGCGACCAGTCCGAGCCCGAGGGTGGCAAGGAGGGAGCGCATGGGGATTTCAGACCCGCCGCGACGACCAGACCATGGCGCCGATGAGGAGGAGCAGGGCGGGGATGACGATGAGGTTCACGCGGTTGATGTAGGTGATCTGGGGCTCCAGCAGCGGCAGGCGGTAGATCGGAATGTTGCGGGCCGTTTCCCCGGACAACTCCTCCCTGCCCACCAACCAGTTCGCACAGCTTGCGAGAAAGTCGAGGTTCGCCTTGCGCACGTTGTCCGGAAGCATGAAGGCGGAATTGCCGATGACGATCATCCGGGAAACCCGGTCGGCGACCCGGTCGTCGGCGGCGTTGCCGCGGATCACGGCGGCCGCGAGCGGGACCGGGGCCTTGCGGTCCTCCACCGGGTCGAACTCGACGCGGTCCGCCGGGAAACGGGTTTCGCCCCAGAAGCGGGGATCGGCCTCGAGCAGGGTGAAGGGCTGGACGCGGCGAAGGAGCAGATCCTCGGCGCCCTCGCGCACCTCGAGCGTCCGCGACAGGCCGTCCAGTTGGGTGGTCTTCTCCCAGAGGTCGCGGATGAAATCCATGCCCTCGGTGAAACGGGCGGTGACCTGGGTGCGCACGAGTTCGCCCTGCTGGGTGACGACCGGTTCGGTCCGCGGCGTGACGCCGTGTTCGCGGAGGAAGGCCCTCAGGCGGCGGGGCGGATCATGGCTGCCGACCGTCACGAGGATGGAGGCGCGGGGGCGGGACCAGTAGTCTTCCAGGACCTGGATTTCCTCACCGGTGAAATCATAGGCCGCGTCGATCACCGCGATCGCCTCGATGTCGTCGGGGACCTTTTCGACGTCGGCGAACTGGATCCGCTCCGGCACGATGTTCTGGGAAAGGAGGTTGGCTCCCAGGACGGTCCACAGGCCCTCGTTGCCCTCGCTGGTGAGGTCGCTCTTGTCGGCGAGCACCCACATTTTCCGCCGCCGCCCCTCGATCGCGGCGACCAGTCCGGCGCGGATCGCATCTTCGCCGAGGAACGCCCGGACCTTGCGCTGCTGGTTGGCATCGGTCTCGAAGACCAGCATGTCCTCGAGACGGGCGATGTGGATGTGCGGGCTCTGGCCGTTGGATTCGGCCGCGCCCTCCCCGTCGCCTGTCCGGGCGTCGATGATCACCATGTCCTGGTTGAAGACGAGCCCGTACTCGGCGGCCAGCGACTCGGCGACGTCGTTGGCGCGGATCGGATCGACGAGCCGCATGTGGATCGCACCGCCGGACAGGCGCGCGTATTCCTCGGCGACCGGACGAATACGGTCGTAGAAGGGGGAGTCGGCCCGGAAGGCGACGATCAGCTCGATCGGCTGCTCCCGGTTCCGGACCGTGTCGGATTCCAGGTACCGCCGTGTCGAGCCGGCCAGCGTGAAGCCGAGGTTGTCGCTCACGTCGAAGGGCCGGTGGTGCTGGGAGCCGAGGAAGTTGACCGCCAGGAAGATCGCGATCGCGAACACGACCTGAAGCAGCGACAGAAAGCCGATGCCGAAGCGGCGGACAGGACGGGCGGGCGGGGAGTCACTCATCGTTTCCAGCGCCGGTAATCGACGATGTGGTGGGTGATGAAAAGAACGACGCCGGCGAGGGTCAGGTAGTAGAGCACGGGTCGCGTGTCGATCCAGCCGCGGGCGAAGAAGGCGAGGTGCTCCTGGCAGGAGATGTGGCGGAAGATCTCGGCGCCGCGGAAGGCCCCGCCCCAGATCAGCGGCACGTAGCCGAGAAAGAAGAGGATCATCAGGAAGCAGAGCGTCAGCAGCCCCGAAATGATCTGGCTGGAGGTCAGCGAGGACGCGAGGCAGCCGATGGCGGTGAAGGCCGCGCCCATCAGGAAGAGGATCAGGTAGGTGCCGGCCATCTCGCCCGGCGTCCATCCCTCCGGAAGCTCGGCCACCCAGCGGAAGAGCTGGAACTGGAGCAGGGTCGGCAGCCACAGGAGCACGTAGAAGAGCAGGGCGGCACCGTACTTCGAAAGCACGACCTGGCTGGTTTTCACGGGGGCGGTGAGCAGGGTCTCCAGCGTGCCGCTGCGTTCCTCCTCGGCGAAGCTCCTCATGGTGATGAGCGGGAAGATGAACAGGAACCAGAACCAGAAGACCGGCGAGTGGAAGGTCGTGAAGACCAGGCTGTGCTGCGAGGGAGATTCGGTGAATCCCTTCATCGAGGTCGAGATCCCGACCCCGTTGGCGACGGCCACCGCCGCGATGATCACCCAGCCGAAGGGATTCTGAAAGTAGCCTTTCAGTTCCTTGCGGAGGAGGATGAGCAGGGTGCGCATGGGTGCTTTGCCGGAGAGCGTCGCCGGGCGAGCCGCCTGCTTAGGGCATGCGGGGTCGGAGTGCCAAGATCCAAGTGATCGTCGGTCGGCTCACGGCGACAGGCGCTCGATCTTCCAGTCCGCGCCCTCGCGGGTGTAGAGGAAGCGGTCGTGGAGGCGGGCCGGGCCGCCCTGCCAGAATTCGACCGTTTCCGGGACGACGCGATAGCCGCCCCAGAACGAGGGCAGGGGGATCTCACCCTGCGCGAACTTCTCCTTCAGCTCGCCCAGCTTCTGCATCAGCAGCTTGCGCGAGGAAATGACCGAACTCTGGCTCGAAACCCAGGCGCCCAGCCGCGACTCGCGGGGGCGGCTGGCGAAGTAGCGCAGCGACTCGGCGGTGCTGATCTTCTCGGCGCGCCCCTGGATGATGACCTGGCGCTCCAGGGTCACCCACGGGAACATCAGCGACACCCGGGGATTCGCCGCGATGTGCGCCGCCTTGCGGCTCTCGTAGTTGGTGAAGAAGACGAAGCCCGAAGCATCGAAGTATTTCAGCAGCACCGTCCGCAGCAGCGGCATGCCGTCGGGATCGACGGTCGCCAGCGACATCGCGTTCGGCTCGGGGATCGCCAGTTCGACCGCCTGCTCGAACCACCGCGCGAACTGCCCGACCGGCTCGCCGGCGAGGTCCTCCCGGTGCAGGCCGCGGTCGCTGTATTCCTCGCGGAACTCCGAAAGATCCATGGCGGGATTCTCCACCGGGAGCGCCGGGTGCCAAGGGCGCATCGACGAAAAGGGCGGTCCCGAAACCCTCGGGACCGCCCTGTCGGTTCAACAAGCCATGCAGCAGCCGGGAAATGCCTCAGGGAGTGATCTGGGTGACCTTCAGGCGGGCGAAGAAGGCCGGCTCGACCCCGCCCGCGGTCAGCAGGTCGAGACTGATGTCGTCGGCCCCGTCGACGGCGGCGCCGTTGACCGTCCACGGATCGAGATTTCCGAGGTCGGTCGAGGTTTCGATTTCGTACAACACGTCGCCGTTGGCCTTCGCCTCGGCGCCCTTGGTGAAGGTGAGCACTCCCGCGGCCAGCGTTCCGGGCGAGCCGTCGGCGGCGTTCGGATCGAGTCCGAGCGCGTATTCGGTGAGGTTGACGATGCCGTCGAGGTCGTCGTCGCCGCCGGGACCTCCGACGGGCGGAACCTGGTCAGAGGCCCAGGTCGAGTAGTTATTGGTCGGGATGACGTTGGTTTCCCCGGGAGTTGCGATCTGGGCGACGTAGGTCGAGGTGTCCAAGGCGGCTCCTCCATCCGGCACCCTCGATGCGGAATCGAACTCGTTGCCGTTGGGGCCGCCCGCCTCGGTCGCCATCCCTTGCCCCGGGGTCAGGATCAGAAGCAGGGCATTGTCGGTGGAGGTGTTGTCGGCATGGACCACCGCATCGACGACCGTCCCGGTGATCGACGCTGCATCGGTGCCGGTGGGATTCTCAAGGGCCGTTCCGGCCACCAGGGCGATCGCATCGGGGCCGTTCTGGATATCGTTGCTGTCGAAGTAGGCATAATCGACATTCGGCACCAGGGGGCTACCGATGACGAAGAAGCCATTGGCAGGAATCGTGAAACCGGTCAGGTCGATGACGTCGTAGGCCTCGTCGTTGTTGTCGCCGTTGAAGAGCATCAGGATCAGACCGTTGAGCGATTGGGTCGATCCTGTCTTGTTGTAGAGTTCGATGAATTCCTTATCGTCGGTGCCCTCCGTCTGGGAGTCCACCTCGTTGATCACCAGATCGGTGAAGACCTCCTCGTCATCGACGATCGTGACCTCGTCGCTGCCGCTGAGATACCCCGACAAGATGGCGGTGATGGTTACGATCTGATCCCCGTCATCCACGAAGTCATCATTCGGGAAAAGATCGACGTCGATGCTATCGGTCCCGGTGAGGATCGTGACGGTGTCCTGAACGGAGACCTCGTCGGGATTCGAGCTTTCCAGGCGGATCGTCGTGTCGGCCGTTGCATTGGCCGGCAGCATGATGGTCAGGGCATTGGTGACGATCCCGGCCGCCTCAGGGATATTGACTGTGTTCGCCGTGAGTGTGAGGGACGCCACGATGGTGTTGAAGGGAGTGCCGTCGACCTCGGTGCCCGGCGAGAAATTTCCGACCGGCGGATTTGCCGGGTGGAGGGTGTAGCCTCCGGCCGTAGACAGGTCGGGGGAGAGGGTCAGTGAACCGGAGCCCCCTACCGTGCCACTATCGGGGAGCGTGACCGCATAGAGTTCCTGGTCGAAGGAGTTTCGCAGGCGGACGTTGTCTCCGCTGTCGGTCAGGCTCAGCCCCCCCAAGGATGCCTTCTGAATCTCGGCAGTGCCGAAGTCGGTCGTCGAGCCGTCCGGGATCGCACCACCCCCGAACACGACGATCGCCGAACCGGGCGCAAGGATCGTGCCGCTGGGGAAGATGTGGACAGCTCCCCGGATGTTGAAATCAAAGCCTTCTTCGATGATTGAACAGAACGAGAGGTCGAACGGCGTTGCCCCGACGTTGACAATTTCGATGAACTCGTCGCCGGATGATACCGTGCCGTCGCCGTTGGCGTCTTCGTCAGGCGCATAGTATACTTCGTTGATCAGCAGGGATGCGGGATCGGGATCATCCTGCACGGTGAGCGGGATAGCGTCGCCGGTGTAGCCGGGAGCGGATATCGAGATCGTGATGATCTGGTCACCATCGGGCCAGAGGTCGTCCACCGCGTCCAGGGGCACGGTTTCATCCGCGTCGCCATTGAAGAGGGTGATGGTCGTCAGTTGAGGGGTCGCTTCTGAGGAATCACTGGTGAGAACCGTGACATCCAGGTCTCCGGTGGTGTCGGACCTGGTGATGGTGAGTGTCGCAGCGGCAGGTCCGTCCGATTCAATGATCGTCGCGGTGTCGAGGCTGGCCGTGAGGGTTGCCGGAGCGGGATTGGCGACCCCGGGGGAGCCAAAGTCACCATCGCCGTATGGTGTCGCACTGGTGAACCAGTTGGTTCCGACGTTGTTGTCGAGGGTGGGATTGATCAGGGCCATCGATGCACCGTCAGGGTCGGGAAAGGACGGGCCGCCGTCATATTCGACACGATCGATCTCAAGGGCGCCGGCTGTCGTCAGAATCACCTCGTCGTCGCCATTCGCGAGGATGATTGAAGAGTAGACGTAGTCGGGAGTGTAGCCGCCGTTGGAACCGGTGTCGGCATTGCTGCCAAAGACCAGGTATGCACCAGGGGCGATGGTCAGGGGGCCGCCATTGTTGATGGTGTGGCTGTCGGTGCCCGCGTCGCTGATGGTCCATCCGTTGAGATCGATCGAGCCCGAGGCGGCGTTGAACACCTCGAACCACTCGTAGCCGGAATCATTGGATGCCGACGGATTCTGCATGATCTCGGTAATGACGATATCACCGGGGGCGAGAACCTCATCGTCCACCAGGTCGAAGGAAGTATTGCCGGCGATCAGCCCGGTGCCGGTGGCACTGACGTTCACCTGAAAGGTGCTGCTGAAGTCGGAGTCATCGACTGCCTCCACGCTGACGTCGAAGGTGTCGGTGTCCGAGGTAAAGTTCAGCGTCGTGCTATCGATCATGCCCTCCAGATTGACTTTGCCGGTCGGAGTGGCGCTTACCGTGACACTCAGAGGGAAGGTGAGCCCCGCTGCGTTGTTGAGGGAAACCTGGAGCAGATCGGGATCCGTCGTGCCCTCGGTGATCTGGCCAGCCGTCGTCGCGATTGCGATCGTCGGAGTTGTCCCAGTGGTGACGGTGAAGGCCGATGGCCATAGGTTTGTGTCGGTGATCGAGTCGCTGGTTGTCCAGTTCGCCTGATTACCGATTGCGGCAAGCAACTCTCCTTTCGTTCCGGAGAGGGTGCCCGAATAGTAGCCGTTATCGACCTCATCGATGGCGATTGCCGAGGTCCCGTTCACTAGTCCAGTTGGAAGTGCCGAGGTTGCGGCGCTGGTCGCGTCGGCTTGCCAACCGGTCCCTTCCGAATTCAAGGCGTAGAGAAAGTCCGAGGTATTCTGGTAGGCGAGAATCTGGTCTCCAGAATTGGCGAGCGCCATGCCAGTGACGGTGATCTTGACTACAGTCCCGACAGCAATGTTTGAAGGGGCCGTCCACGTATCAATACCTTCGTTGCTACGGAAACCTCCCGCAGCGAACCAACCATTGTCGGTGAATTTGATGACCGTTCCCGATGAAATCGGCTCGAGGGCGACAAATGCAAACTCGTCGGGATTGTCGAAGTTGAATCCGACAATCGCTATGTCGCCGGGACTCAGCGCCTTGGCGGCTGATAGGGCCACCAATCCCGAGAAGACGATCGTGAGTAGCTTCGTGGGGAGGTTTGAGCGCAGTTCTGGGGCGAAGGGTCGTTTCATCATCTGGGTGCGGAACGGGTTCA
>CALGOH010000293.1 GCA_937957985.1 uncultured Verrucomicrobiae bacterium
AGGAGGCGTCCGGCGTCGGGCGCGTAGAAGCGCGCGATGAGGTGGGGCAGGGTCGATTTGCCGGCACCGGTGGGGCCGACCAAGGCGATGGTCTCGCCGGGGTTGGCGATGAGCGAGATGTCGGCGACGGCGGGCGAGTCGGGGTCGTAGGAGAAGCCGACGTTTTCGAAGCGGATCTCGCCGCGCAGGGTGTCGGGCTTTTCGCCCTCGGTGAGGTTGTCCTCCGGCGGGCGGTCGAGGATTTCGGCGACGCGCTTCATCGAGGCCCGGCCGCGGTTGAGGGTCTGGCCGAGCGGGTTGATCTTGGAGATCGGCTCGAAGAGGAAGCCCCAGGCGAAGAGGAAGTAGAACAGGATGCCGGCGTCCATGCCGGTCTCGAGCACGCGCCACGAGCCGTAGGCGACCATGGCGATGATGCCGGCCTCGGCGAGGATCGAGACGCCGGGCCAGATGAGCGACTGGCCGCGCATGACCCGCATGTATTTCGCGCGGGTGGTGCGCGAGGCGCCGGAGAAGCGGTCGAGGCTCTCGGGCTCGCCGGTGTAGGCCTTGATCTGGCGGATGCCGGAGAGTGAATCGTGGAGCAGGGCGTGGAGTTCGGCGGTGGCCTCGCCGGATTCGCGCCACTGGGGTTCGGCGACCTTCGAGTGGCGCCAGGTGATCAGGCCGATGACCGGCAGCGGGGCGATGGTGACCAGCGCCAGCCGCCAGTCCTGCCAGAACATCGCGGCGAGGACGACGAGGAACTGGAGCAGCGCGGGCAGGGCGATGTCGAGGGTCTCGGTGAGCAGCTTCTGGACGTTGGGGACGTCGGTGGAAACGCGGCTCATGATTTCGCCGGAGCGGTGGCGGTCGAACCAGCGCACCGGCTGGCGCTGGAGGCGGTCGAACATTTCGACGCGCAGTTCGTGGACGAGTCGCGACTCGAGCGCCTGGGCGGCGAGCGAGCGCAGCGCGAGCAGGATCTGGCGCGCGGCGATGGCGGCGAGGCCGATCAGTGCGGTGGGCAGGACGAGGTCGGGGCGGTTTTCGCCGATGACGACGTCGGTGAAATGCCGGGCGACGGCGGGCAGCACGAGGACCAGCGCGGTGCCGATGATACCGAGCCCGACGACCAGAGCCGCGCGGCCTCGGTGATGGCGGAGGCGTAGGAGCATGTTGCGAGTTTTGGAGTGCGGAGGCTTGCCTCCGCTTTTCGTGCTACCAGGGAATCGACGCGCGCTCCCTCCGGTTGGCTCGGCCCATGCCTGTATTTCCCCCACACCGGAGCAAGCTCCGGTCGGCCCAAAGCGGTGGCAAGCCACCGCACTCCAAACCCTACGCCGGGCAGAGGGGGCGTTCGTGGTCGGGGGCGGGGGCCTGCAGGCAGCGGTCGGGGGCGAGGGTATCCAGATTGAGCCGCTTGAGCAGGGCGCGGTCGTGCTCGACGACGGGATTGCCGGCGGTGAGGAGTTTCTCGCCGTAGAAGATCGAGTTGGCACCGGCGAAGAAGCACAGGGCCTGGGTCTCGTCGGACATCCGGTCGCGACCGGCGGAGAGGCGGACCTTGGCCTTGGGCACGGCGATGCGGGCGACGGCGATCATGCGGATGACGTCGAAGACATCGACCGGCTCGGCGCCCTCGAGCGGCGTGCCCGGCATCGGCATCAACGAGTTGATCGGCACGCTTTCCGGCTGCGGGTTGAACTCGGAAATGACCTCCAGCATCTTCAGGCGGTCGTCGTTGGTTTCGCCGAGGCCGAGGATGCCGCCGCAGCAGACCGATATGCCGGCGTCCTGAGCGTGGCGGATGGTCCGCAGCCGGTCCTCGTAGGTGTGGGTGGTGACGATGTTCGGGTAATGCTCGGGCGAGGTGTCGACGTTGTGGTTGTAGGCGGTGACGCCGGCCTGCTTGAGTCGCTTGGCCTCCTCCGGGCCGAGTTCGCCGAGGGTCACGCAAACCTCCATGCCGAGCGAGGCGACGCCTTCGACGATCTCGACGACCTGCTCGAAGCGCCGGGTGCCGCCGCGAACGCCCTTCCACGCGGCGCCCATGCAGAAGCGGGTCGAGCCGCTGTCCCGGGCGGTGCGGGCGGCCTGCATGACGGCCTCCTTTTCCATCAGGCGCTCGACCTCGACGCCGGAATCGTGTCGGGCCGACTGCGAGCAGTAGGAGCAGTCCTCCGAGCAGCCGCCGGTCTTGATCGAGAGCAACGTGCAGAGCTGGACCTCGGCCTTCGGCCAGTTGGCCTCGTGAACCTCGCGGGCGCGCTTGAGAAGTTCGAAGAATGGCAGTTCGAACAGGGTCTTGAGTTCGTCGAATTTCATGGATGGAGAGTGGTTCAGGTGCCCCAGCGTCCCTTGACGACCGGAAGCAGGCCCTGGCCGACGACGGTGTAATCGGTGGGGCCGTGTGCGCCCTCGAGCGGGACGCCGAGCTTGCGCTTCCACTCCTTGCTCATGCTCTCGGCGGTGTGGCAGCCCCAGCTCTTGCAGTAGGCGTTCTTGGTGAAGATCGAGCGGTTGATCCGGTGCAGGTCGTTCTGGTGGAGCCAGACGGTGGACGCGGCCATGATGTCGTTGCCGTAGTCCAGCATGAAGGCGTACTTGTTGCTGTGCCCGAAGAAATCGAAGGTCTGGACCGAGTTCTTCGGTAGGCCGTTGAGCGTGGAAATGAGTCCTTCGCGGGAGTCGAACCACTTCAGGGTGACGGTGCGCTTGCGGGCGAGGTCGGTGATCCAGGTGGTGTAGGGTTTGCCGTCCTCGGCGGCGCGGGTGCGGTAGCCGTCGCGGTGGACGATCCACACGATGCGGGCGTTCGGCCCGTAGGCCTTGCGCAGCTCGACCATGCGAAGGGTCGAGGCGCGGATGAAATTGGCCCACCATCGGTCATGGCGGTCCGGGGGAGTTCGGAGGTCTTCCCATTTCCGCAGGGCGGGGCCTCCGGTCAGGATGACGTGGTCGGCCCTAGCGGCGACCGGTGCCAGCGCGAGAAGCAGGAGCGTCAGGATCAGGCGTCGCATGCGGCGGAGTCTGGGGCCTGGATCAGTGCCTGAGAAGTGCCAAGTGAGGGGTGGGGAATGGGTGCGGGAATATGCGGAGGCCTGGTGTGTGCGGCTCGGGCTCCGGGACCCCGTAAACGGGGGACTACGTACGCCTGGTGGCGGCCCGGGCGATCTTTTCCAGGCCCTCGATCATGCGGGACCGCGGGCAGGCGAAGTTGAAGCGGAACCAGCCGGGCCACTGGAAGAAGTTGCCGTCGGAGACGAACAGCCCGGCTTCTTCCTCAAGGAATCCGGCCGGGCTTTTCCCGTCCAGCGCGCGACCGTCGATCCACGCGAGGTAGGTGGCTTCGGCGGGGACGCATTTCAGCTCGGGAAGGCGCTCGGCGAAGAAGGTGTCGAGCGCCGCGCGGTTGCCCCGGAGGTAGGCGAGCAGTTCCTGGCGCCACGGCTCGCCGTGCCGGTAGGCGGCCTCGGCGGCGTAGTAGGAAAGCGCGTTGATCTCCGAAAGGGTGTGCCCGCGGGCGGTGGCGAAGCGGCGGCGGATCGAGTCGTCCTCGGCGACGGCGAAGGCGTACCCCAGGCCGGCGATGTTCCAGGTCTTGCTGGGCGAAAGCAGGGTGATGCAGTTTCTCCGCAGGTCCTCCGGCAGGCTCAGCGCCGAGAAATGGGGCGTGGTGTCCTCATCGAGGATCAGGTCGCAGTGGATCTCGTCGGAGACCATGACGATCCCGCGCCCGGCGCAGAAGCGGGCGATTTCCTCGACCTCGGCGGCGCTGAAAACGCGTCCCAGCGGGTTCTGCGGGTTGCAGAGGAGGAAGACGCGGGTGTCGTCGGTGACCGCGTCGGCCATCGCCTGCCAGTCGGAGGTGAAGCGACCGTCGACGAGGACATGATCGACGGTGATCAGGCGCGCCCCGGCGTCGTTGTGAACACCGAGAAAGGGCGGGTAGACCGGGGTGCAGGTCATCACCGCCTCGCCCGGCTCGCAGAAGGCCCGTGCGGCGAGCGAAAGAGCGGGCACGAGGCCGCCGAGGTGGATGCGGTGATCGCGCCCGACCGTCGCGTGGTGCCGTTCCCGCAGATAGCGGTCGATCGCCTCTTCCAAGGCCTCGTGGGCCTGGGCGTAGCCGAAGATGCCGTGGTCCACGCGGCGGTGCAGCGCGTCGAGGATCTCCGGGCAGGACGGGAAATCCATGTCGGCCACCCAGTAGGGGTCGAGTTCCGGGCGGCGGTCGAACTTGATGCAGCCGGTGCCGCGGCGGTCGATCGGGGTATCGAAGTCGTAGCGCACGGGCGGGAGTTAGCGTGCCCGCGACGGATTGGGAAAGGGAATTGAGCGGGCGCCTTCCGGCAGGCCGGACCGGCTCAGGGGGTGATCACGTAGCCCGCCTGTTCCAGCGCGAGGTTGGCGGCGCCGACCGTGCCGGCCTCGTTGCCGAAGCGGGCGGGAAGCACCATGAGGTTCTCGCGGAACGGGTCGGAGAGCTGGGCGTAGAGGTGGGAGGTGAGGGGATTGAACAGGACGTCGCCGGCCCGGGCGACGCCGCCACCGATGATGATCGCGTGGGGATTGAGCAGCCAGCAGCAGCTCATCAGGACGTTCGCGAGGCGGCGGGCGATCTCGTCCCAGAGCCGCAGCGCGACCTCGTCGCCGGCGTGGGCGAGCTTCGAGAGTTCGCGCGGTGTCACCTCGCTGAGCGACTTCGATTGGCCCGCTTCGGCGAAAAGCTCCTGCGCCCGCACCGCGATCTCCTGGTTGCCGACGTAGTCCTCGAGCGCTCCGAGATTCCCGTAGTGTCCGGGTTTTCCCTGCCAGTCGATGGACATCTGGCCGACCTCGCCGGCGCCGAAGCGGCTGCCGCGGACCATCCGGCCGTTGGTCACCACGCCGCCGCCGACGCCGGTGCCGAGGGTGATCGCGATCAGGTGGTCGATACCGCGGCCGGCGCCCCGTTTCCACTCGGCGTAGGCCATGCAGTTGGCGTCGTTCTCCACAGTCACCGGCAGGTTCACGCGTTCTTCCAGCCGGGCCCGCAGCGGAAAGCCCTGCCATCCGGGGACGTTGGTCAGGTTGTGGACGATTCCCTGGTCGAAATCGACGAAGCCCGGCATGCCGATGCCGATCGCCGCGATGCCCGGGTGACTCTCGCGCAGGCCCCGGATGGTCTGGAGCAGGGACTCGATGAGAGGTTTGGGACCCTCGAAGTCCTGGGTGGCGATCGGAGGTGCCGTATCGACGACCTCGCCGCCGAGGACGACTCCGGATTTCACGGAAGTCCCGCCGAAGTCGATGCCAAGGGCCAGTTCGCTGCTGCTCATGGGTGAAGAATTGCCATTTCAGCCGAAGACGCGGCGGCCGACAAGGTCGATGCCCGCCAGCGTGACGTCGGGATCGACGGCATCGATCTCCTTCACGCCGGCGGCGATCAGTCCGGCGTCGCCCCCGGTGGCGATCGCGAGGGCCGGGACCGGCAACTCGCTGCGGACGGCCGCCAGGATTTCCCTGACCAGCCCGCGGTAGCCGATGACCGCGCCCGCGCGCATCGCGTCGGCGGTCGACTTGCCGATCGCGCTCCGGGGTTCCGAAAGTTCGATCCGCGGCAGCAGCGCGGTGCGTCGTCCCAGATACTCGCCCATCGCACCGAGTCCGGGGGCGATCACCCCGCCGGCGTAGGCCGGCGCGGGGGAGATGACGTCGAAGGTCACGGCGGTGCCGAAGTCGATCACGATCGCCGGATGGCCGTGGCGGGCGACCACGCCGACCGCGTTGGCCAGCCGGTCCGCGCCGATGCTGGCCGGTTCCGGATAGTCGATGCCGATGCCCAGAGGACTTTCGTGGTCGATCCGGTGGATGGGTCCGCGGGCGGAGAGCGCCTGCTCGAGGATCTGCGCCTTTTCCGGAACGACCGAGCAAAGCACGGCGGCGTCGAAATCCAGACCGTGCAGCGCCTCGGCCAGGCGAGGAGGGTCGAGCTCCGAGGTCGGGATCCAGAATTCCGAGCCGAGTCCGCCGGAGTCCCCGCTGATGGCGAACTTGGTCCGGGTGTTGGAGTTGTCGATCAGCAGGAGTTTCATCACCAGCGGCAGGTGTGGTAGACCTTGCTCTCGCCATCCTCGAGTGCCGGGGGGGCGGAGCCACGGCGGACCTGGAGCGACGCTCCGTCAAGTCGCAGCGCGAGGGGACCGTCCAGGTCGCCGGGTTCGAGCCAGAACTTCAGCGCCAGGGCCTCCGTCATCGCCAGGCTCGGCTGGCCGGGATCGACGTCCCCGGCGCCCGCGCCCTCGAGGGTGAGTCCGGCGGGTTTCTTCTCGGTGCCCGCCGCGGTGATCAGGGCGACGTCGGGATCGAGCTCGAAGCGGTCCGGGTCGGTGACCTGCAGCCTGACTTCCAGCCAGTGGTAGCTCAGGTCCCGCTGGAGGCGGGCGAAGTCGATCCGGCAGGTCGCGGCGGGATCGGGCCGCCATTCGTAGGGACGCAGGAACCACTGCCACACCGCCACCGCGAGGGTGGGGATCATCAGTGCGAGCAGGATCTTGCGCCGTCGGGTCACGGGCATGCGCTTAGGTCAGCGGACGCCAGGGCGCCATCGCAAAAAAAAGCAGGCGGCCCGGTGCGGGCCGCCTGCTGGGAGAGTTCGGAATCGTGGATTCTTACTGATGGTCGGTGTAGGCCGGGACGCCATGCTCGGCGACGTCCAAGCCGTCCGATTCTTCTTCTTCACTCACCCGGACGCCCATGACGAGCTTCAGGATGAAGAACAGGATGAAGGAGAAGATGAAGGCCGCGGCGCCGACGGCGACCACGCCGACGAGCTGGCCGCCGATCGAAAACTGCTTCTCGGCACCTTCCGGCACGACTTCGAAAATCGCGGCGGCAAGGATGCCCCAGATGCCGCACACACCGTGCACCGAGATGGCACCGACCGGATCATCGATCTTGATCTTGTCGAAGAACAGGACCGAGACGACCACGATGATGCCGGCGATGAGGCCGATGATCAGGGCACCGGTCGCGGAAACGATGTCCGCGTTGGCGGTGATGCCGACGAGTCCGGCGAGGAAGCCGTTGAGGGCCATCGAAAGGTCAGGCTTCTTGAGGACGATCCACGAGGTGGCGATGGCGCCGAGAGAGCCGGTGCAGGCCGCGAGGGTCGTGGTGGTGAAGACCAGGCCGAGCGGACCGGGTGCCGCTGACAGGACCGAGCCACCATTGAAGCCGAACCAGCCGAAGAAGAGGAGGAACACACCGATCGCCGCCAGAGGCAGGCTGTGGGGGAGGATCGGCTTGATCCCTTCCGCGGTATATTTCCCGCGGCGCGGTCCGAGAACGAGGACACAGGCAAGGGCGGCAAAGCCACCGAAGGCGTGAACCACCGCAGAACCGGCGAAATCCTTGAAGCCGTTGCCGCCGTTCAGCGAGCCGAGCCAGCCGCCACCCCAGTGCCAGGAACCGACAACCGGATACCAGAAGCCCACGAGGATCGTGGCGAAGATCATAAAGCTCGGGAGCTTGACCCGTTCGGCGACGGCACCGGACACGATGGTCGCCGCGGTCGCCGCGAACACGGCCTGGAAGATGAAGTCACCGTAGCCCGTCATGCACAGCGCGACGCCGCCGTAGCCGAAGGTGTCGCCGCCGTCGGCATTCAGGTCACCGATCATGCCGCCAAGGCTGAACCATCCGTTGAAGTCACCCGGGTAGTGGGTATTGAATCCAACCAGCGCATAGGTGACGATGCCGATGGCGATGATGAAGCAGTTCTTGAACAGGATGTTGACCGTGTTCTTGCGCTGCGTCAGACCGGCCTCGAGGGTGGCGAAGCCAAGGTGCATCAGGAAGACAAGCGCCGCCGCGATCACCGTCCACAGCATGGAGGTGGTGAAGAAGTCGAACGCGTAGGCGTAGTCTCCCTGGGCCTCGATGAGGGCGTCGTAGTCTGCTCGGTTTTCGTCCTCGGCAAAGGCGGTGGCCGCCAGAAGGGGGCTGAGGAACATCAGTTTCTTTAGTGTTCGCATGGTTGGTTGCGGTTGTTGGAGTTGAACTCGGCGGAGGGAAAGCATCCGCCGTGCCAACTCTCGATCCGGTCACCGCCGGCCGTGTGCGGGGTTGAAGAACCGGGCTTCCGGACCGGTCATTTGTCTCCCGCCCGAGCGGCGAAAACCTTCCGGTCGATTGGTCAGGAGGAGGCAAATTCTAACCGCGATTTCCCTTGCCTTCCCCCGGCCGGTACCTACGATCCCACTCGTGCGAGCGGTAGCCGCCCGGCCATTTTTGTCTGGACACGACTATCAAGGTTTCTTAAATAAACCGCGGTAAGGCAGTGTCCTCCTGGCAAATTGGCACGGTCGATGCTGTCGCAACCTAGTCTCTCCCGAAGTCGGCTGGTCCGTCCTCGGAGGGTCAATCGCAGCAACCGAACAACGAAAAACGATGCGCAACTACAGCAAAACCGTTGGCGCCCTGGCCGCTGCCTCCACCCTCGTGGCTGGCTACGCTTCGGCGGAAATTGAAGGTGAAGTCCACGTGGGCTATCACGAAATGTACGAGTTCCGGTTCGTGGACCTCGGCAGCGACCTCATCGAGGCTGGTGCTGACATCTCCGCGGACTTCGGTGCGTTCGGTGTGAGCGCCGGAGCTTGGTATGGTAGCTACGACCGGCCCGTTTTCGGTGCCCTCGTCGGCAGCAACCTGCGGTCGAACTACGATGAGCTGGATCTGTACGCTGGAGTGAACTACTCCATCGGCGATCTGACCCTCGAGCTCGGCTACATTTACTACTACTTCCCGGATTCGAGCACCTTCTTCGGTCTCGTTCTCAACCCGCCCGTCGGCCTCGCCGCCAACACTCAGGAAATCTACCTGAGCGCTGAGTACGCGTTGCCGTGGAACCTGACCGCCGAGACGACCCTCTTCTGGGACTTCGACGCGTTCGACGGCTTCTACTGGGACACGAACCTCTCCTACAGCTACGAGATCAACGAGTGCCTCTCGATTGATTGCACTGTCGGTGGGGCTTACGCGGATGGCCATGGCCTTCAGGTCTCCTCGAATCCTGGTTCCGTGGGCACCAAGGACGGCTTCCAAGGCTTCTACGCTTCGGTGTCCGTGCCGTGGGAATTCCGCGAGAACGTGACCATCGCTCCTTATGTGAAGTACACCAACTCCCGCAGCGGCCTCGCGACGGACTGGTGG
The DNA here is from genome assembly GCA_937957985.1 of uncultured Verrucomicrobiae bacterium. GTDB lineage: Bacteria > Verrucomicrobiota > Verrucomicrobiia > Verrucomicrobiales > Akkermansiaceae > Haloferula. Next base: position 9,178 of record CALGOH010000293.1, read on the forward strand.
GGTACCAACAGCCAGGACTTCCTCCTCAGCGGCGTGACCCTTTCGGTCGGCTTCTGATCGGAATCCTCCGAAACACCTAATCAAGAAGCGGCCGTCCTCCGGGGCGGCCGCTTTCTTTTGGTCCCCGGGCAGGGAAGTGGCCGACGTTTCAATCCCGCGCCCTGGGATGGGCCTCGTCGTAGGCCTGCCGCAGACGCTCCTTCGTGACGTGCGTGTAGATCTGGGTCGTCGAAAGCGACGCATGCCCGAGCATCGACTGGACCGAGCGGAGGTCCGCGCCGGCGTCGAGCAGGTGGGTGGCGAAGGAATGGCGGAGCTTGTGGGGGGAGATCTTGAAGGGGATGGAAGACAGCTCGACGTACTTTCGCAGCAGCAGGTCGATCGCCTGTTGGGTGATGCGGGTCCGGCGTTTGCTGAGGAACAGCGGCCCGTTGCTCAGGGCCGCTTCGCGCCGGTAGCGTTCAAGCGCGGCGAGTGCCGGACCACCGACCGGGATCTGGCGCTCCTTGGATCCCTTGCCCGTCACCCGCAGCGTTTCGCCGAGGAAGTCGATGTCGGCGAGGTCGAGTGAGCGGAGTTCGGAGACACGGAGTCCGCAGGAGTAGAACAGCTCGAGAATCGCGGCGTCCCGCATCGGCAGCCACGGCGGCGCGTTGCGCCCGGGTGGCACCTTGAGCGGAAGCGACAGGAGCTCGTCGATTTGCGCGGTGGTCAGGACGACCGGAAGCTGGCGTTCTGGCTTCGGAAGCTGGACATCGGTGACCGGGTTTTTCGGCAGGCCCCGGCGGTGGACGAGGAACTTGTAGAACGAGCGCAACGCGGCGAAGCGGAGGCGGATGGTCGAGCGGGCCAGGCCCGCCTTCATCTGCTCGTAGAGCCACTCGCGGAAGGGGTCCGCGTCGATGTTTCTCCAGCCGGGGAAGTCATCCCTCCAGCGGGCCCGGAAGACTTCGAGAGCCCGGCGGTAGCGATCGAGGGTGTGGTCCGAAGCCCCGCGTTCCACCTCCATGAACCGGAGGAATTCGGCGGGCAGATCCTCATCCTTCATCGCCGCGATTCTGCCTTCTTCCGCGGAACATGGCGATCAGGATCAATACGAAGCCCGCCACGCCGAGGCCGCCGGCGAGGATGATGCCGAGCGCGATCATTTCGCCCTCCTGCTTCACGAGTTCTTCCGCGATCTCCCCTCCGGCAGCCTGGAGATCCTTCAGGCGGCCGATCCGCTGGGCGATCAGGAGGACGAGAATTGTCGCCGAAACGAAGAAGGTGAGGGCGATGCGGACGAGGCGGGGCATTCTCTAAAAGACTGAAAAGCTGAAATTTGGAACTGGGTCCTTTGAACTTCGGGCTTCAACCCGCGCAGGCGGGGCAGGTGCCGAAGAATTCGAGTTCGTGGTATAGGTTCCTGAAGCCGGTCTTCTGCCGGATCTCGTCCTCCAGCTCATGCACCGGGCAGGGCGCCTTCACGGCCTCGATCGATCCGCATTCCGTGCAGATCAGATAGTCCCGATGGCGCCCGGGGACGAGCAGGGCGAAGTAGGCGGCCCGCTCGTGGAGGCCGAGGCGGCGGACGACGCCCTTCTCCGTGAGCCGTTGCAGCAGGCGGAAGACGGTCGCCTTGTCGCACTGGTCGGAGAGGCGTGGCGACTCGGCCAGTTCGGAAAGGGTCATGGGCCGGTCGGTTTCCACGAGGGTTGCCAGCAGTTGCTCCATCGCCTTGGTCCGGCGCATGCCGGCGGCGCGGCAGCGGTCGATGGTTTCGGAGACGAGCGGGTCCATGTGGGGGAAAGCCTAGGTCGATAACCGGGGGGCGGAAACTGAAATCACAGAAGGTTGGGCTGTCCTCCTTCGGGAGGTGGCGCGCCGATCTTGTCGTAGGCGGCGGGGAGGGCGACCCGCCCCCGGGGCGTGCGGTTGAGGAAGCCCTGGAGGATCAGGAACGGTTCGTGAACCTCCTCCAGGGTCGAGGCGTCCTCGCCGACCGCGACGGCCAGCGATCCGAGCCCGACCGGTCCGCCGGCGAACTTGTAGATCAGCGCCTCGAGCAGGCGCTTGTCCATTTCGTCGAGTCCGTCGGCGTCGATCTCGATCATCGCCAGGGCGGCATCGGCGAGCCGACCGGAAATGGTGCCGTCACCGCGGACCTCGGCGTAGTCGCGGACCCAGCGGAGCAGCGCGTTGGCGACGCGGGGCGTGCCGCGCGAGCGGCTGGCGATTTCCATCGCGCCATCGGGCTGAACCGGGATGTCGAGGAGGCCGGCGGACCGCTCGACGATGCGGGCGAGTTCCTCCTTCGAGTAGTAGTCGAGGCGGTTGACCAGTCCGAAGCGGGACCGGAGCGGCGCGGTGAGCATGCCGGAACGCGTGGTCGCGCCGACCAGGGTGAAGCGGGGGAGGTTGAGCTGGATCGAGCGAGCCGAGGGTCCGGAGTCGATCATGATGTAGAGCCGGTAGTCCTCCATAGCCGGGTAGAGGAATTCCTCGATGGCGGGGTGGAGGCGGTGGATCTCGTCGATGAAGAGGACGTCGCCCTTCTGCAGGTTGGTGAGGACGCCGGCGAGGTCGCCGGCCTTCTCGATCTGGGGTCCGGAGGTCGTGTGGAGCTGGGTGCCGGCGGCCCGTGCGATGATGTTGGCCAGGGTGGTCTTGCCGAGTCCGGGCGGGCCGGAGAGGAGGACGTGGTCGAGCACGTCGCCGCGCCGGGCGGCCGCCTCGACCATGAGGAGCAGGCGTTCCTTGACCTTGTCCTGCCCGATGAACTCGGCGAATACCGGCGGACGGAGCGAGATGTCGAAGGAACTCGCGGGCTCGGTGGTGGTCTTCTGGTAGAAATTGTCGCTCATCGGCGCGGCGGGACGAGATGACCACAAGGGCGACGGATGAACACGCTTTTTCCACCCAGAATCCGCTTTACACCCGCGCCCGGAAGCCTAGAGTTTGCGCCCCGTCTCCGGGCAACCTGATTTCCAGCCATGAAAGTCCTTTCTTCCCTTTCCTCCGCCAAGCGCCGCCACACCGATTGCCAGGTGGTGTCGCGCAAGGGGACGACCTACGTCATCTGCAAGAGCAACCCGAAGTTCAAGGCCCGCCAGGGCGCGACCAAGGGCACGCGCCTCTCGAAGAAGGGAGTGAAGTGAGGAAGTTCCAAGGGAGAAGTTCCAAGTTCCAATGAAGAAAGGCGGCCTGTGGGCCGCCTTCTTTGTTTGTTCTGGATGGTGTGGCGGATGGAGTCCGCCGCCACGATTCAGGAATTGGCCGCGGTTTCGCCGGCGAGGGACGCGTCGAGCACCTCGCGGCGGAGGTTGCGGCCCTTGCCACGGCTCCACCACAGCACGACAGGCGAGGCGACAAAGATCGACGAGTAGGTGCCGACGACGAGGCCGACGAGGATCATCGTGGAAAATTCCCGCAGGGCGGCGCCGCCGAAGATCGCGAGGATCGCCACCGTGGCGATGGTGGTGGAAGAGGTGAGCAAGGTCCGGGAGAGGGTGGCGTTGATCGCCTGGTTCATCAGGTCCTTGATCTCGCCGCGCTCGGTCAGGAGCGACTCGCGGATGCGGTCGAAGACGATGATGGTGTCATTGATCGAGTAACCGGCGATGGTGAGGATCGCGCCGACGTGGATGAGCGACAGCTCCCCGCCGAAGAGCACGACCAGGCCGACGGCGAGGATCACATCGTGAACCACGGCGACGAAGGCACCGAGGGCGAAGGAGAACTCGAAGCGGATGCTGATGTAGATGAGGATCGCGATGAGACCGAGCCCGAGTGCGATGGACGAGTTGATGAGGAAGGACGAGCCGGCGGTGGCGGAGACGGTGTCGATGCTGGCGTCCACCACGTAGCCGGTCTTGCCGGTGTCTTCGCCGGTATCCGGATTGAGGATCGGTGCCCGTTCCTGGAGCACGCGGAAGGCGGCCCGCAGGGTCTCCTCGATCTTCGGGGCGTCGCCTGTCGCGCAGCGGATGGTCAGCAGTTCGCCGCTGGTGGGGATGTTCTCTT
>CALGOH010000294.1 GCA_937957985.1 uncultured Verrucomicrobiae bacterium
TACGAGATGTGCGGACGTGACTGGAGTTCAGACGTGTGCTCTTCCGATCTAGCGTGATATGCGGGGTCCTTGTGGTCGGGTCACTCGCGTTCACGCGGGGCCTGGTGCCACGCGCCGCCGAGGATACTACGGGCATCGTAGCCGTTGTTGGTGAGGATGCGGGCGGCGAAGTAGCTCGTCTTGCCCATCTGGCAGACGGTGAAGACGGGACGCGACTTGTCGATCTCGCCGAGATGGTCGCGAAGGATCGGCAGGGGGATGTTGGTGGCGCCGGGGACGGGTAGCTTTTCCACCGCCGCGGGCGGGCGGACGTCGATAATCTGCTGGTCGGCGGCGTCTTCGAGGGTCTGCACGGGAACGAGCATGCCGTCGCGCATGTTGGTGGCGGCGAAGCCGGCGACATTGATCACGTCCTTGGCGCTGCCGAAGGGCGGGGCGTAGGCGAACTCGAGGTGGACCAGGTCGTCGATGGTCATGCGGCCGCGGATGGCGGTGGCGAGGACGTCGAGGCGCTTGTCGATGCCATCGATGCCGACCGCCTCGGCACCCAGCACGCGTCCGTCGTCGGGCGACCACAGCAGCTTGAGCGTGATGGTTTCCGCGCCGGGGAAATAGGAGGCGTGGGATGGGCCGTTGACGGTAACGGTTTCGTACGGCGTGCCGGTCATCTGGAGGCGCTTCTCGCTGGCACCGGTGACGCCGGCGGCGAGCTCGAAGACGCGGACGATGGCGGTGCCGATGGAACCCGGGTAGGGCAGGGCCTTTTCCCCGAGGAAGATGTGGTCGGCGGCGGTGCGGCCCTGGCGGTTGGCGGGCCCGCCGAGGGCGATGGCGACGTGGCCGCCGAGGATGGGGTCGGGCGATTCGCAGGCATCGCCTACGGCGTAGATCTCGGGTGCGCTGGTGCGCTGGAAAGGATCGACCGTGATGTGTCCGCGCGGGCCGAGGGCGAGTCCGGCGTCGCTGGCGAGCTGGCTGTCGGGGCGGACGCCGATGGAGAGGATGACGAGCTCGGCCTCGACCGTGCGGTTGCTGGCGAGTCGGGCGGTCACGGTTTCGTCGTCGCCATCAAAGCCGTCGATGCCGTCGCCGAGGACCAGCGCGACGCCCTTCTCGCGGAGTTTGCGCTCCAGCGGGCGGGTCATTTCCGGATCGAGCTGCGGCAATACCTGGGGCTGGAGCTCGATGAGCGAGACGGCCTTGCCGAGGTGCAGGAGCTGTTCGGCCATCTCGAGGCCGATGAAGCCGGCACCGACGACGGCCACCCTTTTCGCGGAAGCGGCGGCCTCGATGATGCGGTCCATGTCCTGGAGATTCCGCAGGGTGAGGATGCGCGGGTGGTCGATGCCTGGCAGAGGCGGACGCAGCGGACTGGCACCGGGCGAGAGGATGAGGTGGTCGTAGGAAATCGTGGACTCGGTGCCATCGGCGACCGAGCGCAGCGAGACGGTCTTCGCCGCGGGGTCGATGGCGGTGGCCTCGGTGAGGGTGAGGACTTCGAGGTTGAGGAGCTTGCGCAGCGACTCGGGGGTCTGCAGGGCGAGCTCGTCGCGGTCGGGGATCTCGCCGCCGATGTGGTAGGGCAGGCCGCAGTTGGCGAAGGAGACGTCGGGTCCGCGCTCGATCACGGTGATGCGGGCGGACTCGCTGTGGCGTCGGGCGCGGGCGCCGGCGGAAGCGCCGCCGGCCACGCCGCCGATGATGACGATGTGCTTCGGGTTCATGGTGGGAGTGGGGAAAGGGTCAGGAGTGCAGGGTCTTTGACATGGCCTGGCAGAAGCGGTCGAGCGCCCGGGCTTCGAGTCGGTAGAAGACGTGGCTGCCGGAGGTGCGGGCTTTGATCAGCCCGACCGAGACGAGCTCGCGCAGGTGGCGGGAGCAGGCGGGCTGGGAGAGCGGCAGTTCTCCAACAATCTCCATTGCCGCGATCTCTCCCCGTTTCCCGAGAAACCGGAGGATGGCAACGCGTGCCGGATGGGAGAGCGCCCGCGCAAACTGGGAGAGCTGCACGAGTTTCGGATCAAAGTCTTCAAGCTTCGGCAGAGGCATATTGCATATTTGAGATATGAATCAACCGAAGACAAGCATAATTTGCCAGCAGGATCCTTCGGGTGCGGAATCTCAATGTTGCCGACGAGGTGCAGGCCTGGCCCAACTCGGGCCCCGCTCGGGCCCCGCTCGGGTTCAACTCGGGTCCGGCTCGGGCCCAGCCCTCGCTCCGGGAGGCCGGGTCAGACTTGCAACAGCGTGTCCAGCGAGTCGATGAGACGCTGCCGCAGGGGCGCGGCCCGGGTGGCGAGCGCCTGTTGGAGCCGAACATACTCGGCGCGGCCGTCCTCGGTCTCGATCGGAACCGGGTCCAATCCGTGGGCCTGCAGGTCGTAGGGGCTGGCGCGCATGTCGAGTTTGCGGAGGTCCAGGGCGAGTTCGAAGGCGTCGAGCAGCAGGTCGGAACCGACCCAGGGCATGGCCTTGCCCGCCCATTTGTAGAGGTCCATGTTGGCATGCACGCAGCCGGGTTGTTCGAGCGACTGCCGACGATCGAGAGTCGGCTCGAACCGGTTCAGGGGCCGGGCGGCGGGATGGAAGAAGCGGAAGGCGTCGAAGTGGCTGCAGCCCAGCGGGCGGGCCTCGACGAGGGCGTCGACCTGCGACTGGGGAAGGCGAAGGCCGCACGACTCCCGGTGGCGGACGTCGGTGCCGCGGTAGACCATGGCCCACTCGTGAAGGCCGTGGCAGCCGAAGTTCGGCGGGCGGTCGCGGGTGGCGACGAGGAGGTCGCGGATCCATCCGAGTCGATCGCGATCACCGGGTGCGGGTCCTGTGATCCGGATGCCTGCCATTTCCCGGAGATAGGGCGGGTGGCGGAACCAGCTCGGCAGGTCGTCCGCCGGTTCGAGGGCGACGCCGACGCCGGGGTGCCACTGCTCGAGCTTGTTCAGCGAGACGAAGTAGTAGGTGAAAAGGAAGTCTTCCACCGGGTGGCGGATGCCGCGGGCTTTCCGCTGCCGGGCCGGGGCGGTCCATCGCAGTGCGCGGCCACGGTGCGTCTCCACCCTCTCTCGCCAATCGGCCGGAGAAAGGATGGTGGCGAATGGAGGAGATGCGGCGGACATCGGGCGCGCCCATGTTCGACCGTCGGGCTGCGGGTGCAATGCGGAACTCGAATCGCCGGTCAACGGACTGGATCGGCCGACGATTCTCGCGCAGGGTCGTCTCCGTGAGTGACTGGAAGATCTGGAAGGCCGTCGCGGCCGGAATCCTCGCCGACCGGGGGCCGCGGAGGCGTGCGCTGACCGGCTTTGCCGCGGCCTTGCTCGCGATGTTCGCGGTGGGGCTGTGGGGAATCGACGGTTGGCTCGCCGAATCGATCTGGCGGTTCGCGATCTACTGGCTGCTGTGCGCCGGTCTCGCCCTGTTCGTGATGCTCTTCGCGCTGTTCGACCTGCTGGCGACGTTGCGGGAGGAGAGGGATCGCTGAGGGACTACTCCTCCTCGTCCGCTTCCCCAGGCAGCCCGCCGCAAACCCCGTGGCCGAGGATTTTCTCGTAGGTCCGGATGTACTCCGCCGCGGTGGCGTTGTGGTTGAAGCGACTCGTGGACTCGCGCATGACCCGCTGGATCTGCTCCTCCTTTTCGTGGACGGGCCGGCGGAAGAAGTCCATCGCCCGGTCGATCGCCCAGCGGAGGCCGCTGGCGTCGAAGACGTCGAAGCGGAAGCCGTTGCCGCGGTTGCGGTCGAGGTCGAGGGGTTCGACGGTGTCGTGCAGACCACCGGTGTTGTGGGCGATGGTGAGGGCGCCGTATTTCGGAGCGATCATCTGTGGCAGGCCGCAGGGCTCGAACGAGGAGGGCATCAGGACGAAATCGGCGGCGGCGTAGCCGAGGTGGGACAGGCGCTCGTCGAAATCGCGGACCGCGACCCGGTCGTGGAGTCCGTTCATTTCGACGATCTCGTGGAAATAGCGCTGGTGGGCGCCGCTGGCGATGACGGCGACCTGCAGCAGGTCGTGATCGTAGGCCTGGATGATCTCGTGGAGGATGTCGGTGACGAGTTGGCAGCCCTTCTGCACGGGATCGAGGCGCGATGGCCAGAAGAGCAGCGGGGAATCCGGCGCGTGGCGCAGGCCGAGTTCGTGCTGGAGGCGCATCTTGTTGGCCCGTTTGCCCGCCATCACCGTGTCGACCGAGAAATGGTCCTCGATGTAGGTGTCCCGCACGGGATTGAAGGACGGGTCGGGCGCGTTGAGGATGCCGGTCGCGCAGCCGGCGTCGCACTTGGCCCAGAGCTCGTGCTGAATGTGCCCGGGGATGTGCGAGTGGAGGCCGTCGACGACTTCGCTGAGGAACTTGGGGCTGACGGTGTTGACGTGATCGGCGGCGAAGATGCCGCTGGTGAGCAGGTCGACGATGTTGTGCTCGCGGCTTTCCTCGTAGTTGAAGGGCGGGCGCTCGAAGTAGAGGTGCTCCCAGAAATCGGCGGCGTCGATCCCGCGGTCCTCGATCGCCGCCATCGTCGTGCGCTCGGTGTGGATGTTGTGCAGCGTGAAGAGGGACTTCATGCCGAAGCGCTTGGCGACCGCCGGGATGAGGCCGGTCATCCAGTCGTTGCAGTGGATGAGGTGGGGACGGACCTGGGGCAGGATGTGGTCGATCACCTCGCGCTGGAAGGCGAGCGAGAGGAGGTGGTTCTCCGAGGCGCTGTAGACGCGCGAGCGGTGGTAGAAGACCCGGTCCTCGGCGAGGTGGATGCGCTGTTCGGGCAGGGCGCGGCTGACCTTGTTGTACTCGAGGTCGTGGACCTGGGCGACGTCGAGATGGAACATCCTCCGGTAGTTCGGCAGCGCGACGTGGACGTCGGCACCCTGGTCGTAGAGGGCCTGGACCAGCGAGGCCGAGACGTCGGCCATGCCGCCGGCCTTGGCCGACATCCGCTGGGCGAGGTTGCCCATGCCCGGTGGGAGGTAGGTGATCTCCGGGGTGACGACGAGAATGCGGGGGCGTTCGTCGGGGGCGGGGGATTTCGGAGCTTCCGGCATGGTCCGGCAGAACGATAGGTGCCGGCAAAAGACAGGCAAAGGTCAAAGCGGTCCGACCGCCGAATTTCACACCCTCCTTTGCCCTTGCGGGGGTGCGGGGCGGCGGTCATGGATGGCGCATGACTTCCGACCTCGAAACTCTGTTCGAGTTTCTGCGCTTCCCGAGCGTCTCGACCGACCCGCGCCATGCCGGCGACGTGCGGGCCTGTGCCGATTGGCTGGTGGCGAAGGCGGAGGGTTACGGCTTCCGGGCGACGCTCCATGAGACCCCGGGGCATCCGCTGGTGGTGGCCCGCAACGAGCACCGCGAAGGGCGTCGCAACGTTTTGATTTACGGGCACTACGACGTCCAACCGGTCGATCCGCTCCACCTCTGGGAGAGCCCGCCCTTCGAACCGGAGATCCGCGACGGGCGGATCTGGGCCCGCGGCTGCGCCGACAACAAGGGCCAGATGCTCGCCCATCTGTTGGGGGCGGGGAAAACACTTGCGGAGACCGGTGACCTGCCGGTTAACCTGACCTTCCTTTTCGAGGGCGAGGAGGAAATCGGGAGCCCGAACCTCGCACCCTTCCTGCGCGAGCATCGCGACGAGCTGGCCTGCGACGTGATCGCCGTTTCGGACACTGGCATGGTCGCCCCCGGCGTGCCGACGATGGACTACGGCCTGCGCGGCATCGCCTGTTGCGAGGTCATCCTCCGCGGGCCGTCGCGCGACCTGCACTCGGGGCTTTTCGGCGGAGCCGTGGCGAATCCGGCGACGGCGATCAGCCGTCTGGTCGCCAGCCTGCACGACGCCGACGGCCGGGTCGCCATCGACGGGTTTTACGCCGACGTGCGCGACCTGGAAGACTGGGAGCGCGGGATGTGGGCGAAGGTGCCGGGCGCGACGGCGGACGATTTCCTGCGGGTGACCGGTTCCCCGGAGTTGTTCGGCGAGAAGGGCTTCAGCCCGGCCGAGCAGACCTGGGCGCGGCCGACGGCGGAGGTGAACGGTTTGGGTGGTGGCTATCAGGGCGAGGGCTCCAAGACGGTCATTCCTTCCGAAGCCATGGTGAAGCTGTCGTTCCGGCTCGTGCCGGACCAGGATCCGAAGGACGTCATGGCGAAGGTGGTGGCGCATCTCGAGGCACATTGTCCGAAGGGGGTCGCGATCGAGATCGTTCCCGGTCACGATGGGAAACCCTATCTAACCGATCCGCACGGGGCCTACGGCAAGGCCGCACAAGTGGCGCTCAAGAAGGCTTTCGAGGCGGAGCCGGTGCTGATCCGTTCGGGCGGCAGCATCCCGATCGTCCAGGACTTCAAGGAAATCCTCGGTGCCGACACCTTGTTGCTCGGGCTTGCGCTTTCCGACGCGCAGATCCATTCGCCCAACGAAAATTTTCCGGTCGAGAACTTCGAGGCGGGCATCCGCCTGAACCTGGCCCTGCTGGAATCCCTTGCCAACACCACCGATGCCTGAGGCGACGAAACCGAAGACCGACTTCATCCGCGAGATCATCGCGGAAGACCTGAAAAGCGGAAAGCACGCGACGACGATCACGCGCTTCCCTCCCGAGCCGAACGGCTACCTGCACATCGGCCACGCGAAGGCGATCTGCCTGAACTTCGGGATCGCCCGCGAGAACGCGTCCACCGGCGCTCGTTGCCACCTGCGCTTCGATGACACCAATCCGGAGAAGGAGGAGCTGGAGTATGTCGAGAGCATCAAGGAGGACGTCGCCTGGCTCGGCTTCGACTGGGGCGAGCACCTCTACTACGCCAGCGACTACTTCGAGTTCTTCCACGACTGTGCGGTGGCGCTGATCGAGAAGGGGCTGGCCTACGTCGATGAGCAGACGCCGGAGCAGATCAAGGAGACCCGCGGCAACCTGCAGGTCCCGGGAACGCCGTCGCCGTACCGCGACCGGCCGGTGGCCGAGAGTCTTGCGCTGTTCGCGAAGATGCGGGCGGGCGATTTCAAGGAGGGCGAGGCGGTGCTGCGGGCGAAGATCGACATGACCTCGTCGAACATGGTCATGCGCGACCCCGTCATCTACCGCGTGATCCATGCCGCGCACCACAACACCGGCGACCAGTGGTGCCTCTATCCGATGTATGACTTCGCGCATCCGCTCGAGGACGCGCACGAGCACATCACGCACTCGCTGTGCACGCTGGAGTTCGAGATCCACCGGCCGTTCTACGACTGGGTGATCGAGCATTGCCCGGTGCCGGCGACGCCGCGCCAGATCGAGTTCGCGCGGCTGAACCTGACCTACACCGTGATGAGCAAGCGCAAGCTGCTGACGCTGGTGAAGGAAGGCCATGTCGCCGGCTGGGACGATCCGCGGATGCCCACGCTCAGCGGTTTGCGCCGCCGCGGCGTGCCGCCGGAGGCGATCGTGCGCTTCTGCGAACGGATCGGGATCACCAAGTTCAACGGCACCACCGATGTCGCCCTGCTGGAGTTCGAGATCCGCGATTTCCTCAACAAGGAGGCACCGCGCCGGATGGCGGTGCTCGATCCGGTGAAGCTCGTGCTCGTCAACTACGAGGAAGGCCGCAACGAGGAGATGGAAGTGGTCAACAATCCGGAGAAGCCGGAGGAGGGATCACGCAAGGTGAAGCTAGGCCGCGAGCTGTGGATCGAGCGCGAGGACTTCATGGAGGATCCGCCGAAGAAGTTCTTCCGTCTCGGCCCGGAGCGTTACGTCCGGCTGCGCGGCGGCTACATTATCAAGTGCGTCGGCTTCGAGAAGGATGCCGATGGCCGGGTGACCGAGATCCGTTGCGAGTATCTGCCCGACACCGTCGGCAAGGACGCGCCCGAGGGAGTGACGTGCAAGGCGGCGATCCACTGGGTGTCGGCCGAATTCGGAAGGGAGGCCGAGGTGAGGCTCTACGACCGGCTATTCACCGAGGAGGATCCGGACGGTGCGGACGGTGGATTCGTCTCGGTGCTGAATCCCGGGTCGAAGCAAACCGTGACGGCGTGGGTCGAACCCTCGCTGGCGGAGGTTGATCCCGAGTGGCGCTGCCAGTTCGAGCGGATCGGCTACTTCGTCGCCGACCGTCGGGATCACGTGCCCGGCGAGCGGCCGGTCTTCAACCGCACCGTGGGCCTGCGTGATTCGTGGGCGAAGAAGAGGTAGCCGGCGGAGTGGCTTGCTCCCGCGAGTCATGGGCCGGGCCGACGGTCTCCGGGCCGTCCCGGGCGACCGCGAATCGCCCGCCCGGCTCACGGCGTTCTCAAAACGCCGCTCCTTGCGGCAGGCATCCGGCGATTCCTTCTTGGCGACGGCAAGGAGTCTTGGAAAACATCGGCCGTGATCCGCGACGAGGCATTGCAGGCCGCCGCCCGGGAGGCGGGCGTGGGTGCCGGGGAGCGCCACATTTTCCTCTGCGCCACTCCCACCAAGCCGAAGTGCTGCGATCCGTCGGTCGGCCTGCGTTCGTGGGAGCACCTGAAGCGGCGGTTGGCGGACTTGGGGCGGGATGGGCCGAAGATTCTGAGGACCAAGGCCGACTGTCTGCGGGTGTGCATGGCCGGGCCCATCGCCGTCGTTTATCCCGAGGGAGTCTGGTATCACTCGTGCACGCCGGAGGTGCTCGACCGGATCATTGACGAGCACCTGGTCGGCGGCAGGCCGGTTCGGGAGTTGATGCTGCGGACGGAGGGATGAGGGGCAATGAGGTTCTTTCCTTTCCATCCGACCGTGACTAGAAGTCCCGCGACCTGATGAAGATCGGAATCGCGCAGATCAATGCGGTGGTCGGGGATTTCCCGGCAACGCGAAGCGCCTGCCGGGCTTGTGGGCGAAGAAGCCGTGACGGCGTCCACCTGTTAGGGTGCGAGCACCTCCACGACCACGAAGCAACGGGGCGTCGTCGCGGGGTCGCAGGGGTGTTCGACGCGGACGCGTTCCCAGTCGTCGTCGATGTCCGTGATCATGGGAGTTTCGGTCATGTTCTCGAAATTCTGAAGGTTGGATGATGTACGCGGGGAATAAACGAGCCCGCTTCCCTTGCGGCGGACGAACTCGACCCGGAGGACGGTGCCTTCGGCGGTCTCATGCAGTCCGACCGCCGGAAGCCCGCCCGTCCCGCTGCCGGCGGGCATCACCGAAACGTCCGGTCCGGCGAGATTCATGTTGAAGGCATACTTGAGCAGGTTTTCCACGCCATCGTTGAAAGGGATGGCATCGGGAAGGGCGTCGTCGCCGGTGAGCCCCGCGGCGCCGAAAGCGGACGACGCGAGCAGGCCGGCCGATTGGGTGGTGGCAGCGAGCTGAACCGTGATATCGCCGCCGTTCGCGCTGGTCAGGACGAGCGATCCCGAGGCCGATGCGGTGCCCGCCACGAATCGACAACCGAAGGTAAGGCTCGCGCCAGGCAGCAGGCTTGCCCCGGCCGGCGGCAGGCCGGTCAACTCGAAGCCCGAGGCGAGCGCTATTCCATCCAGGCTGATCGAGAGGTCGCTCAAGAGCGCTCCACCGGTGTTTTCAACGAGCAGCGTTGCCTGTTTCTCCGCCCCGCTGGCGACGCCGCCGAAATCTAGCACGCCGCCATTGGCCGGGAAGGGAGCGCCGGTCGATCCGCGAAGGTCGAGGTCCGCGGTGGCCGCAGAGGGAAAGATAGCGGACACCACGGACAGGTTGTTCGTAGCCGATGGCAGGGAATAGGCCAGCCACAACTGGGCATTATCCTGGTCCATGCCGAAGTCCTCGGATCCGGCGCTTGCGATGAGCTGACTCGTCCAAACGCCTCCCGCATTCCGCCAGAGCCGGAGGTCTTTCTGCGAGAATGCCGCGTCGTCGGTGACCGAAGCGCAGTACCAGACGCCGTCGGGCCCCTGCAGCAACTTCGTGCGGGTGTTGAAGTTGGCCTTGGGCAACACACCGACGACCTCAATCGACCAGGATGAACCGTCGTAGGTCGCGAAACGCAGTTCATTGGACGGTCCACGGACGAAGGAGACCCGCGGTTTGCCGTCCGAGACGTAGTCGAGCGAAGAGCCGAGCCCGGTGAACCAACCGGAACTGTTCGCCAATTGGATGAGCTGCCCGGTCCAACTCGTCAGCGACGAACCCCGACGCTGGATGTAGAGGTTGCCGGCGGCATCTTTGACGTGGACAAAGGTCGGCCGTCCGGTGGTAGGATCCACGGCGATCGGTGTCGGCAGCGAGAGCGTGCCGCCGAAGGTCACGGTGGTGCTCCCGTGATGGTAGTAGAGCGTTCCACCCGCCTTGTAATACAACAGGTCCCGCGCGCCGCCGGCCGCGTAGGTCAGATAGGGAGAGCTCCAATCACTCGCGCCGCCTGATACGACGGTCGAGCTTGTCCAGGTCGAACTGCTCGCTTCGCAAACCACGATCGAGTTGTTGTTCTGATCCCGGAGAGCGAGCGCGATATCTGAATAACGGGCGGCGAGCTGGAGATCGACTCCATTGGGAGAGAGCGCGGTTCCCGGCGTGGTGTAGGCGGTCGATGTGGACCAGGAATTTCCGATCCGGGTGGCGACGCGCACTTCCTTCGGAAAGGCCAGCGGAAGATAGCTCACCGAGATCCGTCCCGTGGTCGGATTGACGATGAGGTCCACATCAGTGCCACGCGTATCGACGCTCAGCGGCGTGCTGGTGAAGGACGGCCGCGCCAGCCGCTGGCCGGCGAGCGTGATCTCGAAGGGGTTCTCATCGGCGTCGTTGCTGCCGATCTGAAGGAGCGCGGAGCGAAATCCTGATGCCGCAGGCTGAAACGAGACTTGTATGTCCGCGAATTCTCCCGGTTCGAGGGAGGCAGGCAATCCCGGGGGCACGATCGAAAATTCGCCCGCGGCCGTGTCGGTGATGGTTGCGGCGACGCTTTCCAACACGAGGTCGCCGATGTTGCGCACGCGGATGGTTCGCATCACCGCCGGAGCGCCCTGGGGGACGGTTCCGAAATCGACCGCGGACACTCCGGCAACCAGCGAGGTTCCGACGGGCGACTCGATCTCGGTGGCGCCCATGATGGCCATCGACATGGGCGTC
>CALGOH010000295.1 GCA_937957985.1 uncultured Verrucomicrobiae bacterium
TCCCGCGGACTCGTTTCGGTCCGCTGAGATTGTCGCTGACGAGCTTGACAAGGCGGGACCACCCCCTAAAGTCCCGCCCCCGCGCCGGAAATTGGCGCCAACGACCGACTTTTCCTTCCATCCATGGCCAACCACAAGTCAGCCCTCAAGCGCGTCCGGCAGACCAAGACCCGGACCGAACGCAACCGCCAGCGCAAGAACGCGATCAAAACCCTGCGCAAGGAAACCCTCGCCGCCGCCGGTGCCGGTGATTCCAAGGCGGCCGCGGAGTCGCTTGCGAAATTCTCGTCCGCGGTCGACAAGGCGGCCAAGAAGGGAATGATTCACAAGAACAAGGCCGCCAACCTGAAGAGCCGGGCCGCCAAGGTGGTCGCATCGGCTGGTTGAGCCGCCCGAAAGTTCGATCGGAACTTTTTTCCGAGGCGGTGCCGGAGTGTCCCGGAACCGCCTCTTTTCTTTCCACCCATGAGCGAATCCTCACCCATCGACAGCCGGCGCGAGAAGGCACGCCAGATCGCGGCGAATCCGACCGGCTACAAGGTCTGTGAAGGCTGCGACTCGATCGTCGGCAGCCAGGTGGTGCTGTGCCCGAACTGCCACAGCTATCGCTTCGACGACGCTCCGCGCAGGGTCGTCGAGCAGGCCGAACTCCTGGGCTCGCGCGAGCAGACCTCGGTGACCAGTTCGGATCTCGACTGAGGAGCGCCGGTTAGGAAACCGGCACTTGATTGAGTCGTGGAGGAAGCCGTCGGTGAGACCTCCCCGCCGGGAAGGGACGCACGGTCGATGCCGGTTTCTTAACCGGCGCTCCTCACCGGAACTTGACCGGCAGGCTAAGCGTCAGGTGGTCGAGGATGCCCTGATGGGCCTCGTCGACCTGCTTGGTCTTCAGCGTTTGTGCCGGTGAGCGGTAATGCATCCGGTAGGCGATCGACTTCCGGTCGGCGGGGAGCTTCTCCCCACTCGGGTCGGTGAAGAGGTCGAAGCACTCGTAGCCGACCAGCAGGGGCTCCTTCACCTTCGACAGGGCCCTCTCGATCTCCGCGTTCGGGAGGTCGATCGGAGCCTCGATCGCGGCGTCGCGGCTCGATCCCGGGAACTGGGGAAGCTCGTGGATCTCGGTGGAGACGGCCGACAGCCCGCGGACCTTCGCAAGGTCGAGTTCGGCCACGTAGACGGGGTGGCCCGCGTCGAGTTCGCGCTGCCGGGCAGGAGGAAGCATGGCGAAGGAACCGAGGTTCTGGCCGGAAGCCTGGATGTCCGCCCCGAGCACCCAACCTTCACGCTCGCGGGGAGAGAAGCGAACGGGAGTGCCGGGCATGAGGGACTGGATGACGGCAAGCAGGTCGTGGAGATCCGCGACCTCGGGCTCGCCGTCCCATCCCTCCAGCGCGCGAGGACCGGAGAGCAGAATACCCAGCGCGTCGGCTTCGAGATCGGTTGCCTTGCCGCCGCCGGCGTTGCGGAAGAAGCGCCCCATCTCGAAGAGCCGGAGACTGTCGGCGCCCTGGCGGATGTTCCGGGCGGCGGAGGCGATCAGCCCGGGGGCGAGGCTCGGACGCATGACCGCGTGGTCCTCGCTGAGGGGCAGGCTCACGCGGATCGTGTCGCCTTCGCGCAGCGGCTTGAGTGGCAGGGCGTCGCCGAGCTGGGCTTCGGAGATGAGCTTGATCGTCTGGCACTCGCGGAAGCCGAGGCCGGCAAGCCTTTGCCGCAGGCGCATGTCGGCATCGTAGGCATGATCGACCGGGCTCGACGGGACGAAGCTGCCGCGCAGCCGCGAGGGCACCGCATCGAGACCCTTCACGCGGACGATTTCCTCGACCAGATCGATATGGCGTTGCAGGTCGGCGCGGAACGACGGCACCTCCCACAGGCCGGCCTCGTCCTTGCGGAGCCCGAGGCGGGTGAGGATGGCCGCGGCGTCCTCGTGTGAAATGCTGCCGCCGGTGAGTTGGTCGAACTCGTCGAGATGGAGCCCGACCGCCGTGGTGAGGACCGGGGCCTCACCGGCGACACGAGTCGCGGTTTCGGCGCTGCCGCCGGCAAGTTCGAGGATGATCTTCACGGCCAGCGCCGAGGCGCGGTCAACTCCCGCGGGATCCACGCCGCGCTCGAAGCGGTAGGACGAGTCGGACATCAGCGCGGTGCGTCGCGAGGTGCGGCGGATGCGCGAGGGGGTGAAGTAGGCGGACTCGAGCAGGATGTCGGTGGTCTCCGAGGTGACACCGCTGTCCAGTCCGCCCATGACCCCGCCGAGCGCGAGCGCGGTGCCCGACTCGTCGGAAATCACGCAATCGCCGGCTTCGAGCGGATAGTCGGCCTCGTCGAGCGCCTTGAAGACCTCGCCGTCCGACGCGGTGCGGACGACGATGTCGCCGCTCACCTTCGCGGCATCGAAGGCGTGCAGCGGTTGGCCGAGCTCGTGGAGGACGAAGTTGGTGATGTCGACGATGTTGTTGATCGGGCGCAGGCCGATGGATTCGAGGCGTTCCTTGAGCCATGCCGGGCTCTCCTTCACCTCGACTCCGGAAATCCGGACCGCGGTGTAGTAGGGGCAGGCGTCGGCGGCCTCGATCCGGACGCCTTCGGTGGTGGTTTCGTTGCGGACCGGGATGTCGAGATCGTGGAACGGAGCCTCCAGCAGCGTCGCCATCTCCCGGGCCATGCCGTAGTGGCTGAGCAGGTCCGGCCGGTTGGGCGTGACCTCGACCTCGAGCAGCACGTCGGCGTCGAACATCTCCTTCACCGGTCTGCCGATCTCGGCGTCCGCAGGGAGGATCATCAGGCCGTCTTCGACATCGGTGAGACCGATCTCCGAGGCGGCCGCGAGCATGCCCCTCGACTCGACGCCGCGCATCTTCGTCTCGCCGATGACGAAGCCGCCGAGATCGGTGCCGGGCAGACAGCAGGGCACCTTGTCGCCGACCTGGTAGTTCTTCGCGCCGCAGACGATCTGGCGAAGCTGTCCTTCGCCGGCGTCCACCTGGGTGACCTTGAGCTTGTCGGCGTCCGGGTGCTGGACGGCTTCCTTGATCTGGGCGACGACGATGGTGTCGGACGGCACGCCCTTCACTTCGATGCCCTCGACCTCGACGCCGGCGAAGGTGAGCAGCTTGTCGAGTTCCTCGGGCGATCTGCCCTTCAGATCGACGTGGGTGGCGAGCCAGTTGAGCGACACGTTCATGATGGTGGGGTGGATGGTAGATGGAGCGGATGATTGGGGGCAATGGCCCGAAGGGTCATGAGAGTTCTGACGGGAAGAGGAAAGCGGCCTGAAAGGTCGCAAGAAGGGTTCTCGCGACCTTTCAGGCCGCGGGGATTGTGGCGGGGCCTTTCCCGGGGCTTTGTCCCGGGCTTTGTTCTATCGACCCTTTGGATCGGGAGACTTCGATCGGCTTGCGGTTGAGAAGTGTTCGGGTCCATGGCATCCACCATCCTCGATCTTCTGCGCCTCACGCGAACTGCTTGAGGAACCGGACGTCGTTCTCGATGAGCAGGCGGATGTCCTTGATGCCCCAGCGAATCATGGCGAGACGGTCGAGGCCCATGCCGAAGGCGAAGCCGGTGACCTTGGCGGGGCTGAAGGCGTCGTCCTTGCGGCCGTCGTCGATGGCCTTGAAGACGGCGGGATCGACCATGCCGCAGCCGGCGACCTCGATCCATCTCGGGGCCTGGCCCTTCACGTGAAGCTTCACGTCGATCTCGAAGCTCGGCTCGGTGAAGGGGAAGAAGTGCGGGCGGAACCGGACGTCGGTTTCGGCACCGAAGAGTTCGTGAAAGAAATACTCCAAGGTGCCCTTGAGGTCGCCGAGAGAGACGTCGGCATCAACGTAGAGGCCCTCGAGCTGGTTGAAGACCGAGAGGTGGGTCGCGTCGATTTCGTCCCGACGGTAGGCCGAGCCGGGGGCGATGATTCGGACGGGAGGGTTCTCGGTTTCCATGGTCCGGATCTGGACGCTGGAGGTGTGGGTGCGGAGCAGCTTCCCGGAGTCGAAGTAGAAGGTGTCCTTCTCGTTTCGCGCCGGGTGGTCCTCGGGGGTGTTGAGGGCGTCGAAGCAGTGGAACTCGTCCTCGATCTCGGGACCCTCGGCGAGGGCGAAGCCGATGCGGCGGAGGATGCCGATGGCCTCGTCGCGAATCAGGGTGAGGGGGTGCAGCGAGCCGGCGTGGAGCGGGCGCGGAGGGAGGGTGAGGTCGATGCCCTCGAGCTCCTTGGCGTCGGCGTGGGCCTGGAGTCCATCCTTCTTCTCCTCAAGCGCGGCGGTGATCGCCTGACGGGCGGCGTTGAGGAGTTGGCCAACCTCGGCCTTCTGTTCCTTTGGCACGTCGCGCATGCCGGCGGAGAGTCCGGTGAGACTGCCTTGCTTGCCGAGGATGGCGATGCGTGCGTCCTCCAGGCTGCGGGCGTCCTCAATGCGGCCAATGCGCTCGAGCGCGGCGGTGCGGGTGGCTTCGATCTGATCCTTCATGGGAGGCGAGGCGGGGATAGCGGGTGAGACGCCGGGGGTCAATGGGGACGGGGATGATCGACAGGAATGTCGATTCTCCGGAAATGAGAAACGCCGCCGGGCTGGTGGGCCGGGCGGCGTTGGAGAGAAGGTGCTTGCGGGTCGCCTCAGGCGGCGGCTTCGCTCTTCTTCTTCTCGAGGGCCGCCTTGGCCTGCTCGACGATGGCCGTAAAGGCCTCGGCGTCGTGCACGGCGAGGTCGGCGAGGATCTTGCGGTCGGCTTCGATGCCGGCGGCGTTGAGCCCCTCGATGAAGCGGGAGTAGGTCAGGCCCTCGTTGCGGGTCGCGGCGCTGATGCGCTGGATCCACAGACGGCGGAACTGGCCTTTCCGCTTCTTGCGGTCGCGGTATTCGTAGGTGTGGGCCTTGCGGACGGCGTCCTTGGCGTAGCGGAAGAGCTTCGAGCGGAATCCGCGGAAACCCTTGGCACGCTGGAGCACCCGCTTGCGGCGGGCGCGCGAGGCCGGGCTGTTGGTTGCGCGTGGCATGGTGTGTTGTCAGGTCGGACGGGCCGTTGGTTTCGTCTTCCTCCTGCCGTCTCGCTCGTCCGGCTGTACCCCGACGGGTCGGGGTCTGGCGGCAATGGAGGCCCGTCGTTGAACGCCGACGGAGGCGTGGGATGTCTCGCGACCCGGATCAGGCGAAGGGAAGGTTCTCCTTCACGTTCTTGATGTCGGCGTCGGAAACGAGCGTGGCCTTGCCCAGGTTCCGCTTGCGTTTGCGGTTCTTGTTCTGGAGCAGGTGGCGCTTGCCTTGTTTCCGGCGCAGGACCTTCCCGGTGCCAGTCACCTTGAAGCGCTTGGCGACAGCCTTGCGGGTCTTTGCTTTT
>CALGOH010000296.1 GCA_937957985.1 uncultured Verrucomicrobiae bacterium
ATGCGAAGGCGGTCACCGCCGGCATCCGCTGGATGGCGGAGCGGGGGGTGAACTCGCTCGTGCTCACGAACGCGGCGGGCTCGCTCCGCGAGCGCTTCCAGCCGGGAACGTGGATGATCCTCGATGACCAGATCAACCTGACGGGAACCTCGCCGTTGGAGGGGGGAGCGAACTTCGTCGACATGACCGGGGCCTTCGACATCGAGTGGCGCGAGGAGCTTCTGGCGATCTGCGAGGCGAGGGGCGTGGGAGTGGGGCGCGGCGTCTATGCCGGTCTACGGGGACCGCAGTACGAGACGCCTGCCGAGATCCGGATGCTGCGGACGATGGGGGCGGACGCCGTGGGCATGAGCACCGTGCTCGAAGCGATCCAGGCGAGGGCGCTCGGCATGCGGCTGCTCGGGCTTTCCTGCCTGACGAACCTCGGCGCGGGGATGCCCGGTGCGGATCTCGACCACAAGGACGTGGTGGCGGTGGCGGGACGCGCGGCGGAGGCGATGGTCGGGGCTCTGGAAGCCTGGGCATGCCACCCGGATCGGCGGTCGTGACAGTGGCATGGCCGTCCCGGTCATGAACGGGTGAAGTCCGATGATCCTTCGCCTGGTTATTATCTCCCGAAGCGCCGCGAGAACGAAGCAGCCTGCAAGGCATGGGCCATCGGGGATTCATGACCGGGACGGTCATGCCACGGGTCGGTGGTTAGGTTATCGACGCCGGCTGGTCTCGAGGCGCGCCTTCGGAACGAACGGCTCGGCGAAGGCCTCGTGGAAATCGAAGATGTCCTCGAAGTCATCGAGGGTGTCCGAGTCCTGCTTTCCGAACATCTGCTCCTCGATCAGGTGGAAGACCATCTCGCCGACGTTGCGGGTGCGTTCCAGGCCCCACTCGGCCATGAGGGTGTGCGCCATGGGGCCGAACTCCTGGAGGGCCAGGTCGCGGAAGCCATGGAGAAGTTCGCGGCCGCTGACGTGGCGCGGCTGGCCGGCGTTGTCCTCGGCGGCGCGCTTCAGCGTGAAGTCCAGCGCATCCTTCAGGAAGAGATACGCCTGGGGGTCGAAGCGGGAGTCGCGACGCACGATGTTCTCGATCGCGTGTTCGAACTGCGCGGGCTGCATGCACCGATCATTGGCCCCAAACCGCCCGCAGGTCAAAGCCTGTTGGAAAGCGCCGCCACGGCGTCGTCAAGCGGCACGGGAGCGTCGGCCGGCCACGACACCGGCCGCAGCCATCCTTCGCGACGGAACCAGGTCTCCTGGCGTTTCGCATACTGCCGGGTGGCGGCGGCGATCCGGTCGCGACAGGTTTCGCGATCGATCTCTCCGGCGAGCAGGCCGCGGATCTGGGGAATGCCGATCGCCTTCTCCAGGCCGGAAAGGCAGGCGGGCAGCGCCGCGACCTCCTCGATGGCGCCGGCTTCGAGCATCCGGTGCGCCCGTTCGTCGATGCGGCGGTGCAGGTCCTGCCGGGCTCGCCGGATGAGCAGTCCCCCGAGCGAGCCTTCGATGTCGCGGGTGCGGGCGAGCCAGCGATCCCGAAGTTCCGAGCACGGCCTGCCGGCGAGCAGGCAGATTTCAAGCGCGCGGGTGACGTAGCGGCGGTTGGCGAGATCGGTCCGCGCGGCCTCGACCGGGTCGAGTTCCCGAAGCTCGTCGCCGAGCGATGCGAGCGGCCGGCGGTCGAGCGTCGCCCGGAGAGCGGGGTCGGCGGCGGGCAGGGGTGAGGGGCCGTGGGTGAGGAACTTCAGATAGAGGCCGGAACCGCCGGTGACGATGGGGACCTTGCCGCGGCCCCGGATCTCTTCGATGACCGGCAGCGCCATGCGCCGGTAGCGCATCGCGTCGCACGCCTCGCCGGGATCGAGGACGGCGTAGAGGTGGTGGGGGGCCTTTTCGAAGTCCTCGGCCTCGGGTGCCGCGGTGACGACGGGAGCGCCGCGGTAGAGCTGGAAGGCGTCGCCGTTGACGATCTCCCCGCCGAGCCGGTCCGCGAGCGCCATGGCCAGCGCGCTCTTGCCCGAGGCGGTCGGGCCGCAGAGGTAGACGGGCTCGGGCATGGGGAGAGGAAATGAAACGCGCCCCGCGCGGGCAAGCCGGCGGGGCGCGGAAAAGTCGAGGTCCGGGGCGGCCTACTGAGGCTTGGTCCCGCTCTCCTGCTGTGGCTCGGCCGGCGGCAGGCTTTCCTCCGCCGTCGGTGCGTCGTCCTCCGGCTCGTCGTCGTCCGACGAAGCGTCATCCGCGGGTCCCTTGGACTTCGCGCCGCTGACGGTGAGCTTGCGGCCCATGAAGAACTGGTCGTGCAGGATCTCGACCGCGCGCTTGGCCTCGTCGACGTTGAGCATCTCGACAAAGCCGTAGCCCTTCGATCGATGCGTCCGGCGGTTGTAGACGATCTCCACGCGCCGCACCGTGCCGACGCCGCGGAAGAGCTCCTCGAGATCGCTCTCGGTCGCCTCGTACGAGAGGTTGCCGAGGTAGACGCGCTTGGTATCGACGTCGTCGGTCGAGACCGGGCCGCGGCTTTCATGCCGCTCGCGCGGTTTGCGCGGTTCGCGGGGCTTGCGCTCCTTCTTCGGCCCCGGTTCGCCGCTTCTGGCGTCGCGGGTCTTCGACTTCGGGGCGGATTTTCCGTCGCGCCTCGCCGGACGCTCCGGTTCCTTGTAGAGGCCGATGGCCTTCAGCAGCTTCTGCCACCAGGTCAGCGGCTTCGGCTTGGGCGCCTGGCGGCGGCGCCGGCTGCGATTGCTCTTGCGGTTACTTCCCTGCTGGCGGGTTTCGCCTCGGTTCGATTGTTGATTGCGTTTTCGGTTGCGATTTCTGCCACCGCGGGAGCGGCGGCGTCCCTGGCCGCTGCCACGGTTGTCGGATGTGGTGTTTGACATGTCATTGCTCGGGTTGCGGGCCGTTTGCCTTGGCGTTCCGGGGTGATGGGACGTTGTAGCGGTCCTTCACCGGCTGGTTTCCCTGGGATCGATCCGCCGGCGTTCTGTTGCCGGAGAGGGCCGTCCATGGCGTAGCGGGACGGAGGACCCTCCAGAGGATCGGGTTCAGGAAAATCGGCCCGGTCTTGATGGTCGGAGGCGCGCCTCGAGGCCGCCTCACGGGCGGGAGGCTAGGGGATGAAAGTGGCATGGCAAGGCATGATTTCGGGCCGCGGGCTTTGCCATTGAGCCGCGCCGGCCAATCGGTAGAGTCCCGGCGTGCAAGCTTGGAGATGCTGGATTCTGACGGCTTCCGCGGCCCTGGGGACGATGTCGCTTTCCGCGGAAGAAGCCCTGATGGTGGTGGAGGCCCATTCGGGGAAGGTCCTGATCGCCGACAATTCCACCGTGAAACGGCCGGTCGCGAGCCTGACCAAGGTCGCCACCGCCGTGCTGGCCGTGGACTGGGCGGAAGCCTCGGGGGTCGATGCGGCGGAGCTGGAGGTGGTCGTGCCACCTTCGGCCGCGATGCTGCCGGGGCCGAATCCGATGCGCCTCGTCCCGGGCGAGCGGCTGACCCTGCTCGACGCCCTGAGTTCCGCGATCCTCGGTTCGGACAACGTGGCGGCGCTCACCGTCGCCGACCACGTCGGGCGCGAGTTTCTCCGTCGCAAGGGCAGGCAGGGAGACCCCGTGCGGGAGTTCGTGGGCGAGATGAACCACCTGGCGGAGGCCCTGGCGATGAGCAAGACCACGTTCCGGAATCCCCACGGCCTCGAACTGCCCGACCAGGTCGGGGTTTCCACCGCGGCGGACATGGCGAAACTGTCGATCTATGCCATGCGGCGTCCCGGATTCACGTTCATTTCGCGGCAGAAGACCCGGGAGGTGACGGTCAAGGGCCTCGACAAGCCCCGGGCCTTCAACGTGAAGAACACCAACGAAATGGTGTCGGAAGAGATCATCGGCCTCAAAACCGGGACGACCCGGGCCGCTGGTGAGTGTCTCGCGCTTTCCGTCGAGAGACCGCCCCTGATCCGTCCGAAGGCGGATGGCAGCAAGGGGGTCACGCCCCGCCGGCTGATCATCGTGCTGTTGAACTCGCCTGACCGGTTCGGACATGCCAGGAAGCTGGTTCCGCGGGGCTGGGCGATCTACGACCGCTGGGTGAATGCCGGCGCGCCGATCACCGATCGGGATCGCGAGATTCTGGAAGTGCCGAATCCGCGATAAGGGGCGCATATCCCATCATGGCGGGCTTTTCCCTTATCCGTCGGCGCGCGATTTGCTAGCTGGGCGCCATGCGAATCGGCATTTTGAACAGCGGCGGGGACTGCCCGGGCCTGAATGCGGTCATTCACGGCGTCGTCGGCGCGGCGGCCCAGCTCGGCTGGGAGGTCGTCGGCTTCCGGGACGGTTTCGAGGGCCTGCTGCCACCGGGAGATTACAGGATGCTCGAGCCGCGGGACACGGTCGGCATCCTGAAACTCGGGGGCACGATCCTGGGCTCCACCAACAAGGGCCACTTCGCCGCCAAGATCGGCAAGGGCGACATCGCCGAGGTGCCGCCCGAGGTCATCGCCAAGGCGAAGCGCACGCTGGACCAGCTCGAGATCCGGGCGCTGGTCGTCGTCGGCGGCGACGGATCCCTGACCACCGGACTGCAGCTCTACCACGAAGGCTGGCCGATCATCGGCGTGCCGAAGACCATCGACAACGACCTCCGGGCGACGGCGATGACCTTCGGTTTCGACAGCGCGGTCAGCACGGTGGTCGACGCCCTCGACCGCTTGCACACCACCGCCGCGAGTCACAAGCGGGTCATGGTGCTCGAAGTGATGGGCCGACACGCCGGCTGGATCGCGTTGTGGGGGGGGATTGCCGGGGGGGCCAATGTGGTCCTGTTGCCCGAGATCCCGTTCAAGCTCGACAAGGTCGCCGAGTTCATCCGCGAGCGCGGTGCGACCGGAGACCACAGCACGCTGGTGGTGGTCGCGGAGGGCGCGCATCTGCCGGAGGGTGACCACGTCACCATCGACAGCAACGCCGGGGGCGAGGTCCGTCTCGGCGGTATCGGCGAGATCGTCGCGCACCGCCTCGAGGAACTCACCGGAAAGGAAACCCGCGCCTGCACCCTGGGCCACCTTCAGCGGGGCGGGGCGCCCACCTCGCTCGACCGGATTCTCGGAACCCGCTTCGGCGTGATGGCGGTGAAGCTCGCCGAGGAAGGACGATTCGGGCGGATGGTCAGCTACCAGGCCTACCACGTCGATTCCGTGCCGATCGAGGAGGCGGTGAACCAGCTCCGCACCGTCGAGCCCGACAGCGAGATGGTCCAGGCGGCCAAGGCGGTGGGCATCTGCCTCGGCGATTGAGGCCACCGTTCGGCTTGAGAATCCCCGCGATTGCGGATAAGTCTCCGGTCTCATGTCGATCGACCCCTTGCTCCAGCTGCTGCGCAGCAAAGCCCGTCACACCCATGCGGAACTCGCCGACCTCCTCTCGCTGAGCGAGAGTGACGTCCGGGCGAAGATCGCCGAGTGGGAAAAGGACGGCACCATCGTCGGCTACCAGGCGGTCATCGACCCCGAGCGGGCCGGCGACCAGGATGTCTCCGCATTCATCGAGGTGAAGCTCACGCCCGAGCGGGGCGGCGGCTTCGACCGGCTGGCACTGCGCATCGCCCGTTTCGAGCAGGTCACGAGCTGCTACCTCGCCAGCGGCGGCTACGACCTCATGGTGGTCGTCGAGGGCTCCGACCTGCGCGAGGTCGCCCGCTTCGTCTCGGAAAAGCTCAGCACCATGGACGGCGTCCTTTCGACCGCCACCCACTTCCGGCTCAAGACCTACAAGGAGAACGGCTTCCTCATCGAGGGCGAGGACGAGCCGGAGCGGCTTGCGGTCGCACCCTGAAACGTGTCCGCCGGCACGGGTTCTCCTGATGCGCCCCCCCTGGGGGTTGTCTCCAGGTAGTGCCCGATTGCCCGGCGCGTGGCATCGGCAAGATCGCCCGGCGACTGGAAAAGCGGTCCCGGCATGAAGGCGAAGAAGGGGCGCAAAGAACCCGTTCGAGCATCCCACAGTCTGGGCGCGAAGAAGCGTAGGGCTTGAATTTCCAAGTCCCGTTGGCGGATTTCAGAAGGTGGCGATTGCGGGTTTCTCTAATCGGTCGGGGTTTCCCTCATGGCGGCGCGCCCTTGCTGTCCCATGACATCATGTCCTGAACGACGCCAACCCGGGCAACCACGCCTGATCCAGTGCTCCGATCATCCGCATTCGTCCTGATGCTGTCCCATGGGATTCGAGCGGCGCCAGCAGGTCGAGCCTCTCCCACAATGCCGAGCGCGTCACCGCGAAGAGACGGGTGAAGCCGTGAGCCCACCCCGAGAGGTGCGCCATGAAGCGCAACAGGACGTAGACCAGCAGCGCCGAATACACCTGCCAGCGCACCGCGTTGGCGCTGTGGCCGAGAAAGCTCGA